>CAZWEZ010000032.1:0-34714 GCA_964632795.1 uncultured Thalassospiraceae bacterium | reverse complement strand
CCGAGGACATCATCACCGAGTTGTCGCGCTTTCGCTCGCTGTTCGTCATCGCCCGCAACTCCTCATTCCACTACAAGGGCCAGTCACCGAAGGTAGAGGACGTTGGAAGCGAGTTGGGCGTTGCGTACGTCGTCGAGGGCAGCGTTCGCAAGGCGGGCAACCGGGTACGTGTGACGGCACAGCTTGTTGAAGCAGCTACGGGCAATCACCTGTGGGCCGAAAAATACGACCGCGAGCTCGAGGACATCTTCGCGGTCCAGGACGAGATCACGCAGTCGATCGCCTCGATCTTGCCGACGAAGGTCAGCCAAGCAGTGTTCGCGCGGGCGAGACGAAAGCCGACTGACAACTTGACGGCTTACGACTACCTCTTGCGCGGCGAACGGTATCTGCGTGAGAACTACGGTGACCCCGAAGCACTCAAGATGTTCGAGAAGGCGATCGAGATCGACCCCCAGTGCGCGCGCGCCTACGCTCACTCGGCAGTCCACTACCTCTATCAGGTCTTTGCCTCCGGAACGCCGGCTGAGGAGTCGACTCGTAAGGCACGCGAACAAATCGACCGGGCGCTCGCAATCGATGACGACGACAGCTCCATCCATCTGGTCGCGGCATTGGCGTATCTTTTGCTGGGTCAGCATGATCGAGCCAAGATCCATTCGGAGCGGGCGATCGCGCTCAACCCGAACGACGTGAACGCAATCTTCAGGCACGGCTTCGTTCTGACCTATCTAGGCGATGCCGTCGGTGGCCTCGAATGGTTTCGCAAGAGACACCGTCTCGACCCGCACGAACCGGAATCAGGCGTGGAAGACTGGCTCGAGGCGTACTACATGTCGCGGCAGTACGAAAAGGCGATCGAGACTTTCAGGCGCTGGCGCAACCCACCGTTCCACTTGTATGCGGAACTGGCAGCGTGTTATGCCCAGCTCGGTCGTATTGACGAGGCTCGGGCTGCGGTTGCGGAGTACGAGCGACAACGCCCCGAGGACTACAACTTCGCTAAGCTCGCAGCTGCGCACATCTTGATGTGCGCGCGCCAGGAAGACCGCGACCACTGGCTAGAGGGTTACCGCAAGGCGGGATTGCCGGTATGAGGCCGTCATATTGACCGTATGGTGCGACATCACACGGGTTTCCAAAACACGCTAGCACCCAGGTAGGGCATTTTTCCGCTCAGGGGCTGGCGCCATCAACTCAGGAACCAGGACAGTAGCGCTCGACGAACTTTTCGACCACCGGGCGCAGGGCGTGGTCCAGGTAGGTCATGGCCTTGGTGGCGATCTCGGGGGGCACCGAGAACCGGGCCTCGGCGACGGCCCCGGCGATGCAGGCCAGGGTGTCGGAGTCGCCGCCCAGCGACACCGCCAGCCGCACCGCCTGCTCGTAGGAGACGGCTTCTAGGGCGCAGCGAAGGGCCTGGGGCACGGAGCCCTGGCAGGTGACGTCGAAACCGTAGGTCTTGCGGATGCGGGCGACGGGAACCGAGAGGTCGTATCCGAAACCGTCCGTGACGGCGCGGGCGATGCCGCTGGCCGAGGTCCCGTTGCGGGCCAGCCAGACGGCCAACGCCGTCGCCCGCGCCCCGGCGATGCCGTGGCGGTGGTCATGGGTCACGGCGGCCGTATCGGCGGCTAGTGTCAGGACCTCGGGTTCCGATTCGGCGACCCAGGCCACCGGCGAGACCCGCATCGCCGCGCCGTTGCCGAAGCTGCCGTAGGGACCCGCGTCGTCGTCGGCCATCCACCTCAGGAACATGGAGCCGTACCCGGCGTCGGGATAGCGCCTGGCGTACTCCCTGAGATGGCGGGCAAAGTCCCTGTCGCCCATCAGCGCCTCGCCGACGGCGATGGTCAGCACGCTGTCGTCGGTGGCCACGCAGCCCTCGCCGAACAGGGGAAAGGCCGTGCTCTTGATCGGCCGGTGCTCGTAGATCGAGCCGATGATGTCGCCGGCGATGGCGCCAAGCATGGTATTACGGTTTCGGGCGTCGGTCGCCGAGGAAGACCATGGGGTCCCGGTTGGGCTTGCCGTAGAGGTAGCCCTGGCCGTACTGGACCCCGCACTGGTGGAGGAAATCGGCTTCGTCCTGGGTCTCCACCATCTCGGCCACGGTCTCCACGCCCAGGCTCCGGCACATGGTGGCCAGCGACGAGATCAGTCCCTTGCCGCGCGGGGACGAGAACGCCCGCTTGACCACCGGCCCGTCGAACTTGACGACGTCGATCTCCAGCGCGTTCAGGTAGTCGAAGCTCGCCGACCCGGCGCCGAAGTCGTCGAGGCACACCTCGAATCCCATGGCGCGCAGTTTCTGGATCGAGGCGTTGACCGTCTCCAGGTCCTCGATGTGGGCCGACTCCGTGATCTCGAACATGATCAGCTCGCTGGCCTTTGGATGATCCGCGAGGAGGCGGTGGAGTCGTTCGAGATAGGCCGGATCGGCGATCGAGTTGCCCGAAACGTTGACCGCCGACTTGGGCATCGGCCGCTCCCTGGAAAAGGCGGTCGTGATCTTGATCGCCTTGCCCGCGACGGCGAGATCGAAGGCGCCGATCATGTCGATGTCCTCGGCCAGGGTGATCATCCGGTAGGGCGAGATATCCCCCCCCTCTCCGTACTCGAAGCGCGACAGCAGCTCGAAATGATGGACGGTTCCGTCGTCGAGCGAGCAGATGGGCATGAACACCAGGTCGAAGTTGCCGGTCCGGCAGATCTTCTTGAACACGCTGATCGACTTCATGGTCTGGGCGGTCATCTTGGACAACATCCCGCTGAGGTCGGTATCGTCCATGTCGCCTTTCTTGTCGCAGTATTCCTGGAGCGTATAGATCAACGCCTTGGCCATCTGGCCTTCCGAGATGTTTTCGTCGTCCATGTCCATGGTGGTGGTCCGGGTGGACAGGGACAGTCCCTCGGGATGGACCTCGCGGGTGGCGTCCTCGATTTGAGTTCTGACGGCGTCGATGTCTTCGCCCGCCTGGTGGACGAACCCGTAGTGGGATTCGTCCACCCGCCCGGCGGTATCGCCGCCCAGGGAGTGTTCGTTGATCACGTTGCCGATGGTGGACAGCAGTTTGGCCTTCTCGTCCGCCCCCAGGCCGGTGTCGTCCCCTTCCAGCCCATCGACGCGAAGCAGGGTCATCTTGGCCTCGCCCCCGGCGCGCCGGAAGGCCCCGACCCGGGCCGCCGCAACGGTGGCGAAGTCCTTCTTCTCCAGCACCCCGGTGGCCTCGTCGCGGATAAGGCCGCGGGTGGTCTGGCCGCGCAACGACGGCGGGTTGATCTTGAGGGCGAGGAAGAAATGGCCGTCCAGGTCCGGCACCCGGTAACCGCCCAGGGCGACGTTCAGCACCCGGCCGTTGGCGCCCCTGATCCGCATCGCGACATCGTCCATCCGCCCATGGCTCACGCAGGCTCCCAGGATGTCGGAGGCCAGCCTGCGGTCGCCCTCGACGACCAGGTCGAGGAACGATCGGCCGACGAAACCCTCGGCGCCGCCGAACAGGTCCTTCTTGCTGGTCTCGGCGAAGACGATCCGCCCTTCGCCGTCCAACTCAAGGAGGATGTCGGCGCGGCAGAAGGCAAGGGCGATGAAACGCCGGCTGATGTCCCGCAGGTCTTTGGAATCGGTACTGTTCATGGTTTCGATGCCGCTTCGACGAGCCTCCCACGTTCACCCCGCCACTTTAATATAGGGCCGAAATCCCGCGGATAAACTCCCGTTGCCTGAAAACGTGGATTGAACCCATGACGCCGGCGGATACGCGACGATGGCGACAACCCTGTTGCCAGCCCAGGTGCGGGGGGCTATCACCGGGCGATGTTCTTCTATCTGTCGAAGGCCCTGTTGTTCCTGGTCGATCCGGGCAACGTCCTGTTGATTCTCTTGTGCGCCGGGGCCTGGCTGTCGTGGACCAGGTGGCGCCGGTTGGGACGCCGGCTGATCACCGTCGGGGCATTGCTCGGCCTGGCGATGGCGAGCCTGCCGTTCGGCACCTGGATGATCGTTTCCATCGAGAACCGGTTTCCGGTGGTCGGCGAACTGCCGGAGCGCGTCGACGGGATCGTCGTCCTGGGCGGCGTCGTCGACCAGGTGGTGACCCAGGCCAGGGGACAGACCTCGATCAACGGGGCGATCGAACGACTGACCGAATTCGCCGTCCTCGCCCGGCGCTATCCCGAGGCCAAGCTGGTCTTCACCGGCGGTTCCGGCGATCCCTCCCGCCAGGACGTCAAGGAAGCCGATTACTTGCACCAGATCCTGGACGTCCTGGGGCTGGATGTCGATCGGATCGTTCTCGAGAAGCAGTCCCGGAACACCCACGAGAACGCCGTCCTGACCCACAAGCTGGTCGCCCCGAAGCCCGACGAGACCTGGGTCCTGATCACCTCGGCCTTCCACATGCCCCGCGCCTTCGGCAGCTTCCGCAAGGCCGGTTGGCGGATGATCCCCTACCCGGTGGACTTCAATTACACCGGAGACATGACCTTCGAGCTGTCGTTCAACTTCCGCTCCGGGATCAGCACGCTGTCCGTGGCGATCCGCGAATGGCTGGGATTGGCGGTCTATTGGGCGACCGGAAAGACCGACGCCCTGTTCCCGGCCCCGGACGGCTGAATTCAAGCGCACCGGCGTCGACATTTTCCAGCCGCCGGTGGAGGGCCTCTTCCAGGCCCGCCAAGGTCCCGAAGTGAAGGTCGGAGATGTGGACGAGGGTGTAGCCGTCGAAGGGCGCGGGGAGGTGGGCGAAGGGGGATATCGAGGGCGTTACGGACCCCGCGCCGGGCCAATTCCGAGGGCGGCGAGGCCTGTAACAAACGTCGATCCATCGGAACCTGGTTTTACCATAATGAACGGTCCGCGCGGGGGTTCGGTTCGCGTATTGCATGACGCTACTTTCTGTCGCATTATATCTATCGCTTTATCGCACGGATGCACCTGAAAACGTTTTCCCGGTCACACCGGGTCATAACCGGAAGCATCCCTTCCGGTTCAATCACAGGGAGAGAACAATGGCTAAATTGAAACACCTGGAAAGCCTTCTCAAGCAGGGAAGGATCAGCCGCCGCGACTTCATGGGTCGGGCCGCCGCCTTGGGCGTCACCATCTCCATGGCGTCGTCGCTGTGGAGCACCACGGCGCTTTCCGCGACGCCGAAGAAAGGGGGCACGCTGCGGATCGGCATCGGCCACGGCTCGACGACCAACTCGCTCGACCCGGCAACCTTCGAAGATGCCTACATGCAGTTCGTCGGCATGGGTCTGCGCAACCACCTCACCGAGGTCAGCAACGACGACAAACTGATCCCGGAGCTTGCCGAGAGTTGGGAAGCGTCCGCCGACGCCTCCCAGTGGACGTTCAATCTGCGCAAGGGCGTCGAGTTCCACAACGCCAAGACGATGGATGCCGACGACGTGGTCGCCTCGTACAACCACCATCGCGGCGAGGATTCCAAGTCCGCCGCCAAGGGCGTCGTCGATCCGATCGTCGATATCAAGACGGACGGCAAGAATACCGTCGTCTTCACGTTGCGCGAGGGCAACGCCGACTTCCCGTACATCGCCAGCGACTACCACATCGCGATCATGCCGGCCAAGGATGGCAAGATCGAATGGGAGTCGGGCGTCGGCACCGGTGGTTACAAGCTCAAGAGTTACGAGCCCGGTGTGCGCTCGACGTTCGAGCGCAATCCCAACTACTGGAAGGAAGGCGCCGCCCACTTCGACTCGGCCGAGGTCCTCGCCATCATCGACCAGACCGCGCGAACCAACGCGCTGACCACCGGCGAGATCGATGTGATGGACCGCGTCGAACTCAAGACCCTCCATCTGCTGGAGCGCAACCCGGACATCAATATCCTGGAATCCAGCGGCACCGCCCACTACTCGATCCCGATGCGCACCGATACGCCGCCGTTCGACAACAACCACGTGCGGATGGCGCTGAAATACGCTGTTGACCGCGAGGCCCTGTTGCAGAGCGTCCTGCGCGGCCACGGCGTGGTCGGCAACGACCATCCGATCGGCCAGAACCAAATCAACTTCGCCACCGAGCTGCCGCAGCGCACGTACGACATCGACAAGGCCAAGTTCCACCTCAAGAAGGCCGGCCTGAGCACCCTGACGGTGGACTTGAGCGCCGCCGACGCGGCCTTCGACGGGGCGGTCGATGCCGCCGTGCTTTACAAGGAGCATGCGGCGCCGGCCGGGATCACGATCAACGTCATCCGCGAGCCCAACGACGGCTACTGGAGCAACGTCTGGATGAAGAAGCCGTGGGGCATGTGCTACTGGGGTGGGCGGCCGACCGCGGACTGGATGTTCTCGATCGCCTACGCCGAGGGCGCCAACTGGAACGACACCTTCTGGGTGCACGAACGCTTCAACGTGCTGTTGAAGCAAGCGCGGAGCGAGCTCGACCTGGCCAAACGCCGCGAAATGTACGTCGAGATGCAGACAATCGTCAGCGACGAGGGCGGCGTGGTCGTTCCCATGTTCAACAACTACGTCCTCGGCTTGCGCGCGAACGTCGGGCACAACCGGATCGCCTCGAATTGGACTCTCGACGGCCTGAAGGGGATGGAGCGCTGGTGGTTCTCTTGATCGCGTTCCAGTCGGCATATAACTAGTCGGGAATACGATCGTTGACTCGGATCGTCGTGTTGGTGGCCCAGCGCTTGGCGCTGGGTCACCTCACCCTGTTCGTCGTCTCGTTGATCATCTTCCTGCGACCAAGACCCGCTCCGGCGTAGGCCGAAAACCTTCACCAGCGCATGCCCCCACATCCAGGCACACCGGGACCAACGGGATAAGCCTTGCTATCCCAATGGCGGTGGGATTTGGGTACTATCGCCGTGGAATTGAGAGTTATCTGGAGAATGTCGGATGAATTCACGGGAACGAATGCTGACCGCCATTTCGGGTGGGCAGCCGGATCGGGTGCCGATGTACGACTGGATCGACGAGGAGGTGGTCTGGGGGATGGCCGAACGCCTGGGGCTGGAACTCCCCGCCAGGGGCCAGGCGGTGGCACGCTACGGCGAGGAACCGATCGAGGTATTGGACCTCTTCTGCGACGTCGTGGAGACGCTCGACATCGACTCTACCTGGCTCGTCCATTCCACCGGCTTCAAGCGGACGTCCGAGGAGTTCGGCGAGGATAAATACGGCCGCCGCTACATCCTCAGCGATATGGGTCTTCCCGCCGTCGTCGAGGGGCCGATAAACAGCTTGCGGGACGCCGAGCGCTACGACATGGCGGCCCGGCTCACCCTCGAGGACTTCGCCGGCGCCCGCCACGTCATGGAGCGCCTGGGCCCCGACCGCGCCTGCGTCTTGAGCATCTACGGCCCCTTCAAGGAGAGCTGGCTGATGCGCGGTAGCCTGGAAAAGTACCTCATCGACTTCGTCGCCGACCCGGAACTCGTCCACGCCATCGCGCGGATCACCACCGACTTCAACAAGAAAGTGATCGACATCTCGGCCGAGATCGGCGTCGATATCATAAAATTAACCGGCGACCTGGCGGGGAACGACTATCTCATGATGTCACCGCAGCATTACCGGGAGTTCAACCGCCCCTACAAGAAGGAGATCGTCGACCACGCCCACGCCAAGGGTCTCAAGGTGCTCAAGCACAGCGACGGGAATATGTGGTCGCTGGTCGACGACCTGGTGGAGATCGGCTTCGACGGCTTCCACCCGATCCAGCCCCAGTGCATGGACCTGGCCCAGACCAAGGCCCATCTCGGTGACAGGATCAGCCTTTGCGGCAACGTCGACTGCCTCGATCTCCTGGTGTTCGGGGAACCGGACCAGGTCGAGGCCGAGACCCGCAGAGTGATCGAGATCGCGGCCCCGGGCGGCGGCTTCGTGCTGTGTTCGTCGAACTCGCTGCATCCCGGCTGCAAGCCGGAAAACGTGATCGCCATGTTCCGGGCGTGCAGGAAGTATGGGGACTACGCGATGATCGAAGCGCTGCCGCCGGCCCCGGAGATCGAGATTCCGCTGGATGCCCTCGCCAAGCGCCCCCCCCGCGCCCCTCGCCTCAATAGACGCCGGCACACCGCAAGCCTCGGCTGACCAAAAAAAGCGCCCAGCCAAGAGGAGGCCGGGCGCTTTCAAGGCCA
Organism: uncultured Thalassospiraceae bacterium; assembly: GCA_964632795.1. GTDB lineage: Bacteria > Pseudomonadota > Alphaproteobacteria > Rhodospirillales > 2-02-FULL-58-16 > CAZWEZ01. Next base: position 26,585 of record CAZWEZ010000032.1, on the reverse strand, counting down.
TCCAAGGTCGAATGTTCTTCTCTCTTCATCTTGTCCAGCCGCTACCCGTAAACGTCAATACCCCTTGGCGTGGTTGCCAAGCGCCTCCAAAAGCGGTCCCAGGTATCGCTCGAATCGCTTTTGAGGATATTGGGTCGTGTCTTGCGTGACGCCGGTTTCTAGAGCATTATCGTCGGGAACACCTGGATCACGGTTCCCGGATTCAACTTGGCGATAAGTGGAATCAACCACTTTGATTTCAATGCAGGGAGATAAACATGCCTAATATGAAAGAATTGGAAAACCTACTTGCCCGAGGCAAGATCACCCGCCGCGACTTCATGGGGCGAGCCGCCGCCCTGGGCGTCACCATCTCCATGGCGTCGGCGCTGTGGAGCACCACGGCGCTTTCCGCGACGCCGAAGAAAGGGGGCAAGCTGCGGGTCGGCATGGCCCACGGCTCGACCACCGATTCGATCGACCCGGCGACCACCTCCCATGCCTACATGAAGTTCGTCCAATTGGGTCTGCGCAACCACCTCACCGAGATCGGCAACACCGACAAACTGATCCCCGAGCTGGCCGAAAGCTGGGAGGCCTCGGCCGACGCCGCCACCTGGACCTTCGAGCTGCGCAAGGGCGTCGAGTTCCACAACGGCAAGACGATGGACGCCGCCGACGTGGTCGCCTCGTACAACCACCATCGCGGCGAGGATTCCAAGTCCGCCGCCAAGGGCTTCCTCGATCCGATCGTCGAGATGAAGGCGGACGGCAAGAATACCGTAGTATTCGCGTTTCGCGAGGGCAACGCCGACTGGCCGTACATCGTCAGCGACTACCACTTCGCGATCATGCCGTCCAAGGACGGCAAGGTGGACTGGGAGTCGGGCGTCGGCACCGGCGGCTACAAGCTCAAGAAGTTCGAGCCCGGTGTGCGCACGTCGCTCGAGCGCAATCCCAACTACTGGAAGGAGGGCCATGCCAACTTCGACACCGCCGAGATCCTCGCCGTCATCGACCAGGCCGCGCGGACCAACGCGCTGACCACCGGCGAGGTCGATGTGATCGACCGCGTCGAGGTCAAGACCGCGCATCTGCTGGAGAAAAACCCGGACATCCGGATCGAGGAAACCAGCGGCACGGCGCATTACACGTTCGCCATGCGGACAGACACGCCACCGTTCGACAACAACCACGTGCGGATGGCGCTGAAACACGCGGTGGACCGCGAGGCCCTGTTGCAGAGCGTCCTGCGCGGGCGCGGCGTGTTGGGCAACGACCACCCGATCAGCCAGAACCTCCGCTTCCACGCGGGCGAGTTGCCGCAACGCACCTACGACATCGACAAAGCCAAGTTCCACCTCAAGAAGGCCGGCCTGAGCAGCCTGACGGTGGAATTGAGCGCCGCCGACGCGGCCTTCGACGGGGCGGTCGACGCCGCCGTGCTTTACAAGGAGCATGCGGCGCCGGCCGGGATCACGATCAACGTCATCCGCGAGCCCAACGACGGCTACTGGAGCAACGTCTGGATGAAGAAGCCGTGGGGCGCCGTGTATTGGAGCGGGCGACCGACCGAGGACTGGATGTTCTCGATCGCCTACGCCGCGGGCGCCAACTGGAACGACACCTTCTGGGAGCACGACCGCTTCAACGTGCTGTTGAAGCAAGCGCGGGCCGAGCTCGACGAAGCCAAGCGCCACGAGATGTACGTCGAGATGCAGACAATCGTCCGCGACGAGGGCGGCGTGGTCGTTCCCATGTTCAACAACTTCGTCCTCGGCTTTCGCGAGAACGTCAAGCACAACCGGCTCGCTTCGAATTCGACTATGGACGGCGCGAAGGGGATGGAGCGCTGGTGGTTCTCTTGATAGCGCTCGCGTCCGCATAATCGGTCGGGAATACGATCTATGACGCAAATCGTCGTGTTGGTGGCCCAGCGCTTGGCGCTGGGCCTCCTCACGCTGTTCGTTGTCTCGCTGATCATCTTCCTGGGAGTCGAGCTGCTGCCGGGCGATCTGGCCGAGGCGATCCTCGGCCAGGCGGCGACGCCGGAGACCGTCGCCGCCTTCCGCCGCGAACTCATGCTCGACCTGCCGGCCCACGAGCGCTACGTCAAGTGGCTCGTCGACATGGTGCAGGGCGACATGGGCCGGTCGCTGGCCAACAAACGGGAGATTTCCGAGCTGATCGGCGGGCGCCTCGGGAACACCATGTTCCTGGCCTCGCTTGCCGCGGTCATCTCGGTGCCTCTGGCGGTGACGCTCGGCGTGCTGGCGGCGCTCTATCGCAATACCCTGTTCGACCGCTTCGTCAACGTGGTGACGTTGAGCTCGATTTCGTTCCCCGAGTTCTTCGTCGCCTACATCCTGATCCTGTTCCTGGCGGTGAAGATTTCGGTGTTCCCCAGTATCTCGAACATCTACGACGAGCTGACATTCTTGGAGAAGTTGTACCGTAGCGCCTTGCCGGCCTTTACGCTCACCCTGGTGGTGGTCGCCCACATGATGCGGATGACGCGAGCCGCGATCATCAACCTGTTGGCCAGCCCTTTTATTGAAATGGCCCATCTCAAGGGCTTGAGCCGATCGCGCATCATCGTCATGCACGCCCTGCCCAACGCCCTGGGGCCGATCATCAACGTCATCGTGATCAACCTCGCCTATCTGGTGGTCGGCGTGGTGGTGGTCGAGGTGGTGTTCGTCTACCCCGGACTCGGGCAGCTTCTCGTTGATTCCGTCTCCAAGCGCGACATCCCGGTGGTCCAGGCGAGCAGCCTGATCTTCGCCGGGACGTACATCCTGCTGAACCTTACCGCCGACGTGCTGTCAATCCTCAGCAACCCGCGACTGATGCATCCGAAGTGAGGGGAGGGGACGCGCCGTGAGATTCTGGAAGCTCCTTAAAAAGTCGCCCTGGAGCGCCCGTTTCGGGTTCCTGGTAATTTTCTTCTACGTGTTTCTCGCGGTCTTCGCGCCGGTCCTTACGCCTTACAGTGAATCCCAGATTGTCGGCGCCGAGTACGAACCCTGGGGCGAGGGCTTCCTGCTGGGGACGGACAATCTCGGCCGCGACATGGCGACGCGCTTGATTTACGGCGCGCGAAATACCATCGGGATTGCCTTCATCACCACCTGTCTGGCCTTTTTCGTCGGCATACTGTTCGGCTTCCTGGCGTCGACGCTGGGGGGTTGGGTCGATCAGATCTTGGCCCGAATCGTCGACGTGATGATGGCCATCCCGTCGCTCATCTTCGCGCTGATGATCCTGACCATCGTCGGCACCTCGATTCCGGCGCTGATCCTGGTTATCGGCATCCTGGACTCGACGCGGGTGTTCCGTTTGGCCCGCGCCGTGTCGATGAACATCGTGGTCATGGAATACATCGAAGTGACGCGATTGCGCGGCGAGGGCCTGTGGTGGGTGATGCGCCGCGAGGTGCTGCCCAATGCCCTGGCCCCGCTGGTGGCGGAGTTCGGGCTGCGTTTCTGTTTCGTGTTCCTGACCCTCGCCGCGCTGAGCTTTCTGGGGATCGGGGTTCAGCCGCCGACCGCCGACTGGGGATCCATGGTGCGCGACAACGCCACACTGATCTCGTTCGGCGATATCACGCCGCTGTTGCCGGCCGGCTCCATTGCGCTTCTGACGGTGGGCGTCAACTTCGTGGTCGATTGGTTCCTGCACTTGACGAGCGGACTCAAGGAATGATCCCGAAAGAAACCAGAGGCAAGAAAGGCGATGTCCTGCTGGAGATGCGTGGCCTGCGCATCGAGGGCGAGTCCGACGATCAGTGGAACGAGATCGTTTGCGGCATCGACCTGACGTTGAAGCGCGGCGAGGTGCTCGGGCTGATCGGCGAGTCGGGCGCCGGCAAATCGACCATCGGACTGGCGGCGATGGGCTTCGCGCGGGACGGCTGCCGGATCTCGGGCGGCTCCATCGTCTTCGACGGCATCGACCTGTTGAAGGCCGACGACGACGACAAGCGGAACCTCAGGGGCTCGCGCATCGCCTATGTGGCGCAAAGCGCGGCGGCGGCCTTCAATCCGGCCCACAAGCTGATCAACCAGTACTGCGAGACGCCGGTCCAGCACGGCGTCAGGTCGCGCTCGGAGGCCGAGGCCGAGGCCAAGAATCTGTACGAGCGCCTGCAGCTTCCGGACCCCGAGAACATCGGCTTCCGCTACCCCCACCAGGTCTCGGGCGGCCAGCTCCAACGGGCGATGACGGCGATGGCGATGGCCTGCCGACCCGATCTCATCATCTTCGACGAACCGACCACGGCGCTCGACGTGACCACCCAGATCGAGGTCCTGGCGGCGATCAAGGACATCGTCCACCAGTTCAACACGGCGGCCATCTACATCACCCACGACCTGGCGGTGGTGGCGCAGATGGCGGATCGGATCATGGTCCTGCGCTACGGCAACCTGATCGAGGAGAGCGATACCCGGACCATCGTCTACAACCCGGAAGAGGACTACACCCAGGCCCTGCTGGCCGTGCGCACCTTCCGCAAGCCGCCGGTGGAAGAGCCCAAGGAGGACGTCCCGATCCTCACCGTCGAGAACATCAGCGCCTCCTACGGCACCATCCCCGTGCTCTACAACCTGGACATGGAACTTCATCGCCTGCGCACCGTCGCCGTGGTCGGCGAGTCGGGAAGCGGCAAGAGCACCCTGGCGCGCGTCATCACCGGGCTCCTGCCGCCGTCGGAAGGGCGGATCACCTACGACGGCCAAACGCTGACCCCCGACTTCCGCCAGCGCTCCAAGGACGAGCTGCGCCGGCTGCAGATGATCTACCAGATGCCGGACACGGCGCTGAATCCCAAGCAGCGGGTGAAAGACATCGTCGGCCGGCCGCTCGAGTTCTACCTGGGGATCCGCGGCGAGAAGCGGAACCAACGGGTGCTCGAACTCCTCGACATGATCGAGCTCAGCGAAAAGTACTTCGACCGCTTCCCCTCGGAACTGTCGGGGGGCGAGAAGCAGCGCATCTGCATCGCCCGGGCGCTGGCCGCCAAGCCCGAGTTGATCATCTGCGACGAGGTGACCTCGGCCCTGGACCAGCTGGTCGCCGAGGAGATCCTCAAGCTCCTGCAACGGCTCCAGGACGAGCTGGGGCTGGCCTACATGTTCATCACCCACGATCTGGCCACCGTCAAGGCGATCGCCGACGAGATCGTCGTCATGCTGGAGGGCAGGATCGTCGAGAAGGGCGAGAAACAGGAGATCCTGACCCCGCCCCACCACGAATACACCGAACTGCTGCTGTCCTCGGTGCCGGAGATGGACCCCGACTGGCTCGACAACCTCCTGGAAAAGCGTAAAGCCAACCAATAGGCCGCCCTGAGCACAATGGCCCGGGCGTCAATGGAGCATCCCGCCGTGGCGCCGGCGGTGACCCTGGATGCCGATTTCGTCGAGGAATATCTGCTCCCGGCGCCCTTCCTCCTCGGCCTGGCGGCGGTCGCGGGCGGCCTGGGCGACCTGGTATTTCTTGAGTTCCCGGTAGGCCTCGCGCACCGCCTCGCGGGCGACGGCGGCCTTGCTTTCGGCGTCGGCCACCGACTCGGCGATCCGCTGGCGGCGCGCGATGACCGCCTTGGCGTAGTTGCCGTAGAGGAGGCCGGCCTCTTCCGGCGCCGTGCCGGCGATTCTCTGTTCGTCGATCAGCTCGCGTTCCAGGTTCCGGCCCTGGTTCTCCAGTTCGGCGATCAGGTCGAGCAGGTCGGCCAGCTTGCGGCGCCTCTCGTCGACGATCCACTCGTGGAGGCGGATCAACGGGTGCAGGTTTCCGGCCACCTCTCAGCCCTTCATCGACTCATTGTTCCCCCGGCGTCTCGCCGGCCGCTTCCTCGCCGGCCGCTTCCTCGCCGGGGGCGACGTCGAGGATTTCCGCGAGCCTCCGGTAACAGCCCTCGAGGTCCGTCTTGTCGTCCTTGGACTGCCTCAGGAACTCCTCGAGAGCCGGGTGGTAGTGGATCGATTCGTCGACCTCGGCGTCGCTGCCCCGGCGGTAGGCGCCGAGGCGGATCAGCTCGGCCATGTCCTCGTAGGTCGACATGAACTTGCGGGCGCGGTCGATGATCGAGTTTTCTTGGTCGGTGTTGCAGGCGGGCATGGTTCTGGACACGCTACGCAGGATGTTGATGGCGGGGAAGCGGCCACGCTCGGCGATCGCCCGGTCGAGGACCACGTGGCCGTCGAGGATGCCGCGCACGGCGTCGGCGACCGGCTCGTTGTGGTCGTCGCCCTCGACCAGCACCGTGAACAGGCCGGTGATCGAGCCCGCATCGGTGATTCCCGGTCCCGCCCGCTCCAGCAGGCGCGGCAGCTCGGCGAACACCGAAGGCGTATAGCCCTTGCTGGCCGGGGGTTCGCCCACCGACAGGCTGATCTCGCGCTGGGCCATGGCGAAGCGGGTGATGCTGTCCATCAGGCACAGGACGGCGCACTCCTGATCCCGGAAGTACTCGGCCACCGTCATCATCACATAGGCCGCCTGGCGCCGCAGGAGGGGGGATTCGTCGGAGGTGGCGACGACCACCACGCTGCGCGCCATGCCATCCTCGCCGAGATCGTCCTCGATGAACTCCCGGGCCTCCCGCCCGCGCTCGCCGACCAGGCCGATGACGCTGACCTCGGCGTCGGTATGCCGCGCCATCATCGACAGCATCGTCGACTTGCCGATCCCGGAGCCGGAGAAGATGCCCATCCGCTGGCCCCGGCAGCAGGTCAGGAAGGCGTTCATGGCGCGCATCCCGAGGTCGATCTTGCCGCCGATCCGGCACCGGTCGTGGGCCGGGGGCGGGCGATTGCGGACCGGATAGGGGACCCCCCCGGCGACCAGCGGTCCCTTGCCGTCCACCGGTTCGCCGAAGGCGTTGACGACGCGGCCCAGCCAGCTGCGGTCCGGATAGATCACCGGGTCGGTGGCGGTGATCTCGGCGCGGCAGCCCAGCCCGACTCCGTCCAGCGAGCTGAATGGCATCAACAGCGCCTGTCCCTGGCGGAAACCCACCACCTCGCAGGTCACCTGGCGATCTCCGCGGGCGATGATCCGGCAGCGGTCGCCGATGGACAGGCTCCCCTCGGCGCCGCTGACCTCGACCAGTTGGCCGACGATGGCGCTGACCCGGCCGTAGACCGTGAAATCGGGCAGTCGCCCCATCTCGGTGATGATGTTCTTAGCCAAGTCCATCGACTGGAAAACCCCGCCTCGCGCCGGTCTCCGGAGTATGGAGAAGGAGTCCTTAAGGTCCGGTAAAGGCCACGAACTTAGGAACCAGGACACTAATGTCCTGGGCTGCGTTCAGGACGCAAAAAACCGTTCCCTGCCGTCATCCCATCCGGCGGGAAGAACGTGGGGTTTCGCAAGCGAGCCTCAACCTCAGGCTAAGGTGTCGATCTTTTCGCCGCGATCCTCTGTCGACCCACTGGTCTCGCTTTCCTCGCCGGGCCTGACGATGGTTTCTCCACTGTTCGCGGTCTCGTCGCCCTGGTCGGTGCTTTGGTCGTGTTTTTGTTCGGCCTCGTTTAAAACCTCGACCTTTTCCTTGGGCGTTTCCTTGACCACCTCGATACCATCGACAAGCTGAGACGTCGCCTGCCGAGACATCACGAGGGGCGCGGAAGCCGCTTTAGCCACTTCTGCGACCAATGCGGGATTGGACGAACTGTCTATATCCGCTGTCATCTTGGTTCTCCGCTATTCTGCCGAGGATTGCAGTATAACATATGCGTATAAAAAAGCAAACTTTCAACCTATGCCAAAACCTCGGGGGCGCGACCTGGATGCAATAAGGATTCTTGAATCGATGCTCCCGTGGACTTATGGTTAACCATCCTTAACGGCACGGGAGAGGGACCGCCATGCGCGTACTCCTGGTCGAGGACGACCCGACGATGGCGCAAAGCGTCGAAATGGTACTCAAATCCGAGGGTATGGTCGTCGATTCCACCGATCTCGGAGAAGACGGCCTGGAGATCGGCAAGCTCTACGACTACGACATCATCATCCTCGATCTGATGCTGCCCGACATCAACGGCCTCGAGGTGTTGCGCCGCCTGCGCGACGCCCGAATCGAGACCCCGGTCCTGATCCTGTCGGGGCTGAGCGAAGCGGAGCAGAAGGTCAAGGGCCTGGGGATCGGCGCCGACGACTACCTCACCAAGCCCTTCGACAAGGGCGAACTGCTGGCCCGCGTCCAGGCCATCGTGCGGCGCTCGAAGGGGCATTCCCAGTCGATCATCACCACCGGCAGGATGGCCGTCAACCTGGACGCCCATACCGTCGAGGTCGACGCCAAGCCGATCCACCTGACCGGCAAGGAGTACGGCATCCTCGAGCTGTTGTCCCTGCGCAAGGGGACCACCCTGACCAAGGAGATGTTCCTCAACCACCTCTACGGCGGCATCGACGAGCCCGAACTGAAGATCATCGACGTCTTCATCTGCAAGCTGCGCAAGAAGCTCGGCGGCGCCACCGGCGGCGAAAACTACATCGAAACCGTATGGGGGAGGGGCTACGTCCTGCGCGACCCGGAAGAGGACGGCGATGGCGATCAGGTCGCCGCCGCGGTCAGACCGTAGACGCCCCGTTGCCCTGAAACCGGCATGAACTTGTCGGAAATACCGAGCACCGTTTCGGCGCCGCCCAGGAACAGCATGCCGTCCCCGGGCATCAGCTTGCTGATCCCGTCCAGCACCTGGGCCTTGGTCTGCTGGTCGAAGTAGATCAGCACGTTGCGGCAGAACACCACGTCGAAGCCGCCGAGGGTCTTGAAGTCGTCCAGCAGGTTGAATTCCTTGAAGCTGATCATGGACCTGAGCTCCGGGGAGGCCTGCCACATGTCGTCCACCTTCGTGAAGTACTTGATCAGGAACCGGATCGGCAGGCCGCGCTGGACCTCGAACTGGGAGTAGAGCCCCGCCTTGGCCTTGTTCAGGACCTCGAGCGCGATGTCGGTGCCGACGATCTCGACCCGCCAGCCGGCCAGCTTGGCGGCTTCTTCCCTGAGGATGATGGCCAGCGAGTAGGGTTCCTGGCCGCTCGCGGCGGCGGCGCACCAGATGCGGATGTGTTTCTTGGCGGCGCGGCTCTCCAGGAACTGGGGGAGGACGATGTCGCGGAACAGGTCGAAGGGCTTGATGTCGCGGAAGAAGAAGGACTCGTTGGTGGTCATCGATTCGGTGACTTCGCGCAGCAACTCCTCGTCGCGGCTGGAGCGCATGGCCTGCACCAGGTCTTCGAGGCCTTTCAGGCCCCGCTTGCGGGCCACCGGCATCAACCGGCTTTCCAGCAGGTAGGCCTTGTCGCTGGTCAGGACCAGGCCGGACCTGTCCTTGACCAGCTTGCTGACGAACACGAAGTCTTCAGGCGTCATTTTCTTTCCCTGCCGGCGAACATCATGATGTGCGGCGCCAGGTCATTGAGCAGAAGAACCGCGCTGCAGATGCCGGCCATCGCCACCGCCGACGATCATGACGCGGATGGGATCGTTTGAAGATCGTTGGACGGTCCCCACCGTCTTGATCTTTCGTACTGGTGACCAACGGTTGCCTCTTGGGGACGGCTACAGCAAACCAACTTGGGCGAATTTCGCCTGGATGATTTCGCTGTCGAACGGCTTCATGATGTATTCGTTGGCGCCCGCCTCCAAGGCCTCCCGAATGTGTTCGATGTCGTTCTCGGTCGTGCAGAAAACGACCACAGGCGCGTCGCCACCAGGCAAATTGCGCAGTTCCTTGAGAAAATCGATGCCGCTCATGACCGGCATGGTCCAGTCGAGCAATACGGCATCGGGCATCCTGATCTTGCAGGCATCCACCGCGGCCTTGCCGTCGGCGGCCTCCTCGGTTTCGAAATCCAGCTCCCGCAGGATTTTCCGGGCCACCATACGAATGACCTTGGAATCGTCAACAATCAGACAAGACTTCATGTCGCCCTTCGTTTTTCCCAAGGTGAAATCCCGCCCCGCCTCCCTCGATCCGTCTCGCCAAGCACAGGCACCCGCTCGGGCGGAGCCGGCGGCAGGCCGCACGATACCCTATCCCCTCGAACTTCCCGAAATCGGTTGGTTCGATATAGACATTCTTGAGGCTAATCTCCAACACGGTCTTTAGCACTTTTGCTCTAGAAGGTCGTTACTATTCATGGCGTCGGGGTACCGGTCGGAACCAGGGTGGCGAGGCGGACCTCGTCGTCGGCGTCCTCGGAAATCTCCAGCTCGACGGCCAGTTCCTCGGCCAACCGCGCCGCCAGGTAGGCGTGGATGTTGTAGGCCGAGAGGTCGCCGACGGCGGCCCCGGCCGCCATCGCCGCGCGGACGTCCTCCCTCAAGCTGGCACCCGGCCCGGCCGCCGTCATCGCCACCCCGGTGCCCTCGGCCAGGCCGGCGACGCGGACCGCCAGGTCGCCGCCCCGGGGCAACGAGCCGGCGCCCAGCAGGACCATGTTGAGGATCAGTCGGGCCGCCGCCCCCGGGATCTCCGCCGCCGTCCCCGGGTCGTCGGCGGGCGGCCAGTCGAGGGCCACCCGGCCGTCGGCCAGCAGTCCCGCCGCCAGGGCGCCGGTCTCGGCCACGGCCACCGTTCCCCTGGCGAAGGCGCCGAGCCCGAAGGCGGCGCGGAAAAAGGCCAGGCGGCGGTTCAATTGAGCGGCGCTGGCGCCGATCAGGGCCAGGGCGTCGTCGTGGCTGCCGGCGCCGGGCTCCGCCATCAACTCGACTCCGGCGTTGACGGCGCTGGCCGGGCCGACCAGGTCGTGACAGAGGCGGGAGCACAGAAGCTGGGCCGCCTTGAGCTCGACAAACACGCTCATGTCGTCGTCCATCCCTTGGCGCGGGGTTCCGCTATCGGTGAGTCCATCCTATCTATTGCCGCCGCCGCGTCGAGCGCATAGTGTCCGGCAAATCCATCAAGATCAGAAGGCACCTCCGGTTTTCCGTCGCAGAACAAACATCGAAGAGTGATTCAATGAACAAGCTTGGAAGACACGTTTCGTCCGAGAAGGCCGGGCGAATGCTCAAAGCCGACGCTCCGAACGCCCGCGGCTCGGGAGGACCGGGGGGGCGGCTCGACTCCGAAGTCGAGCGGTGGTTCGCCACTGCGGGGGCTGCTTTTCCATCGTCGCGGTCATCGATCATCCCGATGCTCCAGGCGGCGCAGGCGGCGCTCGGGTACCTGCCGCGCGATGCGATGCAGGCCATCGCGCGCCACCTCGTCGTGCCCCCGGCGCTGGTCGAGGGCGTGGCCAGTTTCTACGCGCAGTTCCGCTTCAAGAAACCCGGTTTGCACCGCGTCACGGTTTGCACCGGCACTGCGTGTTACGTCCGCGGGAGCGGGAAGCTTATGGGCGACATCCAGGCGGACCTCGAGATCGAGTCGGGCGAGACCACGGCCGACGGTGCCGTATCGCTGGAATCGGTCGCCTGCTTCGGTGCCTGTGCGCTGGCCCCCGTCGTAGTCCTCGACGACAAGGTTCTGCGCCAGCAAACCAGCGCATCGATGAAGAAGGTAATACAGGACATTTCCGCCCGAGGAGCGCGCAAATGACGAAACTCGCGCTCCGTGCCGACCTCGACGCGTTGCGTTCCCAGATCGCCGCGTCGTTCGACCCTCACAAGCGCCGCGTCTTCGTGTGCAATGGCACCGGGTGCAAGGCATGCGGCGGAGACGAGATCCTCGGCGGCATCGAGAAGGCGCTGAAGCGGGCAAAGCTTCACGACCAGGTCGAAGTGGTGATGACTGGGGGTTGCGGCCTCTGCGAGAACGGCCCGCTCGTGACGGTGAGCCCTCCCGGAACGTTTTACTGCCGTGTCAGCCCGGACGACATCCCCGATATCGTCGACAAAACGGTCAAGCGCGGCGAGGTGATCGAGCGGCTGCTCTATGAGATGCCGGGCGCCGTCACCAAAACGGCCGCGAGGCGGATCGCCGCCGAGGAGGAGATCCCGTTCTACCGGCATCAGATGCGCATCGTGCTCGGGATGAACGATCGGATCGACCCGTCGAAGATCGAGGACTACATCCGAGAGGGGGGCTACGTGGGGCTCGCCAAGGCGTTGTTCGAGATGGACCCGGATCGGATCATCGACGAAGTGCGGCGCGCGGGGCTCCGTGGGCGGGGCGGCGGTGGCTTCCCCACCGGACAGAAGTGGAAATTATGCCGCGCCGCGGACGGGGATAGCAAGTACGTCATATGCAACGCCGACGAGGGCGACCCGGGCGCCTTCATGGACCGCTCGCTGCTGGAGGGGAACCCGCACTCGGTGCTCGAGGGGATGGCAATCGGCGCCCGCGCGATCGGCGCAGCGCACGGGTATATTTATATTCGCGCCGAATATCCGCTGGCCAACAAGCGGCTGCGGATGGCGATCGATCAGATGCGCGAGCGGGGACTACTCGGCGAAAATATTCTCGGATCGGATTTCTCGTTCGATATTGTCATCAAGGAGGGGGCAGGCGCATTCGTCTGCGGCGAGGAGACCGCACTCATCGCCAGCATCGAGGGGCGCCGCGGGATGCCGATGGCGCGCCCGCCGTTCCCCGCCGTCAAGGGGCTGTTCGGCAAACCCACCAATATCAACAACGTTGAAACGTGGGCCAACGTTCCGCTCATCATCACCGGTGGCGCGGACGAGTACGCGGCTCGCGGAACCGAGCAGAGCAAGGGGACCAAGATCTTCTCGCTCGTCGGGCAGGTCAACAACACGGGCCTCGTCGAGGTGCCGATGGGGATGACGCTGCGCCAGCTCGTCTACGAGATCGGCGGCGGGGTCAAGGGCGGTCGCGCGCTCAAGGCGGTGCAGTCGGGCGGCCCCTCGGGCGGCTGCATCCCGGCCCATATGATGCACCTGCCGATCGACTACGAGTCGCTCGCCGAGGCCGGGTCGATCATGGGCTCGGGCGGCCTTGTCGTCATGGACGAGACCACCTGCATGGTCGATCTGGCGCGATACTTCGTGACGTTCACCGAGAACGAGTCGTGCGGGAAGTGCGTCCCGTGTCGCCTCGGGACGCGACAAATGCGGATGATCCTCGACGACATCTGCGAGGGGCGCGGCACGGAAGAGAGCATTGCCCAACTCGAATCCCTCGGCGAGGCAGTCCGCAAGGGGTCGCTGTGCGGCCTTGGCCAGACCGCGCCCAACCCGGTGCTGACGACGATCAAGTACTTCCGCGACGAGTACCTGGCGCACGTCCGCGAGAAGCACTGTCCGGCGGGCGTCTGCGAGTCGCTGTTCGTCGCGACTTGCTCCAACCGTTGTCCAAGCGAGGTCGATATTCCGGCCTACCTCTCCTTGGTCGCGGAAGGCCGTAGCGAAGAGGCGCTGAGGAGCCACATGGACCGCAACCCGTTCCCGTCAATGTGCGCGCGGGTGTGCCCGCACCCATGCGAGGAGCGCTGCCGGCGCGAGACGGTGGACAGGCCGGTGGCGATCCGCGCGGTGAAGCGCTTCATGGTCGATGGGGCGACCAAAGTCAGCGTGCCGGTGATGGACCGACCGCTGGACGAGCGGCGGCGTACGGCGGTCGTCGGCGCGGGCCCGGCGGGACTGACCGCGGCGTACTTCCTGCGCCGCCTGGGGCACGAAGTTACGGTGTACGAGGCGATGCCCGAACCCGGGGGGATGCTGCGTTACGGAATCCCGTCCTACCGGCTGCCGCGCCAGGAACTCGAGCGTGACATAGAACGCATCACGAGCATGGGCGTGAAAATCGTCTGCGGCGCCGCCATCGGCAAGAAGCTCTCCATGGCGAAGTTGCGCAAGGACCACGACGCTGTCTTCGTCGGCAGCGGCGCCTGGGCGGACGTGACGATGGGCGTCCCGGGCGAGGAGGGGCGCGGCGTCGCCTCGGGGATCGAGTTCCTCAAAAAGGTGGAACTCGGCCCCCTACCCCGGATCGGCGGGGACGCGGTCGTGGTGGGCGGCGGGAATACCGCGATCGACGCCGCGCGCACCGCGCTGCGGTTGGGCGCCAAGAGTGTCACGGTTGTCTACCGCAGGACCCGCGGAGAAATGCCGGTTCAGCCCGAGGAGATCACCGAGGCTCTGGAGGAGGGCGTGAAGTTCGAGTTTCTGGTTGCTCCCGTCGAGGTAATCCGCGATCGCCGCAAGTCGGCGGTAGCGATCAAGCTGCAGCGGATGCGGTTGGGGGACTTCGACGACAGCGGCCGCCGACGGCCGGTGCCGATAGAGGGCGGGTTCATCGAGATTCCGGCGGCCCACATCATCCGGGCGATCGGCCAGAAACCGATCGTTGCGACCGGCGGACCGCCGGTTTCGAAACGCGGTACGGTCAAGGTGAATCGATTCTCGATGGCGACGGAGATCGACGGCGTATTTGCCGGCGGCGATGCCGTGCTCGGTCCGGCGACGGCGGTAGAGGCGATCGCGCACGGGCGGCGGGCGGCGGAGGCTATCGAGCGCTACCTGCACCCAGGCAAGCCCGCACGGTTTCCGTGGAACGCCCCGCGCTCGCTCGACACGGCGTTCGATCCCGCCGCCGCCCCGTCGAAAAAGACGCGCCGCAAAACGCCCAAGCTGTTGGCGCATGAGCGGCGAACCTGTTTTGACGAGGTAGAGTTAACGCTGAGCGCCGACGACGCCCGCCTCGAGGCGGGCCGCTGCCTGAGGTGCGATTACGGCAAAACAGTCGTTTCGCGCGACGAGGAGTAACCATGCTGAACCTGACGATTAACGGCCGCGCGGTCTCGGTCGGGAAAGGAAAGACGGTGCTCGACGCCTGTCGCACCGCCAAGGTCTACGTGCCGACGCTGTGCGATGACCCCGAACTCGAGCCGTACGGCGCGTGCCGCCTGTGCATCGTCAAGGTCGACGGTCTGCGCGGCCTGCCCGCCGCCTGCACCACGCCCGCCGCCGACGGGATGAAGATCACCACCGAGGACCCCGAGATCCTGGATGTGCGCCGCTGGACGGCGCAGCTCCTGCTCGCCGACCACCCGCAGGATTGCCTGACCTGTACCCAATGCGGGTCTTGCCGGTTGCAGGAGCTCGCCGAGTATTTGGGGATTCGCGAACGTGTCCTGCAGCCGATGATGCGCGAGGCGAAAGTCGACGACTCGAACGCCTGCTACGCCATCGACATGCACAAATGCATTCTGTGCGGCCTGTGCGTACGCGCGTGTTCCGAGGTTCAGCACCTTGGGGCCATCGATCTGGTGAAGCGCGGCTACGAGAGCGCGGTCGAACCGTTCGGCGGCGGTCCGATCAAGGACTCCATCTGCGAGTCATGCGGCGAGTGCGTGGAGCGCTGCCCCACCGGGGCGCTCACCGCGCGGCAGTACCTCCGGCCCGAACGCGAAGTCTCCACCGTGTGCCCGTATTGCGGCACCGGCTGTCGGATTATCCTGGGCGCCCGGGGAGACACCCTCGTCAGCGCGCGGGGCGACATCGACGCCCCGGTATCGCGCGGACGTCTGTGCGTGAAGGGACGATTCGGATCGTTCGAATTCGTTTCCCATCCCGACCGCCTCAAGACCCCGCTGATTAAGACCGCCGACGGCTTTCGCGAGGCGTCCTGGGAAGAGGCGCTGGCCCTCGTCGCCCGCGAACTGAAGAAGAGGCGTGGCGACGCCTTCGGGGGACTGTCCTCGGCCAAGGTCACCAACGAAGACAACTACGTGTTCCAGAAGTTCGTGCGCGCCGCCATGGGGACCAACAACGTCGACCACTGCGCGCGCCTGTGCCACTCCTCCACCGTCGCCGGGCTGGCGCTGTCGTTTGGTTCGGGGGCGATGACGAACCCCGCCGATGACCTCTTGAACGCCGAAGTCATCCTGGTCACCGGATCGAATACCACCGAGAACCACCCGATCATCGGGCTCAAGATCCGCGAGGCGGTTGCGCGCGGCTCGAAACTTTTGCTGTTCGACCCGCGCCAGATCCAATTGAGCCAGATTGCCACGGTCTGGGCGCGGCAGAAACCGGGCACGGACGTGGCTTGGATCAACGGGCTGATGCACGTCATCATCCGTGACGGCCTGATGAAGACCGAGTTCATCGAGTCCCGCACCGAGGGGTTCGAGGCAGTCGAGAAACTGGTGGCCGCGTATACCCCGGAGCGGGTGTCGGAGATCACCGGGGTCCCGGCCGAGTTCATCGTCGAGGCGGCCCGCCTCTACGCCACGGCACAACGGGCGTCCATCGTCTATTCGATGGGCATAACCCAGCACACGACCGGCGTCGATAACGTCCGATCGCTGGCCAACCTGGCGATGATCACCGGCCAGATCGGCCGGCCCGGCACCGGCGTCAATCCGCTGCGCGGCCAAAGCAACGTCCAGGGCGCATGCGACATGGCCGCCCTGCCGAACTACTATCCCGGCTACCAGCAGGTCGCCAACGCCGAGGTCCGCGCCAAGTTCGAGAAAGCTTGGAACGTCGAACTCTCCGCCAATCCTGGCTTGACGGTGACCCAGATGCTCCCCGCGGCCCTCGAGGGAAAGATCAAGGCGATGTACATCATGGGCGAGAACCCGGTGCTGTCGGATGCCGACGTCACTCACGTGGTGGAGGCGCTGGAGAAGCTCGAGTTCCTCGTCGTGCAGGATATTTTCCTCACCGAAACGGCGAAGCTTGCCGATGTCGTGCTGCCGGCGTCTTCGTACGCCGAGCGCGACGGAACCTACACCAATACCGAGCGCCGCGTACAACTCACCAAGCCGGTCGTGCTTCCCCCGGGGCAGGCGCGACGGGACCGGGAGATCATCTGCGATCTCGCCACCGCCGTCGGTTATCCGATGGCCTACGCGTCGACGGCGGAGGTCGATGACGAGATGAGAGGACTCACTCCTTCCTACGCCGGTATTTCCCATGCGCGGCTCGAGGCGGGGGAGCAGCTTCAATGGCCCTGCCCATCGGAGAACCACCCGGGAACGCCGATCCTGCACAGCGAAAAATTTACCCGCGGCCTCGGCCAGTTCCACCCGGTCGAATACCAACCCGCGGCCGAGGAAACCGACGCCTCGTTCCCGATCGTGCTGACCACGGGTCGGATGCTGGAGCACTACCACACGGGGACGATGACCCGGCGGAGCAAAGCCCTGCACGGCCTCGTCCCTGGGCCGTTCGTCGAGGTAAACGGCGCCGACGCGAAGAAAATCCGCGTCAAGGATGGCGATCGCGTGAAGGTGACCTCGCGCCGCGGCTCGATAGTCCTTCCCGCCATGGTGGGGAGCAGGGTGGACACGGGTGTCCTCTTCATCCCGTTCCACTTCTGGGAGGCGGCGGCCAACGTTCTCACCAACCCGGCCACCGACCCGACAGCAGGAATCCCGGAATTCAAGGTTTGCGCCGTGCGGCTGGAGCGGGCGCCGGGTAATCGGTGACAGTTTACTTAATTAAGGTTAAATGGTGACTGTATATAGTTTTTTAATGGCGGCTAACCCGCCACCAAAAAACTATATACAGTCACCATTTAACCTTAATTAAGTAAACTGTCACCGATTACCCGGCGGAGGCGTTGTCGAAGACCAGCGAGCCCTCTTCCTCGAGGTTCTTGGCGGTCCGGATCAGCCGGCCCAGCGCCGTGTTGATCTGGCTGCTGGTCACCCCCTCCCTGAATTTGTAGACCAGGTCCTCGGTGAACATCTTGCGCGAGCGCTCGGTCATGTTGCCGTAGAACTTGTCGAGCAGCCCCTGGTCGTTCTCGCCGCTCTTGAGGAGGACCAGGAGGTCGCCCTGGTCGGCGGCGCGGAGGAACCTCTGGATGCCGACGTCGTTGGCCCTCTTGATGTAGCGCGTGAACTCGCTGGTCCGTTCCTCGGTGCTCTGCGCCGGCTCGCCGTCGGGGATCAGGAACCTGGTGACCTGGAACAGCAGGTCCTTGAGCTCAAACGCGTCGAGCGCGATCTCGGTGTCGTCGAACGCCAGGACGTAGACGTCGGGAGCTGCCTTGTTGATGGTGACCTTCATGCCATGCCCAGGACAAACCGCTGATCGGCAAAGGCTGGCACAGGGTAGCGCCGTTGACAAGGGGCGGCTTGTCTGTGATCTGTTCGTCGGCCCCGGGGAACCCCGGCGTCAAGGGAGGGTTTTTCGGTGAGCTTCCTGGAGCGCATCGCCCAGTGCAACGTCTTCGAGCCGTCCCGCTACCGGCCGTTGCGGGTCGCCGGCGTCGAGGTCGGCCTGGTCCGCCACGACATCGCCCGGCGGCTCGGCGAGTTCGCCGAGGTGTTCACGATCTCCGAGGCGGCGCTCGATCTGTGCGGGGCGCTCGACGGCTTGGCGGCGCGCACGGCGGCCGTCGAGGCGGTGCTGAGGCGGCTGTCGGCCAACGGCGAGATCCGCGGCTGGCGCGACGAGCCCTATCCGGTGGCAACCTCGTTCACCGCCCCGCCGCTGCTCCACATGGAGCGCGCCGGGGTGCCGATGTTCGGAATCCGGGCCTACGGCGTCCACATGAACGGCTACGTCAGGAACGGCGATAGCCTCGAGATGTGGGTCGCCAGGCGCAGCCTGACCAAGTTCTCGGCCCCGGGAAAGCTGGACCAGATGGTCGCCGGCGGCCAGCCGGTCGGCATCTCGCTGCGCGACAACCTGGTCAAGGAGAGCGCCGAGGAGGCCGACATCCCGCCCGGGCTGGCCGGCCGCGCGGTGCCGGTCGGCGCCATCTCGTACACCTGCGAGCGCCCCGAGGGGCTGCGCCGCGACGAGCTGTTCGTCTACGACCTGGAGGTGCCGGCCGACTTCGAACCCCGCAACACCGACGGCGAGATCGACGGCTTCGAGCTGTGGCCGGTGGACCGGGTGATGGCGACCGTGCGCGAGACCGACGACTTCAAGTTCAACTGCGCCCTGGTCAACATCGACTTCCTGATCCGCCACGGCTACATCGAGCCCGACCACCCCGACTACATGAAACTGCTCAAGGGCCTGCGCCAGTAGGGGGAATTACGGTGACCGCGCATCGCCACCGAGTGCCTGATATTGGCTCTTCGGCGCATCAAATGGAATTTCAGAGGTTACGGGATGGGGTACTGAAATCGGGTCAATCAAGCTTTACGCCCTTATGTCAGCTTTCCCATTGTTGCCGCCCGCCGCCACAGGCAAAGCCGACTACGTTGGAGGCGGGGGATCAGGGCTGGTTGTTGACCCGGAGGGGACATTTGATCGAATTTGCGAATGGACGGAATACTCAGCCTGGGAAAAATGAGGAGCGGCATGCGAAGTGCTCCAATATAAACTCTTCACTGATTCATGCGCTGCAATACAGCATGATCAATCAAATTTTTTACCAAAGGATCGAGGTTCTTGAATTCAACCTTTGTCGTAAACTCAACGAGCCCCATTTCAATGAACAATTTTCCAAACAACTCATCTGCAAAACTGCTAGAAACCAATGGAATATCTTTGCAATCAATTAATACTCGGCCTCCATCTAAGCAATTAATGATATTTAATAACTTCCGTCTAACTGGCTCACCCGCCGCCCGGGACCCAAAACCATCTGCCTCGTTCTTGAGGACAAAATTTATGTTTCCAAATTTATCTTCATCGAAGTGTGTTTCAATGTAATCAACTGGAATATACTCTCTTCCAGAGAAAACCAGTGCATCTGACAGATCAATTTTGCGGCTGTAACCGATCCTTGTCCTCACAAGTGTGCCATTCACTGGTATGTTAATCTTTCCAATATGCAATCCCTTTCGCTCCGACGAAGTCAAATCTGCATGTCCGGAAATAATCTGAAATTCTCCTCCGCTCTTTTGGGCAATACGCCAAGTTCCATATAAGCCATTTCCCTGACCAAAACTTTTATCCCTAGTCACACCCTCGCGAATAGCAACATCAAGGGCTTCCCGATCTGAATTTAGCTCTTGATGAGAAGTTCGCAGTGATTCTGGAATCCCAATTCCGGCATCACATACAGTAAGCTCTATCTGTTGCCGTTGTCGAAAGTTGGTGACTTGGACAAATCCGCCTACTGGAGATTCGGAGTGATTTATCACATTGTCGGTTATTTCATTAATCGCCCACTCGATGTAACGTATATCATCGCGTTGGAAATGCGCTATAGCTGCCATCAAAACGTCAAGAAGCTTATTGACCGCTTGATGCTGCTCTTTCCCATCAGTAAACTTAATGGCTGGTGCATGGGTATAACCACGAAAACGACTAGGTTCATAGGCCCGACCATCAATCAAATGAGCCCAATTAGTATTAAGAAAAAGTCTTTCCATTCTCCTATCAGCAGGCAAAACCAGAGATACATCAATGCCCTGCTTCCAATATGATTGGCATCTAGCACATACCAAAAGCATTTGTGATGTATAAGCCTTACTGCATGAAGAAAAGTCGAGAGTAAAGTCTCCAAAACCCTTTTTTTCGACAATCGAGTACATGGCGGCAAGAAGCCGAAGGTTTTCTTCCGCTGAAAGCTCGCCAACAAACTTGATCTTGTTTAATTCGCTGGATATCGGCATTTACCCAAAGATTCCCACATAGAGAAAGATTGAAGGCACATCTTACTTTAAGTTGCTGCTCCAGCACATATTTTTTTAGGGTGTTAGGTGTCAGTCATTATTGTAGGGTTTAGTTGCAATGAATTCAGTACGTTAATGTTCCCTCCTGGCTCAAATCCGTACACAGAACCGTTGCCGTCCGAGCAGCGCCTTGGAACGACAAGCCGACATTCCAAGCCCAAGAGCTTGCCTCGCCGCGGTCCGACGCAAGCCACGCCAATTCCACTTGGGGCGTCGAAGAACCTTGATATTACTTCCAATTAATCCGACAACCTGATGCGGTGATATTCCACGACGACCACAGGGCCTGCGGTGATGAGCAACCGGTTCGGGGTTCACAGCGAGTACGGGAAACTGCGCGAGGTGGTGGTCGGCATCCTTGACGACTTCACGCTGCCGCCCTACGGGCCCGGCCTGGAACACTACAACCCCGAGCTTCGCGCCGCCCTGGAGGCCACCGGCGGCCGGGTGCTGAAGGTCGGCGAGGCGATGCCCGAGCGCCTGGAACGGGCCGCCGCGCAACTGGAGAACATCGTCGCCACCTACAAGAAGCACGGCGTCGCGGTGCGCCGTCCGCGCCCCTATACGGACAGCGAGAAGGCCTATCTGGACAGCCTCCAGGAGGGCCACTCGGGGCTCTATGCGGCCGATCCGGTCTACGTCCTGGGCACCCACTTCCTGGAGCTCAACATCCGCCGCGCCTACCGGCGCAAGGAGGTGTTCCCGCTGCGCGAGGCGGTCATGGGGATGATCGAGGACGACCCCGAGGCCCACCACGTGGCGGTTCCCCACGCCACCCCGTTCGACCCCTCGGCGGAAGGACCGGGGCCGTTCCTCGAAGGCGGCGACATATTGATTTGCGGCCAGGACGTCATCGTCGGCCGCAACGACCTGCTGTGCTCCAACCAGGCGGGGATCGACTGGCTGGCCCGCTACATCGAGCCCTACGGCTACCGGGTTCATGCGATGGCTGTCGAGGGCAACATGCTCCACGGGCTGGGCGTGCTGTGCCTGATCCGCGAGGGACTGTTGCTGGCCTACCTGCCGAGCATCGTCGACGGCCTGCCCGAGCCGCTCGGGGACTGGGAGATCATCGAGTTGCGCGAGGACGAGGCCCGGACCTTCGCCACCGTCGGGGTCAGCCTGGACCAGGCGACCTACATGATCGACGACCGCAACACCCGGGTGATGGACGAGTTGGACAAACGCTCGGTGACGCCGATCCCCCTGCCGGCCGCCGACCTCGGGTTCTTCGGCGGCGACATCCGGTGCTCGACCCTGCCCGTGGCGCGCGACGCCGAATAGGCATGACCGGACAGGACTACACCAACCCCACCCATCCCCTGAGCGCCGAGATGCGCGACGCCCTCTTAATGTCGGTGGACGAGGGGTTCGACGCCCAGCTCGAGTTCACCCGCGAGCTGGTCCGCTATCCGTCCCTGCGCGGCCGGGAACACACCGCCCAGGACTTCATCTACCGGGCGCTGGAGAAGCGCGGCTACGCCATGGACCGCTGGGCGATCGAGGTTGCCGAGATCGAGAACCATCCCGGCTTCTCGCCGGTCAAGGTGAGCTACGACAACGCCCTGAACGTGGTCGCCACCCACCGTCCCGGCAACGAGATCGGCCGCTCGCTGATCCTCAACGGCCACATCGACGTCGTCCCCACCGGGCCGGCCGAACGCTGGACCAGCCCGCCGTTCGAGCCGCGCATCGACGGCGACTGGCTCTACGGGCGGGGCGGGGGCGACATGAAGGCGGGGCTGACCGCCAACATTTTCGCGCTGGACGCTCTGGGGCGGCTCGGCTACCGGCCGGCTTCCACCGTCCACGTCCAGTCGGTATGCGAGGAGGAATGCACCGGCAACGGCGCCCTGTCGTGCCTGATCCGGGGCTACAAGGCCGACGCGGCGATCATCCCCGAACCCGAGGACGACAAGCTGGTGAGGGCCAATACCGGGGTGATCTGGTTCCGGGTCCACGTCTCCGGGGTGCCGGTCCACACCCGCATCGCCGGCACCGGCGCCAACGCCATCGAGAAGGCCTACACCCTGATCCAGGCGCTGCACGTCCTGGAGGAGGCGTGGAACGCCGGCAAGGGGGAGCAGCGCCACTTCGAGGACCTGGACCATCCCATCAACCTGCTGATCGGCCAGATCGCCGGCGGCGACTGGCCGTCGGCGGTGCCGGCCTGGTGCCACTTCGACTGCCGGATCGCCATCTACCCCGGCATCGATCCACGGGACGCGGCCAGGGAGATCGAGGCCTGCATCCGCGACGCCGCCAACGCCGATCCGTTCCTGTCCAACAACCCGCCCGAGGTCGAATACACCGGCTTCTTCGCCGAGGGCTACGTGCTGGAGGAGGGCAGCGAGGCGGAGAAGGTCCTGGCCAGGGCCCACGCCGGAAGCTTCGGCGGGAGTCTCGAATCCTTCACCACGCCGGGCTACCTCGACGGCCGGGTGTTCGTGCTCTACGACGACTGCCCGTGCCTGGTCTACGGTCCCAGGTCCGACAACATCCACGGCTTCGACGAACGGGTCAGCATCGAATCCATCAAGCGCATCACCGGCACCATCGCCCTGTTCATCGCCCAATGGTGCGGCCTGGAGCCGGCGTGACGAAGACGGGATAGCCCGTTATCACCGCAAAGGGTTCCATTTTGGTCCTAAATGATCTATATTGGACCCTATTAATGGGGGTTTCCTGATGGCTGTGAACGTCAAACTGTCGGAAGATCTGGTGGCCGAAGCCAAGCGCTATGGCGCCATTCAACACCGCTCGCTGCCCAGGCAGATCGAGTATTGGTCGCGCATGGGCAAGATCGCCGAGGAAAACCCCGATCTGCCGTTCTCGGTGATCAAGGACATTCTGATCGCCCAGCAGGAAGACCCCGTCGAAGACTACAGCTTCGATTGATGGTGCGTCTCCGCCAAACCCCAACCTTCAAACGGGCGGTCAAACGGCTCCACGCGAAGCAGAAGCTGGACCTGGACGCGGCGGTTCGCACACTGAGAGCCGATCCCTTGCGCGGCGAGGCCAAGGTCGGCGACTTGGCGGGTGTCCGGATCCACAAGTTCAGGATGGACCGGCATCCGGTCCTGTTGGCCTACGCGTACCAGGAAGCCGACAACGCGATCAAACTCCTGGCCCTCGGCAGCCACCAAAACTTCTATCGCGACCTCAAGCGATAGGCAAGCGGTAGGTTCGTCTTGCGCCGGGGGTCAGCGCGTGATGTCGATGGTGATCGCGGCGCCTTCGGGGGGCAGGGGGAAGGCGGCGGCCTCGAAGGTCGGCGCCCTCAGCAGCGCCCTGGCGCCGTTGGAGAACCCATAGTCCTCCAAGGGGAGCCACAGGAACCCCTGATCGAACTC
The DNA here is from genome assembly GCA_964632795.1 of uncultured Thalassospiraceae bacterium. GTDB lineage: Bacteria > Pseudomonadota > Alphaproteobacteria > Rhodospirillales > 2-02-FULL-58-16 > CAZWEZ01. The sequence goes on along the minus strand of CAZWEZ010000032.1, from coordinate 2,739 downwards.
GTGGTTGGCGTTCTCGTCGTGGTAGACGGCGACCGCGTAGGGCCCCGGCTCGAGGCCCGCGAAGCGGGCCCGGGCGACGCCTCCCGAGACGGCGGTGTGCAGCTCGGCCACCATGCCCTCGCTGTCGGGAAAGGCGTCGGGCCGGTCGTAGAGTGCGATGTGGACGTCCCCCTGGTCGCTGCCCAGCCCGGTGACCGAGACCTCGAGATCGGCCCCCAACGCCGGCAACGCCCCGCCGACGAACCCCACGACCACGGCCACGAAGGCCGAGCGGATGACGGAAAACAGGCCTGGAGTTCCGGTGACAGGAGTTCCCGTGACATGATACTTAATTGGGGTCACATGATGAGGAATGCCCGTCGCTGCCACCCGCGCAAATCGTGCCATGAGAAAAACCTAACACCGGAGAGTGGGAGAGACAATTAAGTATCATGTCACCGGAACTTAGGGCAGGCCAATCACGAGTGAACAAGATAACCTTTCTGGAGACAAGCAATGGAAAACTATCTCGAAGCACTATTGAACGGATCGGTGCCCAGGGAGTTGTCGTTCCCATCTGATGAATACGCGGCTCGGCTAACTCGCGTGCGCAAACAAATGGCAGAAAGCGAAATCGAAGTGTTGCTGGTACACAGTGCCGTCGACCTTTGTTATCTAACAGGTTATCAGACCCTGTGGCCGGACGCGTACGCATGTCTGATTTTGCCTTTGAGCAACCAACCTTTCATGCAGGTCGGGGAGATCGAAGCATCCTGCGCTGTCCTTCATGGTGAGATTGAGGATTTTGAACTGTTTGACTGGGTCGGCGCCGATGCCGTTCCAACTCAACTAGCGACGATATTGACCGATCGCGGGTATGGACAGAGCCGCATTGGCGTGCAGGCCGGCCGCATCGAAATGGGCAATCGCGGGCCGCTTGATGCTCGGTTGATGGACACCCTGCGAGCCAAGCTGTCCGATGCCCGGTTCGTGGATGCCACGCTGTTGATGTTTGACGTACGTGTGACAAAGTCGCCCGCGGAATTGGCCTACATGCGGACCTCGGCAAAAATAACCATGGCTGGCATGGATGCCGCCATCAATGCGGTCGAGCCGGGCAAGACCGAGAACGATATTGCGGCCGTCGCCGCCAACGTGATGATCGAACAAGGATCGGAATTTTTCTCCATTGATCCCATCGTCAACGCAGGGCATCGGACGGGCTATTTTCATACTACTTTCAAGCGTCATCCCATTGTGGCCGGTGATCCGGTTCAGCTTGAATTCGGCGCCTGTTACCACCGCTATACATCACCCGTGATGCGAACCGTGTTGACGGCCAAGCCAACCGATCTGCAACAACGCATGATCGATACCCAACTTGCGGCGCTCGAAACACTCTATGGCGCGGTGCGCGCCGGTCGCAGCAGCCGCGACGTCGCCAATGAGGCCATGGCCGTGATCGGGTCGCTGGACGATGAGATTTTCCGGTCGGGCCACTACGGCTATTCGATAGGACTGGGATTTCCACCCACATGGACCGATGGACCAGCGTACCTTTCCGGGACGAAAGATTTTGAACTGGTGGCGGGCATGACCTTCCATACCCCTTACGCGTGGCGAATTCCAAAACAGTTCGTCATCGGCACCAGCGAGTCAATCGCCGTCACTAAAACGGGATGTGAGATACTCACCAGCCAAGACCGCAACGTCCCTGTTAAGTGAACAAGCGCGACCGCAGGGTCGTTGAACCTCTAATTATGGAATAACGAAAAGACGTTCATTATACAACTGTTTGTGCGCTCGGACGGGAAGCGAATGGTAACGGTAGTGCCTTTTCCGGCTTCGCCTTCGATGATCAGGATTCCACCGTGAAGTTCGATCAACGACTTGACGATCGGGATGCCGAGCCCGGTGCCGGGGGTGTCGCGGGCGGAGAGGTCCTTGGCGGCGATGCTGATTCCGGTATCGGCGGCCGACAACGAGATCCCGCTGTCGTCCTCCACCGCCGCGCCCACCATCGAAGCCCCCAGGGAAACCTGGGGGTTTCGCCGTTTGGGGGAGGTATTCCAGGATGATGGCCCAGTCTAGAAAACGCGAACGCCCTGTTTTTCGAGCGCGCCCTGGACTCTCTTTATATCCACATCACCGCAACGCACGCCGTCCTTGACCGAAACGGCGGCCGCCACGCCCGCGCCCTGGCCGGTGACGGTACAACACATCATGCCCCGGGTGGCGGCGTGGGAAATGGTGTCGCCGGCGACGCAGCGGCCCGCGACAAGCAGGTTCTCCATGTCCCGGGGGACCATGATCCCATAAGGAATTTGGAAGTACCTGCCGGTCGTCGGCAGGACCAGGGTGCGGTATCCATCGAGAAATTCCGGGCAAATGCCGATCGAATCCTCGAACCGGCCCTGGTCGCGCACATCGCGTCCCGTGAGATCGTAGCGGCCGTGGATGAACTGCTGGCGAAGGAGCGGCCGGAGGGGGCCTGGGTGCATTAGCCCCCGGCGCCGACGAAACCGACGGCCATGATTGCCGGCGACACAAATAGCCCTTCCAAGCCGATTTCCGGGCCGCTGGGGCGCATTTTCTGGGACGTCGCTACCCACCCCGGAAGGGTCGAAATCGCGCCGTGCGCTTACCTATTGCTTACCCGAGGCAAATGGTGGATTTGCAAAGTTCCGCTAAGCTATTGAAATATGTGGTGCCCAGGGGCGGAATCGAACCACCGACACGCGGATTTTCAGTCCGCTGCTC
>CAZWEZ010000031.1:0-34953 GCA_964632795.1 uncultured Thalassospiraceae bacterium | reverse complement strand
TGCAGTTTCCCATCCTGACGGATACGGCGGTGCGCAACGGTTTGGCCAAGATTTCCCAGTGGACCTTCCGCAACACGCCGAACGAGCCCGATATGTATGACAAGCTGTTCGCGTGGCTGCGCAAGACCAATCCCGACGCCAAGACCATGTACGGCGGCACCGAGACCGACCAGGGCCATTCCAAGGGAACCTATGCCAAGGTCATCGCCCAGGCCGCCAAGCGTCACGGATTCGAGTGGGTGAAGGGCGGCATTCCGGAACTCGGCACGAAGATTGCCGTGGGCTGGGAGGAAGTGCTCGATCACTCTTCCAACTGGCTGATGGCCGACACCAACTTCAGCGTTCAGGCCCGTGCCTTCAAGAAGTCGGGCGCCGATTTGCTCATCGTCTCGTCTCATCCCTTCACGACCTGCGGCATGTTGAAGGAGATGGCCCGCCAGAAGATCAAGCCGAAAATCCTGGTCGGACTCACCAGTTCCTCCAGCAGCGAGACCCTCAAGGGCTGCGCCAAGCAGGTCGAGGGCATGTACATCCCGACCAGCTTCGCCCCCATCAACGAAGAAGCGAAGAAGGTCGCGGAAATGACCGAGAAACTCGGCGGCAGCGCCGATCTGCACTCCGCGGCATCCTGGGAGAACATCTTTATCATCAAGGATGTCATCGAGAAGCAAGGCATCATCGGCAAGCCCGAAACCCTGGAGGCCGATCGCCGAAAAATGCGCGACGGCCTCGAAGCGCTCGAGACCACGTCGGGCCTCATGGGTACCGTCAAAAGGGTGCAGGACGAAGGCGAGGCGTTGAAACCTTTCGTCTTCGTTCAGGCCCAAAACGGCAAGTGGGAAGTCGTTCACGATCCTCGATAAGGGTGTCGTGCGGGAGCTTTGGGACTGTGGCCGTTCCGCCGAGCGGCCATAGTTCTTAGCGGCCGCGGCCCACGACTTGATACGGACACGACCCGCTGTTTCGACGGCCAGGGCGGGCCTTTAAAGCATGTAAGCATGGAAGACTTTTGGTACGAGTTCGTCGAGATCACCCAGTCCATCAGTGACGGGCTGCTGTTCGGCTCCACCTATGCGCTGATCGGCATCGGCTTCACCTTGATCTTCGGCACCATGCACAAGCTGAACTTTGCTTATGCCGCGGCGGCGATCGCCGGCGCCTATGTCGGGCTTGGCATGCTCAGCTTTGTCGATGCCCCGGCAATCATCGTTTTTCTGGTCTCCGCCCTGGCCTCCGGGGCGATCGGCTACGTCGTCTACATCGCATGCTTCCGTTTCATACCGGTGGACAACCCGCTGGCGGCGTTGATGACCACGATAGGCGGGCTGTTCTTCATCGACGAGGTGATCATCCATGCCACCAATGCCTCGCCCCTCTCTTATCCGGCGATTTTCGACGATGTTTTCATCGAAATTCCCCCCTATTCGGTCCGCGGCGACTTGTTGTTCGTGTTTCTGATCGGCCTGCTCAGCATGTTGGTTCTTTTGTTCGTTCTCTACCGTACGCGCCTCGGGCTGGCGACACGCGCGGTCTCCCAGCAGAACGTCGCCGCCCAGCTCTGCGGCATCGACGTCCACAAGACCAACGCCCGGACCTTCGTCGTCGCCGGGGTGCTCGGCGGCGTGGCGGGGGCGATGACGGCGGCATCGGTCGGGGTGCTGTCGCCGCTGATAACTTTGCCGCTGACGGTGAAAGGGCTCATCGTCACCGTTATCGGCGGCCTGGGATCGATTCCGGGGGCCATTGTCGCGGGTCTTCTCGTCGGTGCCTTTGAAAACGTCTTCCTTTATGTCCGGGGCGTCAACGAGCGCGACATGTATGTGCTCTTGTTGTTGTTCGTTTTTCTCGTCTTCCGGCCCAACGGCATCTTCGGCAGGTCCATCGACAGGGATTAGAGCACCATGGACTACTACTTAGGGCTCGCCCAGACCATCGGCATCCACACCCTTCTCGGGTTGTCGGCCTATGTCTTGATGCTGACCGGGCAGCTTTCTCTCGCCCAAGCGGGGTTCTTCGCCATCGGCGCCTATACGGCCGGGATTCTTACCGTTCTGTTCCAATGGACCATCCTGCCGGCGCTGGTCGCGGGGGCCCTTGTCGCCGGATTTTTTGCCTTTCTCGTTGGCTTCCCGGCACTCCGCGTGCGTGGCCTGATGCTGGTGGTCGCCACCATCGCCTTCAGTGAGTTCGTGCGGATGTTCTTTTTCAATCTGAACTGGCGTCAAACGATCGACAATATTGAAGTGGGACCGGACAGCACGCAGGGTTTCCGGGAAATACGCTTTTTCTCCGCCAATGGGTGGGAGCCGTGGGAGGTCACGCTGTTCGTCTGGTTCTTCGTCATCGCCGTGATGGCCGGCCTTTGGTGGATGGACCGTTCACGGGCTGGCGCGGTGCTGCGCGCGGTAGGGGAGGATGAGCTCGCGGCCCAGAGTGTCGGCCTCAACCTGACCGCCGTGAAGGTGGCGGCAATGACAGTGGGCGGCGTGATCGCGGGCATCGGCGGCGCGCTCTATGCGCATACCGCCACTTACATCGACCACCTGACCTTCACCGTCCTGCTCGCCACCTTCGCCATCGCCTATCCGATCCTCGGCGGACTCGCCAGCGTCTTCGGCACACTGGCCGCGGTTGTCTTCATCCAGGGAATCCTGATCGAGGGGCTTCGCTTCCTCGGTGATTGGCGCAACTTGCTGTTCGGGCTCCTGATCATCCTCGTCATGAACCTCAAACCCAGCGGCATTTTCGATGCCCGCACCGCTCTGCTGGTGAAGCGGATGTTCGCCTTTAATACCAAGGAGCACTGATAATGACCCATGGAGACGGCTTTCCAAGGCTTTCGGCTAGGAGCGTGGTCCGCCGTGATGGCGGCCCATCACAAGGGCCGCGCGACGCTGTCCGAAAGCCTTGGAAAGCCGTCTCCATGGGTCATTATCAGTGCTCCTTGGTATAACAGAGGGAAACGGGGCGATGCTTGAACTAAGGGGCCTGAGCAAGAGCTTTGGCGGGGTGCTGGCCGTCGATAAATTGACGGCGACCATTGAAAAGGGTGAGATTCTCGGCCTCATCGGTCCGAACGGCTCCGGTAAAAGCACGGCCGTCAACCTGATCTGCGGAGTTTTCTCATCAAGTGAAGGGGCCATTCTCCTCAACGGCAAGGACCTCGGCACGATGTCGCCCCACCGCCGGCTGCGCGCGGGGATCGCCCGAACGTTTCAAAACATCCGCCTGTTCGGCGAACTGACCGTGTGGCAGAACCTATGGGTCGCCCGCAATTCGATTGAAGACGTTTCCGAACAGGGATTCTTCTCGCGCTGGTTCGGAGGCTCGAAGCGGGTGCGTGAAGGGATCGACGAGATGCTCGAGTTCGCCGACCTGGCGGACAAAGGAGACGAGCTGGCCGCCAACCTGGCCTTTGGTGAGCAGCGCCGCCTGGAGCTCGCGCGGGCGCTGGCGACCAAGCCCAAGGTTCTCCTCCTCGACGAGCCGGCGGCCGGAATGAATTTTGACGAGATCGGGGATTTGGACGAAAGGATACGCAGGCTGAGGACTTCTGGCATGACGGTTCTCCTGGTGGAGCACGTGATGGAACTGGTCATGGGCGTCGCCGACCGAATCGCCGTGCTCAATTTCGGTCGGAAGATCGCCGAAGGTTCGCCGCTCGAGATCCAGAACGACCCGGTCGTCCAGGAAGCGTATCTCGGCATCTCCGAAGACGCGGCATGACGGGTTGAGGAATTATGTTGAGCGTCGACAACGTCGTCACTTCCTACGGCATGATCAAGGCCTTGAACGGCGTCAGCTTGATCGCCGAGAGCGGCAAGATCACCTGCCTCCTTGGTCCAAACGGGGCGGGAAAAACGACGCTCATGTTTACCATCACCGGAATTCTCAAGGCGCAAGCAGGGACCATCACCCTCGACGGCAAGGAACTCACCCGGCAATCGCCGGTCAAGATCGTCGAGCACGGCATTGCGCTTGTTCCGGAGAACCGTTTGGTTTTCTCCAGGATGACCGTGCGGGAGAACCTGGAAACCGGCGCCTATCTGCGGGTGGGAAAGAACAGAAACGACATCGCCGATGACTTGGAACGCACGTTCGCCCGCTTCCCAGCGTTGAAAGAGAGGAGCGATCAGCTGGCGGGGACGCTTTCGGGGGGCGAACAGCAGATGCTCGCCATAGGCCGGGCGTTGATGGCGAGGCCGCGCATTCTATTGATGGACGAGCCCTCCCTCGGACTGGCGCCACTGATCGTCAAGGAAATATTTCGGATCGTCGAAGAACTCAACCAAGCCGGCGTCACCATCCTCCTGGTCGAGCAGAATGCGCGTATGGCGCTGCGGGTCGCCCATCATTTTTACCTCCTCGAACAAGGCAGGATTACCTTCAGCGGCACCCCGGGGGAGCTCGAAGAGGAGGAAGTCATCCACCGCGCCTACTTGGGTTCGCAACGCGACTGATACCAAGGGGCACTGATAATGACCCATGGTATAAACTGCCGACGGGCAGGCCATGGGAGGGATATCCGGCATGTTACTGTCGGAGGCGGAGAAAGAGCTGCGGGCGCAGTTTGGACTATCCTATCAGCGCAACCAGTTGCCGGTGATGCAGCGGATCGAACGGTCGGTTTGCGGATGTGACTATGGTGGCACCAGCTGGACGACGCGCCGGGAAGCAGACGATATCAGCAAAAAACTGGCGCTTCGACCGGGCCAGCGGCTAATGGATTTGGGCGCCGGCTCCGGCTGGCCCGGGCTTTATCTGGCGGCTTTATCCGGTTGCGACATCATCCTCGTCGATTTGCCGGCGGAAGGATTGGCCATCGCGGCGGCACGGGCCAAAGCGGACCGGCTGCCCGGCGTGTACAGCGTCGCCGTGGCGGACGGCCGCGCCCTGCCCTATGGCGACAAGAGTTTCGACGCGATCACCCATTCGGATGTGCTTTGTTGTTTGCCGGGCAAGCAAGCGGTGCTGGCGGAATGCCGCCGGACCGTACGTGACGGCGGCCAGATGATCTTTACCGTGATTTCGGTTGCTCCGGACCTGAGCAGGAAAGATTGCGCCCGCGCCATCGAACTTGGTCCCCCCTACGTGGCGACGGAAACCGATTACCAGGAGATGTTGAGGCTGACCGGCTGGGCGACGGTCGAGCAGGTCGATCGGACGGCGCAGTTTCTGGACAGCGCCAAGACCTTCCTCGAGGCCGATCGGGCCAACAAAGCGGAGCTTGCCGGCCTGTTGGGCGAGGAAGACTATCAGCAGAGATTGGAAAAGGACGCCAACCTCATCGACGCCATCGCCAAGGGTCTTTTACGCCGGGATCTCCACGCGCTGCGTGCCGCATAATACCAAGGGGCACTGATAATGACCTTTGGTATAACAGGCCACGGTCAAGCCGACCGTCGCCGCGCCTTGCTGGCCTTGAAGCCGTGGGCGATGCGCGAAATTTCCCGGACGTCCGTGATTGGGTCCTGCACGGCCTTTCCTCGGGGTTCGGCAAGCTCGGCGAAGAGATCGCCTATTCGGGATTGCGGGCCGAGATGACCCATGAGGAAGACGGCATGACGATGCCGTCCTCTTCCATCTTCTGGGCCTTGATGGCTTCCCCCAGCGCCGCCTCGATCTCCTCGCGCTTCTCCTCCGCCTTCTCGCCGGCTTCCCGGAACACCTCGCCCGCCGGCCCGATGGCCAGTTGGAAGCCGATGGCGTCCTCAATGGTCCTGCCGACAAGGACCGGGGCGTCGACGCGCTCGAAATGGATGTCCTCGAAACCGGCCGACTTCATCATCGCCGTGACCATCTCCTGGCCGGCCATGGAGAAGGGCCCCGGCCCGCAGGTCTGGGCGTCATCGCCGGGCGGCGGCAGGAACCGGAGCACCACCTCCTTGGCCATGCTGAGCCAGGGGTTGTCCGCCGCCGTGCGCCAGACGATATGGGTGACCACGCCGCCCGGCTTCAGGGCCGTGCGCATGTTGCGGAGCGCCGCCACCGGGTTCGAGAAGAACATGGTGCCGAAGCGCGAGAAGACGAAATCGTAGTCCGGTTCGAAGGACGCCACCAGGGCATCGCCGTTGACGAAGGTGACGTTCCCGAGGCCCTCATCGGCGGCTTGCTTGCGGCCATAGTCCATGAACGCATCGCAGCAATCCAGGCCGACCACCCGGCCCGTGGGCCCGACGACCCGGGCCAGTTTGATGGCCGTGTCGCCGAAACCGCAGCCAATGTCGAGGACGCTGTCTCCTTCCTTGACCTGCAAGGTCGGGAAGATAGCCTCGCTGTGGTGGGTCAGGCCATCGACGAGGATGTGTTTGTACTTGATGAATTTGGGAACGAGAACTTGGTTCCAGAAATCGACGAATTCCGTGTCGCCGGCGTGATCGTTCGGCATTGTCCCGCCCTACTCCTTTGTTTTGTTTGCGGATTCACCTGAAATTTCCCAGATAACCTCCAAATTCGTGGAAACCATATCACCATTTCACCGGAACGTCTCACCGGAACGTCGGTCATCCATATCGGTTACTCTCTTTGCTGCTCCAGTCTCCGGATGACAGCCAATTGTGCGGCGGCGGCGATCATGGCGATGACGAAAACGCCCTCGAGCGAAACGCCATCCACGATAGTGGCGCCGACCAACGGCAGCAACGCCACCGGTGAGGACAGTGCGTTGAAATAGGCCGAATAGGCCGGGCGACGCTCTTCAGGTGAGATTTCCATCAAGTACCCGAGATAGCCGATGGTCATCCCGTTGACGAGCGCGCCGATGGCGAAGAACAGTCCGGCGAACCCCACCAGTGTCCACTCGCCGCCGACTCCGAGCGTGGTCAGTAGGGCGAGAGCGCCCAACGGCACAGCCAGCCTGAGCACCCCGACCACCGCCAGAAGCCGGACTTTTCCAAGCCTGTCGCCGATTTTGCCCCAAGCCGCGTTGGAGGCGAGCGAACCCGCCGTTTGCGCGCCGAGGAGAATGGCCACGTCTTCGATCCTCAAACCGAGGCCCGTGGCGGCCACCACATAGAACGGCAGGGCCATCAGCGTTGCCCCGCCCAGCCATTGGGAAAAGAGAAAGAGACGGAACCTGTCATCCTTCAGGAAGACGTCCCATCCGTCCTTGACAAAAGCACCGAACCCGTCGGGCGCCGGGATCGATGACGATGGCGTCGGCGGTTCACCCGCCGAGACGAATATCACCGAGGAAACCAGCATCAGTGCGGAAGCGAGGGCAAACGTCAGGGCATAGGCCGTGTAGACCGGCTCCGTGGCCAGCAGGTGTCGCACCATGGCGGCGACCCCGAGGGCGAGCGTTCCTCCACCGAAGAAGCGGAGCGCCAGCATCCGGCTTCTGGCGCCCGATGGGATGGAACGTCCCACGATGTCGTTGTAGGGCACGGCAACGATCCCGCTGATGAACGCGTAAAGCGTCCACAGCAGGAGAAAGCCGCCCGCCGCCCAGGCGGCCGGCGGATCGGTGGTGACGGCGAGCAAGGCGGCGACCAGCGCCAGGCAGATGGCGCGGCCGAAGGCGCCCACCATGTAGAAGGGCATGCGGCGCCCGGCGCGTTGGGCGAGGAAGCCGACCACCAGTTGGGGCAGAAGCCAGCCGAGCCGCAGCACGGCACTTGCCGCGCCGATGGCATAGACGTTCCCGGTCAGGTGATAGACCAGGCTGGCGACGATGGTGGCGGAATCGACAGCCGAGGACCCGGCCTGAAACGCCGCCCCGGCCCCGGCGATCTTCCAGAACGCCCCCCCCCCCGCTTTCCCTTGGCCATCAGGTGGCGCCACCGGTATTCCCTTGTGCTTGGGGCATGGAGCGTATCTCGATACCGCTCCGCCAGAACACGACGAGGCCAATCCCGACCATCAGGACGACGGTCAGGATCTGGGTGAACATGATCATGGCAAGGGCTCGCTCGTCGGGGACGCCCAGCGTATGGAGTGCGAAACCAGAGCCGATGATGAAACCGCCCGGGACGCGAATGAAGCGGGCCAGCACCATCGCCAAACCCGCGAACACCAAAAGAAACAGGTAGTCGAAGACTCCGAGAGTGATGCCGACCGCCAGCCCCGCCCACAGGAAATGGGTTGCGGCAACCGCTTTCATGGCCAAACTCGCGGCGACAATGCCGATCCGCCGCGCCGCCGCGCGGGGCCACACGATGCCACCCGCGATCGCCGATCTGAGGTCGCTCAGACGGGCGCCGCCCTTGGCTGCCAGCCAATCGATGAAACGGCTGATCCTGGCCTCGCTGTGGTCGAGTAACCGGCGCCCTCGGAAAATCATCCAAAGAAGCCCGGAAAAGAAAACAAGGCCAAGGGTGCCGGCGATACCGAGGGCGGTCCGAAGATCGCCGTCCACCGAGGGGATTCGGCCGGCCAAGGCGACCAATCCGGCGATCAGGGCGAAAACGATCCCGTCGATGAAGCGCTCGACGGCCGCGGTGACGAGGACAGTCGCCAATCGCAAACCTTCCAGCCTGGCGATCAGCCACGAACGCACGAGCGGACTGATGCCGAGCGGGATGAGGGCCGCGGCTCCATAGCCGGCAAGGATCGCTCCGAACAGCCGCCAGGTGGAGATCGGCTTCAGGTCATGGAGAATCTGCCGCCACTTCCATCCCCGCAGCAACTGCTCGACGAGAATGGTCGTCACCAAGGCCAGAAGCCACCCGACGTCGGCCGCCCGGAGGGCGGCGGCGAAGCGGCCGAAGTCCAACTCCTTGTAGAGCCAGAACAAAATAAAGATGGCCAGACTCGCGCCAATTGCCGGGAGCACCCAGCGGGCCAATATGCCGCCAAGCCTCATTACCGAATTCCGTCCAGCCATTACGAAAAATTTCCCGATTGGGTGTTGACTCCGTACTGTAGTACGTAGTGCAGAATGTGATTATGGAGTTAAACATTATGACCGAATCGACAATTAGCAAGGCCGCTAAAAACGCGGGGGTCGGCGTTGAAACCATTCGTTTCTACGAGCGTAAGGGCCTGATCGAACAGCCGCCCAAGCCGATCGACGGTGGGTTTCGCGTTTATCCAGAGGAGACCGTTGCGCGTATCCGCTTCATCCGCCAAGCCCAGGAGATCGGTTTTTCGTTGCGGGAAATCGAGGAACTTCTGTCGCTGCGGGCGGATCCGTCCGCCGACTGCTCCGAGGTGCGCGAACGGGCGGCGGCAAAGCTGGAAGAGGTCGATCGGAAAATGGAGCAGCTCGGGCGAATCCGCTCGGCCCTCGACGAATTGATCGCAGCTTGCCCGGGCCGGGGCGCGCTACGTGCGTGCTCGATCATGGAATCCCTCGTCGCTGCCGCCGGGGAGACGAGCGCACACGCGAATGGTGGCCACAAGGATAACGCAGGATGACGAGATTCCTAAAACGAGCGGGATTGGTGCTGGGGCTGATGTTGTTCGCCGCGACGGCCGCTCTCGCCGACTCCCATGTCTATAAACTCTATGTCGACGGGTTGGCCTGTCCGTTCTGCGCCTACGGCGTCGAAAAGAAAGTCGGCGGCCTGGATGGCGTCGAGAAGGTGGAGATCGAGATCGAAGACGGCATCGTTGCCGTGACCCTGGCCGGCGGGGCGACCCTCGACGAGGCCACCGCCAAGCAAGCCGTCGATGAGGCCGGATTCACCCTGCGCAAGTTCGAAGCGCCGAAGAAAGAGTAGAACAAATGAGTCGAAGGCGCCCCCTGTCGACTCGATCGGTTTGGTTCGGCGCGCTTGTGGCCGTCGTCATGGTTGCCACGGCGAAACCCGGCGCTGCCCACAACCCCATCTTTACGCCGGGACCTCACCTCGTCTACGGGGGCGGCCTCGAAGCGACGATCGGGTACTCCCGGGACCGGGCGAGCGGCGCCGGCGAAAGGGAAACCGAGCAGGAAGTCGAGCTCGAACTCGAATATGGCCTGACCGCCGACTGGACGGCGGAGATGGAACTGCCGTTCGTCGACAAGGACTTGAATGACAGCGACTCTTCTGGCCTGGGCGATATCGTGCTGCGCAGCCGCTATCGCTTCCTCAGGCTCGATACGCCCGGTGTTCAGCGCTCGGCGGCGGTCCTTGGCCAGGTCAAACTTCCGACCGGCGACGACGACCGCACCCCCCGGCTCGGCAGCGGCTCCACCGATTTTGTCGGCGGGCTGCTCTATGGCCACGAGAGCCGGCGCTGGTACTACAATTTGGCGGCGCGCTACCGGCTCAACACCGAAGGCGGCGGGCTGGAAAAGGGCGACAAGCAGTTCCTCGACGTGGTTGGCGGCGTCCGTCCCGTCCTCACCGGGTACCTGGAGCCCGATGCGGTGGTGTTCCTCGAGCTCAACTGGGAAAACGCCGGCCACGACCGGCTCAACGGCGCCGACCTCGCCGACACCGGCGGCTGGGAGCTTTTCCTGTCGCCGGGCCTGTTCGCCACCTATCGGAACGTGGCGCTGCGCACCGGCGTCCAGATTCCCATCGCGCGTGGACTCAATGGTGATCAGCCCGAATCCGACTACCGGTTCAAGTTCGAGATCAAATACACGTTCTAACCAACCAAGGAACGACGATGCGACGCAAACTTCTCAAGGTCTTCGGCGGCCTTTTGCTTTTTCTGGCGGTTTTGCTGGTTGGGGGTTGGTTGGCCTTCGTGCCCTGGGCCAAGGAGCCCGGGTACGAGTTCGTGATGGCATGGGGCGAGAAAGGCAGTGGCCCGGGGCAGTTCAACGACCCGACCGGCATCGCCGTTGCCGGGGGCGAGGTGTTCGTTGCCGATTCCCGCAACGGCCGCATCCAGGTCTTCGATTTCGAAGGCGACTTCAAGCGCCAGTTCGGTGAGCCCGGTAAGGGCCCAGGCGAGTTGAGCCGGCCGATGAATCTCAGGATCGCCAACGGAGAACTCTACGTCGCCGAATACTGGAACGACCGCATCCAGGTCTTCGGCCTCGACGGAACACCGCGCAGGATTATCGGAAGTGGCGGCAGCGATCCCGGTCAGTTCAATGCCCCAGGAGGTGTCGCTATCGCGCCCAACGGCGATCTCTTCGTTGCCGACTTCTATAATCAGAGAGTCCAGCACCTGCGTCCGGACGGCGGCTTCGTGCGCCAGTGGGGAACGACGGGCGAGGTCGGCATCCGGGCCGGTGAGTTCAATTACCCCACGGACGTGGTCCTTGGTCCGGGGGGAGTTCTTCTGGTGGGCGACGGCTACAACGACAGAATACAGGTATTCGCGCCTGATGGCAGTTTCGTGCGGAAATGGGGCGGACCCTTTGGCATGAACATTTTTGGTCCGTTCAACGGTTGGTTCGCCGTCGTGACGAGTCTGGTTGTCGACCGGCAAGGGATGGTGTTCGCCGCCGACTTCTATAATCACCGGGTCCAGAAGTTCGCCGCCGACGGCACCTTCCTCACGGCTTTCGGCGAGAGGGGGATCGGACCCGGGCAGTTTACCTACGTGACCGCCGTGGCGGTGGCCGAGGATGGCACGCTCTTTGTCGCCGACTACGGCAACAACCGCATCCAGAAATGGCGATCCATGGCGGACATGACCGGGCAATGATAGTTCCGGTGAAATAGTTCCGGTGAATAGTTCCGATGAATAGTTCCGATCGCGGTAGGGACGCGGGTTACCTCGCGCCCCTACCGCGATCGGAACTACGCCAGCTTCGACGGGCCCCTTGCCGACGGGGGGCGCCACTGAGCCCGGATGACGGCGGCGATCACGATCAGGCCGCCGATCAACTGCTCCAGGCGCGGTTCGATGCCGAACATCATCGACACCAGCACCGCGACCACCGGCATCATGTTGAGGAACATGGTCGCCACCACGATCCCCACATGATGGACGCCGATGTTCCAGAACAGCGTGCCGAGGATGGAGATCGCCAGACAGGTCCACAGGAACAGCCCCCACCCCCTGGCGCTGGGAGCCTGCGTCGGCAGCGCCTCGAAGCCGAAGGCGACCATGACCGAGGCGACGATAATGAGGACCGGCGAGGCGCCGATGAACGTCAGGGCGGTCCGGCGGAGTTGCGAGGTGCCGGGCAGCCACTTCTGGACCAGGCAGGAATAGAACGACCACATCACGATGGCGGCCAAAATCAGCGGCTCGCCGCCAGCGAAGCGGAACAGGCCACCGGACGAGCCGAAATCGACCCCGGCCAGCAGGCCGCCGACGATGGCGAAGGGAACCGCGGCCAGGACCCCGCCAGGCATCCGCCGGCCGTTGACGATCCAATCCACGAAGCCGGCCACGATCGGCCCCGCGGCGCTCATGATCGCCACCGTGATCGGGTTGGCGAAGTTGATTCCCAGGGTGAAGAGCACGGAGAAGGAGGCCAGCATGGCGCCGAGCATGGCGACCTTGGGCCACGGCACGTCCGGGGCGAAGCCGGCCCGGCCCTCGGCCAGGGCCAGCCAGACCAGGAACAACGGCGCGGTGAGGAGCGAACGCGCCGCGGTCAGGACCAGGGGGTCCCAGGTCTCGAGCAGCTGGTGGACGACCGGTGCCGTCGATCCCCAGGCGAACACCGTGAGGACGAGGCCGGCGTTGGCCCAGAAGATCATTACCGCCTTCCCCCTGGCCGCGCTGGTTGCGACACGATACATTGCCCACGGGAGCCATGGCCTATCAACTGAATCCGATCGTCGAAGCGGTCGCCGAGCCGCCCGTCGCCGAGGTCCACGACTGGATCCGGGGCCGCGACTTCCCGGCCGACAAGCCGTTGCTCGACGTCGCCCAGGCGGTGCCCAGCTATCCTCCGGCGCCGGAGTTGCAGGCCCACCTGGCGGGTAGGATCACCGAGGACGGGACCTCCACCTACACCGAGATCATCGGCCTGGGCGAACTGCGCGACGCCCTGGCCGCCCACATGAGCGCCGATTACGGGGCCTCCATCGAGGCCGCCCGGGTCGCCGTCACGGCCGGCTGCAACCAGGCCTTCTGCCTGGTCATGACCGCCCTGGCGGCGCCCGGCGACGAGGTGATCCTGCCCCTGCCTTATTACTTCAACCACCATATGTGGCTGGAGATGCAGGGCATCCGACCCGTCTTCCTGCCGTTCAACGAGGACAACGGGGGAATCCCCGATTCGGCCGTCGCCCGCCGGCTGATCGGGCCGCGGACCCGGGCCATCGTCCTGGTGACGCCCAACAACCCGACCGGGGCCGAGTACCCCCCCGAGGTCATGGAGGCGTTCTTCGGGCTGGCCCGCGAACGTGGCCTGGCCCTGGTGGTGGATGAGACCTACAAGGACTTCCGCGGCCCCGAGGCGCCCCCGCACGGCCTGTTCGGGGACCACGACTGGCCGCGGACCCTGGTCCAGTTGTTCAGCTTCTCCAAGGTCTACAGCCTGACCGGCTACCGGGTCGGCTCGGTGATCGCCGGGGACGGCCTGATCGCCGCCGTCGCCAAGCTGGCCGACTGCGTCACCATCTGCCCGCCGCACGTCGGCCAGCAGGCGGCGCTGTTCGGGCTTCGCAACCTGGACGGATGGAAACGGGACAAGCGGCGCCTGATGGGCGAGCGCGCGCAAGCGCTCCGCCGCCAGTTCCTCGACCACCGACTGGCCTACCAGCTGATCACGGCGGGCGCCTACTTCGCCTACGTCCGCCACCCGTTCGCCGGCCAGCCGGCCTCCGAGGTCGCCCGGCGGCTGGCCGACGACCACAACATCCTGGTCATGCCCGGCTCCATGTTCGGCCCCGGCCAGGACGACTACCTGCGCTTCGCCTTCGCCAACCTGGGAAGCGAACACATGGCCGAACTGGGGCGCCGCCTGATCGCCAGTCAGGCCTGATCGGCGATCAGGCTGATCAACTCGAAGGCCACCGAGGCGGCGACCAGGGCGGTGATCTTGTTGGGCTGGTCCTTGCTCGGCATCAGGCACACCACGTCGCCGCCGATGACGTCCTTGCCCCGGACCCCCTGCAACAGGGCCATCGCCTCGTCGATCGAGAACCCGCCGCAGCCCGCCTCCAGGTTGGAGACCCCCGGCGCCACCGCCGAATCCAGGCAGTCCAAATCGAAGGTGATGTAGAGCGGCGAATCGCCGATCCGCTCGTTGATGATCTCCAGGCACTTGTCGACTCCCAGCTCGCGGAAGCGCTCCATGGTGATCACCTCGTAGCCCAAATCGTAGCTCGGCTGGAGCCAGTCCAGCGTGCGGGTGTTGCCGCGCATCCCTATCTGGACGCTCCTGGCGGCATCCACGTGGCCCTGCCTGACCAGGTAGCTGGCCCAATGGGCGGCCGACTTTCTGGCCCCCAGGAAATGGTCCAGGTGCTCATAAGCGTCGGTGTGGGCGTCCAGGTGCAGCAGCGCCGCCTTGCGCCCGCCGGTCAGTTTCGCCTCGACGCCGCCCAGCGCCTGCAGGATGCCGCCGGTGATCGAATGGTCGCCGCCGATGGAGACCGGCCGCGCCCCGGCGGCGTCGATCCGCTTGTAGAACTCGGTGATCCGCTCGATGCAGCGTTCGTTGTCGTTGGCCTCGGGAAGGGCGACATCGCCGAGGTCGTTGATCCGGCACTTCTCCCACGGCGAGAAGCCGAACTTCATGTGGACGCGCCGGGCCATCGCCGACATGTCGCGCACGGCGCGCGGCCCCAGGTGCTGGTCGCGCTCGGTGGTCCCGTTGCCGGTGCTGTGGGGCACCCCGACCAGGGCGATGTCGCAGTTGTCCGGATCACCGTCGACCTCGCAGCGGAACATCGACGCGATGCCCCACCAGTAGAGGCTTTCGACGACCAGGGTGTCCTTGTCGCTGATTTCGTTCTTGGCCATTTCGCTTCCCCATGTCATATGATCCCGAACCGATCCTGCCAGGGCTGCCGTCGTAAAAACAGGGGAGATTTTGATGGAACAGGTCATCCGCGACATGATCGACTGGGAACAGCCGTTCCCGCCCGAGGAGTACGCCGAACGCCGGGTCAAGGTGCGGACCGCCCTGGAAACGGCGGGCTTCGACGGCATCCTGGTGACCTCGCCCAGGGACGTCTACTGGCTGACCGGCCACGACCAGATCTGGCAATCCAAGCACGGCCTGACCGGGCTCTACTTCGACGCCGCGAGGGGGGAGTTTCTGTTCTTCGACAACGCCTCGCACAAGGCGATCGTCTCGACCACGCCCGAGATCACCGACATCGTCTACCATCCCCGGGGCAAGGCCGCAGACCAGGCCGACTTCGTCGCCGGCAAGGTTCTCGAGAGGGGTTGGGGCAAGGGCCGGGTGGCGATCCAGACCTGGGCCTACGGCCCCCACCCCGACCTGGTCCGCGCCATCGGCAAGCGGTTCGAAGGGGCCGGGGCGACGGTGATCGAGGAGTCGGACCTGATCGAGGACGTCCGCCTGTACAAGTCGCCCCGCGAGGTCGAGGTGATGCGCGAGGCGGGCGAAATCTGCAAGAGCGCGATGGCCGCCGCCCGGGAGGCCATGAAACCCGGCATGATGGAGACCGAGGTCGACGCCGTCATCTGCCACGAGCTGATGATCAACGGCTGCGGCCATCCCGGTATCCGCACCATGGTCGGCAGCGGGCCGCGCTCGGGCGACCACCACGGGCCGGCCTCGCACCGCCGGCTCAAGGACGGCGACCTGGTCCACATCGACTTCTGCGCCAGCCTGCACCGCTACCACGCCAACCTCTCGCGGACCTTCGCGGTGGGCGACATCGACCGCCGCTGGCACGACCTGATGGACCCCTCGGCCGGGTGCAGCGGGGCCATCGTCGCCGGGGTCTCCCCCGGTGATTCGTTCAGCCGGGTCCAGCAGGCGGCCGACGCCTTCATCGCCGCCTCGGGCGTCGATCGGGCACGCTACGAATGGTTCATCGGCGGCTACGTGCTGGGCATCGCGTTCCCGCCCGACTGGGTCAACCGCCACCGCCCCCAGCCGCGCGAAGACGCCCCCGATCCGGTCATGGCGCCGGGCATGGTGTTCAACTTCGAGGTCCAGTACGACGTCTTCGACGGCTGGCCGGGCGGCTCGGGGGCCGGGTGGATCGATTCCTTCCTGATGACCGGGAACGGGCTCGAGAACCTGACCGACATCCCGCGCGAACTGGTCGCCGTCGGCTGATCCAGGCGACGAGGAACTGGACCGCTCCGGAGGGGCAGGCTAAGGTTTCTATCCGATGGCCGAGGAGGCACCTGTGATCGGCAGTGATCCCGCATCCTACAGCCTGAGGCTTGATCGGGTTTCCAAGCACTATGGCGTGGTGCGCGCGGTCGATGACGTTTCGCTGGAGATCGAGCGCGGCGAGTTCCTGACCCTGCTCGGGCCCTCGGGGTCGGGCAAGACGACCCTGCTGATGATCGTCGCCGGGTTCATCGCCCCCAACGCCGGCGAAGTGCTGCTCGGCGGCAAGCCGATCACCCACCTGGCGCCGGAGAAGCGGGAACTGGGCATGGTCTTCCAGGGTTACGCCCTGTTCCCCCACATGACGGTGGCCGAGAACATAGCCTTTCCCCTCAAGGTCCGCCGCCAGGCGGTCGAGGCGATCCGCGACAAGGTCGACAAGATGCTGGAGCTGGTCCAGTTGACCGGCTTCGCCGACCGCCTGCCCCGCCAGCTTTCGGGCGGCCAGCAGCAGCGCGTGGCGCTGGCCCGGGCGATGAGCTTCTCGCCGGAGATCCTGCTGCTGGATGAGCCGCTGGGGGCGCTGGACCGCAAGCTGCGCACCGAGATGCAGGTCGAGCTGAAGCAGCTTCACCAACGGCTCGGGACGACCTTCGTCTACGTCACCCACGACCAGGAGGAAGCGCTCTCGATGTCGGACAGGATCGTCATCCTGCGCGACGGGAAATGCATCCAGATCGGCGACCCCGAGGAACTCTACGAGAAGCCCGCCAGCCGCTTCGTGGCCAGCTTCCTCGGCGAGAGCAACTTCATGAAGGGCGCCGTCGAGGGCACCGACAACGGCGCCGTCCGCTATGGCGTCGCCGGGCGAACCTTCCGCCAGGCCGCCAAGGGGGTGGACCTCGCCAAGGGCGACGACATCCTGATCGCCATGCGGCCCGAGAAGATCGGGCTTTCGGCCGCGGAACCGGGCGGGGACGTCAACAGCGTTTTGGGCGAGATCGTCAACTGGAATTACTTCGGCAGCAATTTTCATTTCACCTTCGCCGCCGAAGGGATCGGCGATCTCGCGGTCACCACACCGGCTTGGCAGTGCACGATCCGCCCCGAGGTCGGCGGCAAGGTGTGGCTGACGTGGAGCGACGATGCCTCGGTCATCGTCGAGGAGGACTGAACGCCGCGAAAAACAACTTTCAACAAGGGAGAAAAGCTATGAAAAAGCAAACTTTCATGCAGGACCGGGCGCAGATCGCGGCCGACGACTTCAACGCCGGGCGGATCAACCGCCGGACCTTCCTCGGCATCTGCGCCATGGCCGGGGTGACGCCGTATTTCCTGGCTTCGGACACCGCCCGGGCGGCCGGCAAGCCGGACCAGATCGTCCACGCCAACTGGGGCGGCGACGCGGTCACCTGCTTCAAGTCGGGCTACGGCGAATCGTTCACCGCCGCGACCGGCGTCAAGCTCGAGGTCGACGGTACCGGCCCGCTGGAGGGCAAGATCAAGGCCATGGTCGAGGCCGGCAACGTGACCTGGGACGTGATCGACGGCGACTGCTTCAACATCCCCCGCCTGGCCCGCCAGGACATGCTGGAAACCATCGACTATTCGATCGTCGACAAGAACAAGATCCTGGCCCCCTACACCTGGGAGCACGGGGTCCTCGGCTACTGGTACAGCTACGTCATCACCTACGACAAGGCCAAGGTCGGAAGCGACGTGCCGAGCACCTGGGCCGACTTCTGGAACGTCGACAAGTATCCCGGCAAGCGGGCGCTGTACAAGTGGATGAGCGGCGCCCTCGAAGGCGCCCTGATGGCCGACGGCGTGCCCATGGAAGAGGTCTATCCGCTGGACCTGGAGCGGGCCTTCAAGAAGATCGAGTCGATCAAGGACCACCTGGTGTTCTGGGCCTCGGGCGCCGAGAGCCAGCAGATGTTCCTCCAGGGCGAGATCGTCATGGGCTCGTTGTGGCACACCCGCTCCAGCGTGCTTGAACGCGACACCGACGGCCGTGTCGGCTGGACCTGGAACCAGGGCAACGCCGGTCCCGCCGGCTGGCTGATCCCCAAGGGCAACCCGGGCGGCCGCGAGTGGGCCAACCGGTGGATCGCCTGGATGCAGGATCCCAAGCGCGAGATCGACGTCATGGACTGCTTCGGCCAGGGACCGTCCAACCCGGCGGCCACCGACCTGATGACGCCCGAGCAGCGGCGCCTGCATCCGGCGGCGCCGGAGAACTTCAAGCTCCAGATCCCGATCAACACCGAGTACTTCGCCGATCATTACGACGATGCGCTAAACGGCTACCTCGACCTGATCTCGGCGTAAGGGAACGAAGCGAGTGCGCGCCGGCAGCGATACGATCGAACGCCGGCCGGCGCGCCTCGACCCTTACTGGCTGCTCGTCCTGCCGCTGGTGGTGTTGCTGGTGGGGCTGTTCGTCTACCCGATCCTCCAGGTCCTGTGGATCAGCGTCACCGACCCCAGCTTCGGCTTCGAGAACTACCGACGGCTGTTCACCTCGGGCTCGATCCACCGCATGCTGTGGACCACGTTCCGGGTCTGCGCGGTGACCACGGTGCTGAGCATGCTGGGCGGCTACGTCGTCGCCTACGCCATGATCAACGTCTCCAAAGGCCACCGGATGTGGATGTTGCTGTTCATCCTGGTCCCGTTCTGGGTCTCGGTCCTGGTCCGCGCCTTCTCGTGGCTGATGCTGCTCCATGACGGCGGGATCGCCAACACGGTGATGATCGACTGGGGACTGATCGCCGAACCGCTCCACATGGTGCGCAACGAGCTCGGGGTGATCATCGGCATGGTCCACTTCATGGTCCCCTACGCGGCGCTGCCCCTTTACGCCAACATGAGCGGCATCGACACCAGCTACGTGGACGCCGCGCGCGGCCTCGGCGCGGGACCGTTCGAATCCTTCTGGCGGATATTCCTGCCGCTCAGCCTGCCCGGGGTCGCCGGGGCCGGGATCCTGGTCTTCATCCTGACCCTGGGCTTCTTCGTCACCCCGGCCATCCTGGGCGGCGGCAAGACGGCGATGATCGCCGAATACGTCAGCGTCCAGATCCTCAACCTGGCGCGCTGGGGCGTCGCCTCGATGCTCGCCGTGGTGCTGCTGGTCGCGGTGTTCCTGCTGCTCGCCATCATGGGGCGGTTCATCAACCTGCGTGAGATGTTCGGGGCCCGGTGATGGAACGCACTTACACCTGGCGCTTCGGAATCGTCCTTGCCCTGGCCTGGGCGGTGTTGTTCTTCCTGTTCCTGCCGACCTTCGTGGCGATCCCCTTCTCGTTCACCCCTGAGCGCTATCTGTCGCTGCCCGAGGACCAGTGGTCCCTGCGCCAGTACGTCAACCTGTTCACCAACGAGAAATGGCTGTCGAGCATCGGCCAGAGCCTGATCGTCGCCGTCTGCTCGACGGTGATCGCCGTCGTCCTGGGGACGCTGGCCGCCATCGGGCTGTGGCGGATCGCCTCGCGCTTCGCCGAGGCGGTGCGCGGCTTCCTCTTGATGCCGATCATCGTCCCGCCGATCGTCGTTGCGCTGGCCTTCTACCGGGTCTTCGTCGAGTTGCGGCTGCTCGATTCCTACCTCGGCCTGATCATCGCCCACATGATCCTGGCGGTGCCCTACGTGGTGATCACGGTGTCCACCTCGCTGGCCAACTTCGACGTCCGGCTGGAGCAGGCGGCGCGCAACCTGGGCGCCTCGATGGGCCAGCGGCTGCGCTACGTGATCCTGCCATCCATCATGCCCGGCGTGCTGTCGGGCGCCATCTTCGCCTTCATCGTGTCGTGGGACGAGATCGTGGTCACCCTGTTCGTCACCAGCTTCAGGATATTCACCCTGCCCCGGCGGATGTGGGACGGCATCCGCGAGCACGCCGACCCGACCATCGCCGCGGTGGCCACCGTGCTCATCGTCCTGACCCTCGCCGCCATCGTTCTGTACACCCTGATCCGGCGACGGGCCTAGGGATCGATCACGCCGGATCGCGACGCAAGGCTTGGGACAGGCAGTGGACACCGCCCCCGCCGTAGGTGAACATCGACATCTCGGGGTCGAAGACCTCGAACCCCATCGCCCGCAGGCGGTCGTTCAATTCGCCGCTGCCGGCCATCGACAAGATCCGGTCGTCGCCGAGGCTCACCAGGTTGACCCCCAGGTTGTGGGCGCAGGCGCGGTAGGGAACGTCGACGAACTCGATCGAGCGGGCGCGCAGCCACTCCAGCACCCAGTCCTCCAGGGCCTCGGTGCAGATCACCGCCAGCTTGGGGGCGATCATCACGATCAGGGCGTCGAGGTGGATGAAGTGGGCCGGGATCGGCACCACCACGCTCTCCCAGCCCTTCTCCGCCATCCACCCGGCGACCTGGCGCGCCCCGGCCTCCTCGGAGCGCTCACCGCAGTAGCCGACCAGCACCGCGCCGGGCTCGATGATGTTGAAGTCGCCGCCCTCGAAGTGGCCGGCGGTGACCATCCGGAAGATCGGGATGTCGTGGTCCCGGTAGAACTTGATAGCGGTGACGTAGTCGGCCCGCCTGCACTTGAGCTGCATGTGGCAGATGATCGCCCCGAACGGCGTCATGACGTTGGAATCGCGGGCGAAGAAATTGCGGTGCAGGACCGGGTCGGGGTCGATGAAATGACACGCCACCCCGGCGTCCTCGTAGCAGCGGACCATCTCGGCGTGCTGGGCCTGGGCCGACTGGAGGTCGAACGTGATCCCCAGGTGCTCCAGGTTGCGAAGCGTCCGCTGGGTCAGCGCCCCGGCATCGACCCAGCGGAAATGATCGGGCCGGCCCAGCAGGACGTCGCGCAAGGTGCCGTACTCGTTGTCGATCCCCCACTCGATCGAGCCGTTCATTGTCGGTCTCCTTTCCCTATTGGCGGACGATGACGACCTGTGAATCCAGGTCGCCCAGCCAGACGGCGATGCACAGCAGGGGTTGATCGAGAGTCCGCGTGGCGTGGCGGACGCCGCTGGGGTGCATGAAGTAGCTGCCCGGCGGTTTCCGTTCCCAGGCTCCGTCGCCCCGCTGCCACTCCGCCTCGCCGGCGGCGACGACATAGACTTCCGGCGCCTTGTGGACGTGGGAGGGGTAGAACGTTCGCGGGCCCTGCAGGGTCACCGTGATCAGCGCCGTGTCGTTCTCCATCATCCCGCCGATGCCGCAGAACCGGGTGCAGGCGTAGTTGGGCCGCAAGGCGTCCATGTCGGGCTCGCCGGCATAGCGTCGGTAGATGTCGCGCCAATGAAGCCGGTCGCCGACCTCGGCCAGGGCGCGGGCGAAGTCGCCCATCACCCCGTTACCGGCCAGGGCGCAGGCCTCGGCAAGGTAGGCGTTGACTACCGGTTGCATCAGCGGCGTCTCGGGGGTGAACGGCCCCGACCAGTCGATATTCCGGCTGACACCGTCGAGCAGTTCGGCGCCTTCCACGCCCCGCGCCACGGCGTCGGCGAAAATGGCCCTGAAGGCCTCGAAAACCCGTTCCATGCGTCCTCCGTGATGTTTCGCGACGATCCGGGACGATAGAGCTTGCACGGATTTCCCCGCCGCGCCAAGGTTCATTCCGCAACGGGAGGAACGCCACCATGGACTTCATGTACCACCCTTCGGCCTACCGCTGGGGGGAGCCCTGCGGCAGTTGGTGGGAGGATTCGGCGGACCACCCGGTGGCCTGCGCCGACCTGGCCGGCGAGGAGGGGGCGTCGTGCGACATCGCCGTCATCGGCGGCGGCTACACCGGGCTGTCGGCGGCCCTCCACCTGAGCCGCGACCACGGCGCCGACGTCCGCGTGGTGGAGGCCGGCTGGCCGGGCTGGGGGGCCTCGGGGCGCAACGGCGGGTTCTCCTGCATGGGCATGGCCAAGCTCGGCTACGAGACCATGACCGCCCGCTACGGGCTCGACGAGACGCGACGCTTCCACGACATCCAGAAGCAGGCGGTGGGGCTGGTCGCCGAGCTGATCGAGACCGAGGCCATCGACGCCGAGCGGGTCTCCGACGGCGACCTCTGGCTGGCCCACAAGCCCAACCGCATCGCCGAGCTGCGCGCCGCCCAGCGCTACATGAAGGAGACCTTCGGCGACGATTCCCGGTTCCTCGACCGCGAGGAGCTCGCCGCCCACGGCATCGCCGGTCCCGAGTTCCACGCCGGGCTGCGCCTGAGCCGCGGCTTCGGCCTGCATCCGTTGAAGTACTGCCAGGGCCTGGCCCGGGCCGCCCAGCGTCATGGCGCGGTCCTTTACGCCGAGGCCCCGGTGACCGACTGGCTGCTCGTCGACGGGGGCCACGTTCTGGTCACCCCCAAGGGCGAACTGCGCGCCCGGACCGTGATCGTGGCGACCAACGGCTATACGGCGGAGAGCCTCCACCGGGGCCTGCGCGGACGGTTGCTGCCGGCACTGTCCAACATCCTCGTCACCCGCCCGCTGAGCGCCGATGAACAGGCGGCCCAGGGGTGGACGACGACCGACATCGCCTGCGACAGCCGCAAGCTGCTGCATTACGTCCGGCTGCTGCCCGACGGCCGCTACCTGTTCGGCGGCCGGGGCGGCGCCTCGGCGGCCCCGAAGGCCAGGGCCGGCATGCGGGCCCACATGGAGAAGACCTTCCGCCGCCTGTACCCGGCGTGGGCAGATGTCGAATTCACCCACTTCTGGAACGGCTTCGTGTGCATGGCCTACGACCTGGTTCCCCACCTCGGCAACGTCGACGGCGACCGGTCGGTGTGGTGCGCCCTGGCCTACCACGGCAGCGGGGTGGCGGGCGGCACCTGGACGGGACGCCTGGTGGCGGCCCTGGCGACCGGGTCGGCGCGTCCGAGGATCGACATCCCCGCCGTGATGCAGGGCCCGCCGCCGAGATTCACGCCGCCCTTCCTGCGTTCCATCTACCTGAGGAGCGCCTACGCGGTGTTCCATTTCCGTGACGAATACCTGTAGGCGGAGGAGGGGGCGATGAAGCGATCCCACGCCTGGCCGGACGGACATTGGGAGTGGGCCATCCCGGTGACCCACAAGCACGGCGTCCGCTCGGGGCGGATGGTCTTCGTCGGCGGCCAGGTCGATCTCGACCGCCAGGCCCGGGTGCTGCACCCGGGCGACCTGGCCGCCCAGACCAGGCAGGTCATGGCCTACATCGGCCGCGTGCTGACCGACCTCGACGCCGGCATGGGCGACCTGGTCAAGCTGGTCGCCTATTACAGCGGCGACGAGGCGGTGCTGGTGGAGAACATCGCCGGCGCGTTGGGGCCGCCCCCGGGACCGGTCTTGAGCGCGGTCCCGGTCGGGCATTTGGCCTATCCCGGCCTGCTGGTCGAGATCGAGGCCGTGGCGATGACCGACGGCGCGCGCCGGGCGGTGCCGGCGGACGGCCTGGCGTCGCCGCTGTCCCATGGCCTGCGCTGCGACGACATGGTCTTCGTCGGCGCCCAGGATGCCCGTGGCGGCGACGGCGCGCCGCTGCACCCCGGCGACCTGCCCCGCCAGAGCGAGGTCGCCATGGAGCGCCTGGGGGCCGTGCTCGACGACCTCGGCGCCTCTTTCGATCAGGTGGTCAAGGTCAACACCTACTACCTCGGCGGGGGCACCGAGGCCGACTGGGAACTGGGCGCCCGGGTCCGGGCCCGCTACTTCACCGAACCGGGCCCGGCGGCGACCGGCATTCCGCTGACCCGCTTCGGCGGCGAAGGCCTGACGACCCGCATCGAGGTCACCGCCATGGATGGCGAACGCCACCACGTATGGCCCGAGGGCCACTGGGACTGGCCGATCCACCTGCCCTACAAGCACGGCGTCAGGTGCGGCGAGCTGATCCACCTCGGCGGCCAGGTGTCGCTGTCCACCCGGGGCGAGGTGATCGACCCCGGCGACATGGCCAGGCAGACCCGGGCCTCCATGGACAACATCCGCGCCATACTGGAAGGCTTCGGCGCCGGGCTGGATGACGTGGTCAAGGTCACCGCCTTCTACCGGGGCGGCGCCTCGGCCGAGGAGCTGCACGCCAACTTCTCGATCCGCTCCGCCAGCTTCACCGAGCCGGGCCCGGCGACCACCGGCGTCCCGCTGCCCTTCCTGGCTTATGAGGGAATGGTCATCGAGATCGAGGTCATCGCCATATTTGGATAATCGACCGGCGGCGTCGGCGGGCCGCCGAGGAGAATACGTCCGATGAAAGACAAATCCCTTATCGACAAGCTGCGCGAAGACGCCCTGGACTATCACCGCTTGCCGACTCCCGGCAAGATCGCCGTCACCACGATCAAGTCGCTGGCCAACCAGCACGACCTGTCCCTCGCCTATTCGCCGGGGGTCGCCTTCGCCTGCCAGGCGATCGCCGACGAGCCGATGGAATCCTACAACCTGACCACCCGGGGCAACCTGGTCGCCGTGGTCACCAACGGCACCGCCGTCCTCGGCCTCGGCGCCATCGGCCCCGAGGCCGCCAAGCCGGTGATGGAGGGCAAGGCCGGGCTGTTCAAGAAGTTCGCCGGCATCAACGTCTTCGATATCGAGATCGACGAGACGGACCCGGCCAGGTTGATCGACATCGTGGCCAGCCTGGAGCCGACCTTCGGCGGCATCAACCTGGAGGACATCAAGGCACCGGAGTGCTTCGAGGTCGAGGAACGGCTCAAGGAACGGATGCGGATCCCGGTCCTCCACGACGATCAGCACGGCACGGCGATCATCGTCGGGGCGGCGATCCTCAACGGCCTGCGCGTCGTCGGCAAGGACCTGAAGGAGGTCAAGCTGGTCACCTCGGGCGCCGGCGCGGCGGCGATCGCGTGCCTCGACATGCTGGTCGGCCTGGGGGTGGAGAGGCGCAACATCTGGGTCACCGACATCGCCGGCGTCGTCTACCGGGGCCGCGCCGAGGAGATGGACGACTACAAGGGCGCCTTCGCCCAGGACACCGAAGCCCGCACCCTGGACGAGGTGATCGGCGAGGCCGACGTCTTCCTCGGGCTGTCGGTGCCCGGCGTCCTCAAGCCCGAGATGGTCAAACGGATGGCCGACAAGCCGTTGATCCTGGCGCTGGCCAACCCGGAACCGGAAATTCGGCCCGAACAGGCCCGCGCCGTACGCCCCGACGCGGTGCTGGCCACCGGGCGTTCCGACTACCCCAACCAGGTCAACAACGTGCTGTGCTTCCCCTTCATCTTCCGCGGGGCGCTGGACGTCGGGGCGACGACCATCAACGAGGAGATGAAGATGGCCTGCGTCCATGCCCTGGCCGATCTGGCCCAGTCCGAGGCCGACGAGGAAGTCACCCTGGCCTACCTCGGCCAGGAGATGAACTTCGGCCCCGACTACCTGATCCCCAAGCCCTTCGATCCCCGGCTGCTGATCAAGCTGGCCCCGGCGGTCGCCCGCGCCGCCATGGAGACCGGCGTCGCGACGCGCCCGATTGACGATTTCGAGGCCTACCGGCAGCGCCTGCTGGAGTTCGCCTACCGCTCCAACACCGTCATGAAACCGGTTTTCGAGCGGGCCAGGAACGACCCGCGCCGCGTCGTCTACGCCGAGGGGGAGTCCGAACGCGTCCTGCGCGCGGTGCAGAACCTGGTCGACGACGGGATGGTCGAACCGATCCTCATCGGGCGCCGCAAGGTGGTGGCGATGCGGATCGAGCGGCTCGGCCTGCGGCTGCGCCAGGGCGACGATTTCGAGCTGTGCGACCCGCAGAAGGACGACCGCTACCGGGAATACTGGGAGCTCTACCACGACATCATGTCGCGCCACGGGGTGTCGCGCGAGGACGCCCGCACCCAGGTCCGCACCAGCACCACCCTGATCGCCGCCCTGATGGTCAAGCGCGGCGAGGCGGAAGCGATGATCTGCGGCGCCAACCGGCGCTACATCGATCACCTGCCGCACGTGCTGTCGGTCATCGGCCTCAGCCAGGGGGTCAAGCGGGCGGCCGCCGTCAGCATGCTGCTGCTGCCCAGCGGCACCATGTTCATGTGCGATACCCACGTCAATCCCGACCCCAGCGCCGAGGAGGTGGCGGAGCTGACGGTGCTCGCCGCCCAGGCGGTCCGGCGGTTCGGGATCGAGCCCAAGGCGGCGTTGCTGTCGCACTCCAATTTCGGCAGCTCCAGGCGCCCCGGGGCGCGCAAGATGCGCGACGCCGTCAAGCTGATCCGCAAGCTCGACCCGGAGCTGGAGGTGGAGGGCGAAATGCATACCGATTCCGCCCTCTCCGAAGACATCCGCAACCGCCTGATCCCCAATTCCAGGCTCTCGGGCCGGGCCAACCTCCTCGTCATGCCGTCCCTGGACGCCGCCAACATCGCCTACAACGCGGTGCGCATGCTGGCGGACTGCGTGGCCGTCGGCCCGATGCTCATCGGCATGGCCCAGCCGGCCCACGTGCTGACCGAATCGATCCGGGTCCGGGGCATCATGAACATGACGGCGCTGGCCGTCGTCGAGGCGCAGACCGCGGGCGGAAACGCTTGACCCGGCCGCCCCGGGCATTGGAAAAGTTCGTATTGCCCCTTGCCTGAGGGCCGCCGATCCTGAAGGATGCACAAGGTCGGACGCTAGGAGGACTATCGACTTGGTGGACTTTGCAACCATCGCCGGACTGCTCATCGGCCTGACCGTGGTCACCCTGGCCATCCTCACCGGCTCCGACATCACCATCTTCTTCAACATTCCCGGACTCCTCATCGTGCTCGGGGGGACCTTCGCGGCGACCATGGTGCGGTTCCCGCTGTCCGGGGTCTTCATCGCCATGCCGGTGGGCATGAAGGCCGCCTTCACCAACGAGAAGGAAGGTCCCCGCGACTACATCGACCAGGCCATCGCGCTGAGCAAGCGGGCCCGCAAGGCGGGACTCCACACGCTGGAGAAGAACAAGCTGCGCAACCCCTTCTTCAAGAAGGGGGTGCAGATGGTGGCCGACGGCCGCGACCTCGACTACATCCGCAAGATCCTGACCCAGGAGATGGCCCTCTCCATCCAGCAAGAGGAGATGGGCTCCAAGGTGTTCCTCGCCATCGGCGAGTCGGCGCCGGCCTTCGGCATGTTCGGGACCCTGGTCGGGCTGGTCCAGATGCTGTCCAGCATGAGCGATCCGACGACCATCGGCCCGGCCATGGCGATAGCCCTGCTGACCACCCTGTACGGGGTGCTGCTGGCCCACCTGATCGCCCTGCCGATCGCCGACAAGCTGGAGCGCAAGAGCGAACAGGACCGGGCCAGCCGCCGCCTGATCATCGAGTGCGTGTTCCAGATCCACCAGAAGCAGAATCCGACCACGATACGTGAGGTCCTCGAACCCTACCTGCCGGAGAAGCAGCGCCAACTCGGAGCCCGGGATTCCTGGACCACCCGGGCCAACAAGTCGATCCACCGGAAGCACGAATGATGGACGGCATCAAGGTAGTGAGATCCGCCAAACCCGGGGTCCCGCGGTGGATGATGACGTTCGCCGACCTGATGGCCATACTGTTCGCGCTGTTCGTGATGATGATGTCGTTCTCGGAGGTCGACAGCGACAAGTTCAGGCGCAACGCCGGGCCGATCAGCGCCGCCTTCACCGGCACCGCCAAGATCATCCCCGACCTGAGCGTGGCCATTGATCTCCCGGTCCCGGAATTCGACCCCATCGAGGAGGCGATGAGGGAGTGGAAGGAGGAGGTCGTCGATCACCTGAGGACGCGCCTGGCGCGGGAAATCGCGGACCGGGAGATCATCCTGGTGGAAAAGGAGCACGAGATCATCATTTGCTTTTTTGACAAGACCGCGTTCCTCTCCGGAAGCGCCGAACTCAAGGAGCGGGCGCTGCCGATCCTGGACCGCGTCGGCGAGGTGCTGGCCGGCGCCTCGGGGCAGATCCTGATCTCCGGCCACACCGACGACGTCCCCATCTCGACCGCCACCTTCAGGTCCAACTGGGACCTGTCGAGCGCCCGCGCGGTGTCGGTGGTCCACTACCTGTTGGCGGGCGGGCTGCTGGACGCCGGGCGGATCACCGCCCAGGGCTTCGCCGACAGCCGGCCGCTGGCGGCCAACGACAGCCCCACCAACCGGGCCGTCAACCGCCGGGTCGAAATCGCCATCCAGATGCCATTCGAGGAGTTCGAGGCCCAGGTGCGCTAACGATTATGAAGGTTCTGGTTCTCGACCCCTATCCCAAACGTCCCTACCGGATCTCGAAGGACACCATCGGCGGCTTCGGGACCGCCAACCGGTTCGGCGACGGCTGGACCGGCCGGGCCCTGACCTGGCTGGTCTCGCGCGAGGTCGATTGGCCGCCGCTATACAGCGTCTACACCGCCGGGGTGCTGCGCGCCCAGGGCCACGAGGTGGCGTACGCCAGGGAATGGCCCGCCGGGAGCGCCTGGGACCTGTGCCTGGTGACGTCGTCGATCGTCTGCCACGAGACCGAACTGGAGGCCATCCGCCGCCTCGCCGCCGACGGGGTGCGGATCGGCGTCATCGGGCCCTTCGCGGGGACCCTGCCGTCCCCCTACCTGGACCTCGGGGCCTTCGTGATCTCCGGGGAACCGGAGATGTTCTTCGTCGCCAACCCCCTCGACGGGGACCTACTGGGGAGTCTCGAGGGGCTGCTTCCCCCCGCCGCGCCGGTGGACCTGGACGACCTGCCGCGGCCCGCCTGGGAGCTGATTTTTTCCGTCAACCCGCCCCGCTTCGGGCTCCTCGGGGGCAAGGAGACGGTGCTGCCGATCCTCGCCACCCGGGGTTGCCCGTATTCGTGCATGACCTATTGCACCTATCCCCTCCAGCAGGGCCGCAAGGTGCGGGCGCGGGCGCCCGAGAAGATCGTCGAGGAGATGGTCCACTGGCAGCAGACCCTGGGCATCACCTATTTCATCTTCCGCGACCCGGTGTTCGCCATCAACAAGAAGCACACCTTCGCCCTGTGCGACGCCATTGCCGCCAGCGGGCGGAAGTTCCGCTTCACCATCGAGGCCCATTTGCGCAACATGGACCCCGATTTGTCGCGGCGCCTGGCCGAGGTCGGCATGGACATGGTCAAGGTCGGCATCGAGACGGTGGACCCCGAAGTCCTCAAAACCTCCAAGCGGGTCGCCGTCGAGCACGACGAGCAGAGCCGGCGGATCGCCATGCTGGAGGAGATGGGGGTCAAGGTGACCTGCCACTACATCCTGGCCATGCCCGGGGAAAGCGTCGACACCTGGAAGGCGACCATGGACTACGCCCGGCGCCTCAACTCCCTGCTCGCCCAGATCAGCGTCTTCACCCCCTATCCGGGGACCCCGGCCTACGCCGAATTCGAGGACAAGGTGGTGGTCGAGGACTACGAATCCTTCACCCAGTACGACCTCGTCTTCCGCCACGACACCCTGAGCGCGAAGCAGGTGCGCAAGATGCTGAGCGATTCCTACCGCGACTACTACTGCCGCCTTCCCTGGGTCTTCAAGTACCTCCGCTCCCGACTGGCATGAGTCATACCATCGGGCGGTTTGCGAAAAAAACGGTGGATTCGACCCACCCCGGTTTCATATTAAGGGATCACGGGAAATCCCCGCCCACAATGTTGGACGAACCATGGCCACGGCCCTGCTGATCAATCCGTCCTACGAACCGACCTACGGCGGGACCAAGGGCGGCATCACCAACCCCGTCTTCCCGACCCTGGGGCTGGCCACCATCGCCGCCATGGCCCGCCAGCGGGGGCACCGGATCCATGTCCTCGATCTGTCGTGGCGGTCCTACGACCACCGGCTGGTCCGCGACAAGGTCCTCGAGGTCAAGCCCGACATCGTCGGCATCACCGGCACCACGCCGCTGATCAACCAGATGCGGGACCTCAGCGTGCTGGTCAAGGACATCTCCCGGGACATCGCGGTGGTCGCCGGCGGACCCCACGTCACCGCGCTGCCCGAGGAGACCCTGCACGAATCCCTGCTCGATGCCGTGTTCCTCGGCGAGGCCGATTATTCGTTCGCCGATTACTGCGACGCCTCGGACCCGGCCGAGGTCAAGGGAATCTGCTACCGCTCGCCGGGCGGCTTCGTTCACACCGGACGGGAACCGCTGGTCGCCAACCTCGACGAGTTGCCGATGCCGGCCTGGGACCTGTACCGGATGGAGGACTACAAGCGCATCCCGCGGCTCCTGGTGAGGCAGGTCCCGGCGACCATCGCCGAGTTCTCCCGGGGCTGCGTCTTCAAGTGCGACTTCTGCGCCAGCCAGACCACCATGGGGCAGGGCTACCGCAAGAAGTCCCCCGAGCGCTGCGCCGAAGAGGTGGTGCGGATGCGGGCGCTGGGGTACCGCGAGTTCTGGCTGGCCGACGACATCTTCACCTCGGACCAGGAATGGGCGGTCGCGGTATGCGAGGCCATCATCAGGGCCGATGTCGACATGGTGTGGACCTGCACCAACGGGATCCGGGTCGAAAGCGCCGACGACCGCCTGTTCAGGGCCCTCAGGAAGGCCAAGTGCTACCGGGTCTCGTTCGGCTTCGAGAGCGGCAACAACGAGATCCTCAAGAAGTTCGGCAAGGGCGGCCGGGCGACCATCGAACAGGGCTGGACGGCGGTCGAGAAGGCCCGCAACGCCGGGCTGGACACCGCGGGGACCATGCTGCTGGGGCTGTCCCACGATACCGAGGAGACGATGCTGGAGACCATCGACTACGCGCGGCGCCTGCCGCTGGACATGATGAAGTTCGGGGTCACCATCGCCTTCCCGGGGACCCGGATGTTCAGCGACTATGCCCGCTTGGGGCTGATCAAGTCGTTCGACTGGGACAAGTACTTCATCTACACCGACGAGCCGCTGTTCGCGCACCGCAACCTGAGCTACGAGACCATCACCAAATACATGGACATCGCCTTCAAGCGGGCGATCCTGTTCAACCCCGGCTTCGTCTTCAGGCGCCTCATCCGCGGCCTCAAGACCGGGGAGTTGTTCCGCGACCTGTTCTACGCCCTGAAGTTCTTCGTCCTGCCGGTGTCCCGCTCGGCGCTGGATTCGGGGTACTACGCCAGGGACCGCTGGCCGACCTACGACTTCCCCAACAACCCGCCCGAGACCACCCCGGTCCTGGTGGCGCGCAAGCCGCCGGCGTCCCCCTGAAATAATGAAAATAATGGTGACAGTATACTTAATTAAGGTTAATTAAGTATACTGTCACCATTATTTTCATTATTTCAGGGACCCGTTCAGGGGGCGGTGCTAGCCCCGCGCCCGGGGATGGGCGGCGCGGTAGACGGCGCTCAGGTGGGCGGCGTCGACGTCGGTGTAGCGCTGGGTGGTCGACAGCGAGGCGTGGCCGAGCAGCTCCTGGATCGTCCTCAGGTCGCCGCCCCCGGCCAGCAGGTGGGTGGCGAAGCTGTGCCTCAGGGCGTGCGGGGTCGCCGTTTCGGGCAGCCCGAGCAGCGCCCGCAGCCGGCGCATCTGGCGTTGCACCACCCCCGGGTTGAGACGCTTGCCCCGGACCCCGACGAACAGCGGGTCGTCCTCGCCCAGGGCGTAGGGGCAGGCCGCCAGGTAGTCCTCGATCGCCGCCACGACCACCGGCAGGATCGGCACCACCCGTTGCTTGTTCCCCTTGCCGGTGACCACCATGGTGTCGCCCCCGGGGGCTTGGCCGCGGTCCAGTCCCAGCGCCTCGCCGAGGCGCAGACCGCAGCCGTAAAGCAGGGTGATCAGCGCGGTGTCGCGCTTGGCGATCCACGGCGCGGCGCCGAGATCGCCGGCGGCGTCCACCGCCTCCAGGGCCTCGGCCTCGGACAGCGCCCTGGGCACCGAGTGGGGGACCTTGGGGGTGCGGACGCCGCCGATGGCCGGGTTGTGGGCCAGCTTGTTGCGCTCCAGGAAGCGGAAGAACCCGCGCACGGTCGACATGGCGCGCGCCGTCGAGGACCGCGACAGGCCGCACCCGGCCCGCATCGCCAGGTAGCTGCGGAAGTCGGCCGGCTCGAGGGCCTCCAGGTCGCCGAGGCCCGGCGGGAACCCGAGGTGTCCGGACAGGAAGTCGAGGAACGCCGACAGGTCGTGCCGGTAGGCCTCCAGGGTGTGGGGCGAGGCGCGCCGCTCGTGGTCCAGCCAGTCCCGCCACCGGGCGACGGCGGAGACCACCGCCGGCTCGGCGGCAAGCGCCTTCAGGCCGGTTTCTCCAGCCATCGGTAAAGGCAGCGTTCCAGCGCCCGGGTCAGGAAGCCGATCAACTCGGTGCCCTGGCCGGGGTCGAAGACATAGCTCCGCGAGCCCAGGGCCAGCAGCCCGGTCGGGGTGATCAGGCCGGGGCGCAGCCGGGACAGGGCCGCCGACTGGACCAGCCCGGCGGCGGCCCCGAACAGGGTCCCGTCGTCGGCCATTTCGGACTGCAGCAGGACCTCCCGCCCGCCGTCCAGCAGGCCGTTCACCGTCCCCTCGCCCAGTTGCCGGATATGGTTGGAGACCAGTCCCGGCAGCGGCGTCCGGGCGGGCTCGAAACACAGGGTGACGACATCGACGTCGAGAAGCAGCGGCAGGTCGTCGCTGACGATGCGCATCAGGTGTTCCAGATCGCCCGCCGACAACAGGGCCAGCACCCCGGCGTGGGCGCGGGTCTGGCTGGACATGTTGTTGCGGCTGGTCTCGATCAGCTCCTGGGCGCACAGGCGCAGGTTGTCGATCTCCTCGCGCAGCCGTTCGAGCATGAACTGCTGCATGTCCACGACCCCGCCCCCGGTCCACCGCGAGGGCGTTATCAGCGCTTCCAGCACCTCGGGATTGGCGGCCAGGAAATCGGGATGGCGGCGCAGGTAGTCGCCCACCTGATCGGCGGAAACCCCGTCGTGGTCCGGGGCGGGAGCTTTTTCGTGTTCTGTTGACATCGACCGCTTCCAAACCTCGTTCGCCTAGCGCTCGGGAATCGCTAAAGTGTAGTCCATGGCCGATACCCATACCAGTTCCCGACACCTGTCGGGCGAGCTTGTCGCGGTCCTTCTGCCGCTGCCGCTGGCCGGAACCTATGATTACCGCGTCTCTCGGGGCCAAACGGTGGCCGAGGGCGACTTCGTGCGGGTGCCGCTGGGGGCCCGCGAGGCGACCGGCGTGGTGTGGGGAAAGGCCGGCGGAGACCTCGAGGAAGGGCGAATCAAGGACATCCTGGAGACCGTCGAGGCACCCCCCCTGCCCGAGGTGTCGCGGCGTTTCGTCGATTGGGTCGCCGCCTACACCGTGCATCCCGCCGGGGCCGTGCTCAAGATGGCGATGAGCGTCCCCGACGCCCTGCGTCCGCCCAAGCCGCTGGCCGCCTACGCCCTGGCCGCCGCCGCCCCCGCGACGCGGATGACGGCGGCCCGCCGGCGGGTCCTCGAGGTGTTGGCCGAGGGTCCGCCGCGGCCGGCCGCCGAGTTGGCCCGCGAGGCCGCGGTGGGGCCGTCGGTGGTCCGCGGGCTGGCCCAGGCCGGGGTGCTGGCCAGGGTCGATCTGCCCGCCGCCGCGATCGCCGCCGAGCCCGACTGGCGCCATCCGGGGCCGAACCTGTCGGCGGACCAGCGGACCGCCGCCGAGGCCCTGCGAGCAAAGGCTTCCCGGGGCGCATTCTCGGTCACCCTGCTCGACGGGGTCCCCGGATCGGGCAAGACCGAGGTCTACTTCGAGGCCGTCGCCGAGGCCCTCGAAGGGGGCCGCCAGGTGCTGGTCCTGCTGCCCGAGATCGCGCTCGGCGCCCAGTGGCTGGAGCGCTTCCGGGACCGCTTCGGCGCCGCCCCCGGGCAGTGGCATTCCGACCTCCCCGACGCCCGCCGCCGCGACACCTGGCGGGCGGTCGCCGAGGGCCGGATGGCGGTCGTCGTCGGCGCGCGCTCGGCCCTGTTCCTGCCGTTTCCCGACCTCGGTCTGATCGTTATCGACGAGGAGCAGGATTCGTCCTTCAAGCAGGAGGACGGGGTCGCCTACAACGCCCGCGACATGGCGGTGGTGCGGGCCCGGCTGGGCGGCGTGGCGGTCGTCCTGGTTTCGGCGACGCCGTCCCTGGAGAGCGTGGTCAACATGCAGGACGGGCGCTACGACGGCCTCCACCTGGCCCAGCGCCATGCCGCCACCGGGCCGCCGGAGATGG
The DNA here is from genome assembly GCA_964632795.1 of uncultured Thalassospiraceae bacterium. Lineage (GTDB taxonomy): Bacteria > Pseudomonadota > Alphaproteobacteria > Rhodospirillales > 2-02-FULL-58-16 > CAZWEZ01. Next base: position 822 of record CAZWEZ010000031.1, on the reverse strand, counting down.
AGCTCATCGACATGCGGGCCCAGGGTCCGCCCGCCGGGCGCTGGCTGTCGCCCGCCCTGGTGGCGGCGTTGCGCCGCACCCTGGAGGCCGGCGACCAGGCGATGCTGTTCCTCAACCGGCGCGGCTACGCGCCGCTGACCCTGTGTCGGAACTGCGGCCACCGCATGCAGTGCCCGCGCTGCATCGCCTGGCTGGTCGAACACCGCCCGAGGCCCGGCGCCGGCCGTCTGCAATGCCACCACTGCGGCTACACGGCCCGGCCGCCCCGGCGCTGTCCGTCGTGCGACGGCGAGGAGACCTTCGCCGCCTGCGGTCCCGGGGTCGAGCGGCTCAGCGAGGAAGCCGCCGCGCTGTTGCCCGGCGCCCGCACCGTGATCGCCGCCAGCGACACCATCACCGGCCCGCGCGCGGCCGAGGAGTTGGTGCGGAGCATCGAGGAGCACCGGGTCGACCTGGTGATCGGCACCCAGATCGTCGCCAAGGGCTACCACTTTCCCCTGCTCACCCTGGTCGGGGTGGTGGACGCCGACCTCGGGCTGTCGGGCGGTGACCTGAGGGCGGTCGAGCGGACCTACCAGCTGCTCTACCAGGTGGCCGGGCGGGCCGGCCGGGCGGCCCGCCCGGGCCGGGTGCTGTTGCAGACCTACATGCCCGAACACCCGGTGATGGCGGCCCTGGTGTCGGGCGACCGCGATCGCTTCATCGAGGCCGAGGCGGCGGCCCGGCGCGACAACGCGATGCCGCCCTTCGGCCGCCTGGCGGCGGTGATCGTCTCGGCGCCGAACGCCCCCGCCGCCGACGCCGCGGCGGCGGCCCTGGCCC
>CAZWEZ010000030.1:2244-35311 GCA_964632795.1 uncultured Thalassospiraceae bacterium | reverse complement strand
GGGTAGTCCCGGTGGCCGCCTCCGACCCCGCCCCCTCCCCTGCCCCCTCCCCCACCGGCGGCCGCCTGCACGGCCGCATCGCCCTGGTCACCGGGGCCTCGCGCGGGATCGGGGCGGCGGTGGCGCGGCGCTTCGCCGCCGAAGGGGCCCACCTGATCCTCGCCGCCCGCACCCAGGGCGGGCTCGAGGAGGTCGACGACGAGATCCGGAAACTGGGCGGCCAGGCCACGCTGATGCCCATCGACCTGACCGATTATAAGGCCATCGACCGCATGGGGGCGGCGGTCTTCGAACGCTTCGAGCGCCTCGACGTCCTGGTCGGCAACGCCGGCGTACTGACCGCCCTGAGCCCCATGGGCCACGTCGACCCCAAGGCCTGGGAATTGACCCTGGCCGTCAACCTGACCGCCAACTGGCGGCTGATCCGCGACTTCGATCCCCTGCTCCGGGCCTCCGAGGCGGGGCGCGCCATTTTCGTCGGCTCGACCGTCACCCAGGGCGTGTGGCCCTACTGGGGGGCCTACGCGGTGAGCAAGGCGGCCCTCGAGATGATGGTCAAAGTCTACGCCGCCGAGGTCGCCAAGACCCCCGTCCGGGTCAACGTCCTCAACCCCGGCCCCACCCGCACCGCGATGCGCGCCGTCGCCTACCCCGGCGAGGACCCGGCGACGCTGAAGGAGGCGGACGACGTCGCCGGGCTGTTCGTCGAGCTGGCCTCGGCGGACTGCACGCGCAACGGCGAGATTATCGAGGCGGATCGGAAAGCCGGTCGATAACGCCTTTTGACCGGAAAAATTGCCTTGCCGGGAAAAATCTATATGGTGGCCGTCCCGACAGGTTTTTTCCTCGAAAAACAGGGTCTTCACAAAAATAGGAAGGTTTTTTTTAGCTATGAAAAAATCAAGCGACGCCGATAAAGCCGTCAGGAAAGTTCTCAAACGTATCAAGCCGGACCTCAAGGAACTGATGAAAGCCACCGACGATTCGGACAAAGCAAAGTCGGTATTGTGCGAAACGGCCCGCAACGGTGCCCGGAAATTACTGATGGCCAAGCGGATATCGGATTAGGCCCTCCGGTTTCCTCGGCCAGAGGCGGCCCGCTTCGCGGTGGGGAGAGCGCGAATGCTGTTATCCAAAGGCAATGCGTTGTTTCGGGGAACCAAGTTCCTCGAAAACCAGATCGACGAATTTCTCGACCGAATCATGGAAGCCGGCCTGATCTTCCTGCTGGCGATCAAGATCTATCTGAAGGACGGCGCCTGCGAGGAGTTCGAGGAATCGCTCCGTCAGGTCAGCGAGATCGAAAGCCGCGCCGACGAACTTCGCAAGAACATCGAGACCCAGTTGTACGAGCAGACCCTGATTCCGGACCTCAGGGGCGACGTCATGAGTCTGCTCGAGGAAATGGACGAACTGATCAACGTCGTCCAGGCCAACTTCTACCGGTTCTCCATCGAGACCCCCGAAATTCCGGAGGAATATCACAGGGACTTCATCAACCTCACGGAGATGGTCGTCATGTGCGTCGAATCCGCGGTGATGGCGGCGCGGGCGTTCTTCAGGAATATCGAGGCGGTCCGCGACCATATCCTCAAGGTCAACGTCCTCGAAACCGAAGCCGACAAGATCTGCACCAAACTGAAGCGCGAGGCTTTCGCCTCGGACCTCCCCAAGGTCGACAAGATCCACCTTCGTTACTTCGTCGAACGCATCGACCTTCTGGCCAACGTCGCCGAGGACATCGCCGACCATCTGGCCATCTACACCATCAAGAGGACTCTCTAAGGCCCTCAGGCCATGGAGATCACGGTCCTACTCTTCCTCACCAGCGGCTTGTTTCTCGGTTGGTCGCTGGGCGCCAACGACGCCGCCAACGTCTTCGGCACCGCGGTCGGTTCACGCATGGTGACGTTCGTCACCGCAGCCATCGTGTGCAGCGTGTTCGTCATCCTCGGCGCCGTGCTCAGCGGGGCGGGCGCCGCCCACACCCTGGGTCGGCTGGGCTCGGTCAACACCCTGGCCGGTTCCTTCATGGTGGCCCTGTCGGCCGCCCTGACGGTGTATTGGATGACCAAGGCGGGGCTCCCGGTTTCCACCACCCAGGCCATCGTCGGCGCCATCCTGGGTTGGAACCTGTTCAGCCAATCGCCCACCGACTTCAACGCATTGACCAAGATCCTCGGCACCTGGGTGGTCTGCCCGATTCTCGCCGGGGTGATCGCCATCGTGTTGTACAAGACGACGGTGGCCGTCCTGCGCCGGCTCAATCTTCATATGCTGCGCCAGGACGCCTACACCCGGATAGCGTTGATCCTGGCCGGCGCTTTCGGCGCCTACAGCCTGGGCGCCAATAACATCGCCAACGTGATGGGCGTGTTCGTTCCGCTCTCGCCGTTCACCGACTTCGAGATCGCCGGCCTGTTCACCTTCACCTCGGTTCAACAGCTCTTCCTGCTTGGCGCCATCGCCATCGCCGTCGGCGTCTTCACGTATTCGAAGAAGGTGATGCTGACGGTCGGCAACGACCTTCTGCCCCTGACCCCGGTGGCGGCGTGGGTGGTTGTCACCTCCCATTCGGTGGTGCTTTTCCTGTTCGCCTCCGAGGGCCTGGAACACCTGCTTGCCGGGGCCGGCCTGCCGACCATCCCGCTGGTCCCGGTGTCCAGCTCCCAGGCCGTGGTCGGGGCGGTCGTCGGCATCGGCCTGTTGAAGGGGGGGCGCCAGATCCAGTGGCGGACGGTCGGCAACATCGGAGTCGGGTGGATGATCACGCCGGTCATCTCGGCCACCGTCTGCTTCGTGGCGCTGTTCTTCCTCCAGAACGTGTTCGCCCAGCAGGTCTACCGCGAAGTCCACTACGAACTGTCGGCGGGAGCAATGGACCGGCTGGCGACGGAGGGTATCTCCACGGGGGGCTTCGATGAACTCTTCGGCCGGGAGTTCCGCTCCTCGGTCGGCTTCCGCGACGCGCTCCACCAGCGCACCCGACTCAGCCGTTCCCAGGAGTCCCGATTCCTTTACTACTCCGAGATCACCCGGATTTTCATCGACCCGGAAAAGCTGGATTCCCTTGAAGCGGGCTGGCTTAGCAAAAGGCAGTTCGCGGCGCTTCGGGCGCTGTCCGGTAACTCCTACATTCACAAGTGGGCGCTTGCCGAAGAGTTGTCTCAGGAAAGCAGCGAATGGAAGCCGCTGAAGAATATCGCCGTCAACAAGATCAAGAACAAGCGGTTGAGAGAGAAGCTGGACTTCGTCTACCGGACATTTTCGGAAAACGAATGAGAGCATCCGAAACGGCGCTCTTTCAGCCGTCTTCCGGGTTGGCCTCGGAGATCAGAATTTCCGCTTGCAATTTCCCCAGGGCCTTGGCCATGGCGGTTTCGGGCCGGCGGTCGGTGACGATGTGGGTGACCAGTTCCAGGTTGGCCACCCGCACCGGAGCCATCTTGCCGAACTTGGTGTGGTCGGCCAGCAGCACCGGGGTGCGGGCCACGCTCAGCATCCGGGCCCTCAACTCGGCGGCTTCGCGCGAATAATCCATCAGCCAGGGATGGGACGACACCGCCCCGGCGCCGACGAAGGCGAAGTCGGCGTAATAGTTGCCGAGCATGGCGGTGGCGTCGCGGCCCAGCGTGACGCCGTCGGCGCCCTGGAGCTCGCCACCCAGCATGAACATCCGGTTGTCGTTGCGCCCGGCCAGGTTGGTGGCGATGTGGAAGTCGTTGGTGTAGACGGTGAGCCGGCGATGGCAGGCCAGGGACCGGGCCAGGAAGATGGTGGTGGTGCCGTAATCGAGGATCAGCGAGTCGCCATCCGACACCATGTCCGCCGCCACCCGGCCGATCGCCCGCTTGCCCTCGACGTTGACCTCCATGCGTTCGGCGAAGGCCGGCTCCACGGCGTCGATCGAGATCGCCCCGCCGTGGGTCTTCTGCAACCGGTTCTCGGCGGCCAGCCTGTTGATGTCGCGGCGCACGGTCTCGCGCGAAACCTCCAGGCGCCGGTACAGATCGGTGACCGAAACCGACCCCTTCTCTGCCAGGATATCGAGGATCAAGACGCGCCGCCGTTCGGCCAACATGGGCATCCCTCCGAATGCGCTCTCCGGACTGCATGTTAACCGAAAAAAAATGACTCGTCCGGGTGGGAACTATGTGCATTATAACAAAAATCGGGCTCGCGTGTGGAATAATGTGGTGTTTTGTTGGATAATGTGTGATTATCCAATTCGCGGATGACGGGATGTGACGTTGTTCCGGGAGGCAAACCATTGATTGAGCAACCGATTCAGCATCTTCCTGACATCCGTTGACAAGTCGTACGGACGGGGCGCAACCGCGCCGATCTTTGATCACAGGGAGAGAAATCCATGCAAATCAATGTGCTATCCTTCAGGCAGCTGACGGTGGCCTTGGCCATCGGCCTGCTGACCCTGGGCATCGGCGGCAAGGCCGGCGCCGAAACGTTGACCGTTTACACGGCGATGGAGGCCGAGGAGCTCGAACCCATCCGGAGCGCCTTCCGGGCCGAGCATCCGGACATCGACATCAACTGGGTGCGCGATTCCACCGGCATCATCACCGCCAAGATCCTGGCCGAGATAGAGGCCGGCGACCCGCGGGCCGACATTTTCCTGGGCACCTCGGCGACCAGCCTGTTGGTGGTCGATGCCCTTGGCATGCTGCTGCCCTACGCGCCCAAGGGGCTGGATAGGATCAACTCCAAGTTCCGCGATTCGCGGAATCCGCCGCATTGGGTCGGGGTCGACGCTTACGCCGCCGTGATCTGCTACAACACGATCGAGGCCAAGAAGTTCAACCTGCCCAAGCCGAGTTCGTGGAAAGACCTGCTCGACCCGGTGTACAATGGGTACCTCGTCATGCCCAACCCCGCTTCGTCGGGGACCGGGTTCCTCACCGTCTCGGCATGGCTGCAGATGATGGGCGAGGACGCGGCCTGGAAGTACATGACCGCCCTTCACGAGAACATGGCCAGGTACACCCACTCCGGGTCCAAGCCGTGCCGGCTGGCCGCCGCGGGCGAGGTCCCGATCGGCATCTCCTTCGCCTTCCGCGGCGCCAAGCTGTTGAAGAAAGGGGCGCCGCTAGAGCTCGTCATCCCCGAGGAGGGCATCGGCTGGGAGGTCGAGGCGAGCGGAATCCTCAAAACTTCGAAGAAAATCGAAGCGGCCAAGGTCTTCTTCGACTGGCACATCTCGCCGGCGGCGATGAAGGTCTACAACGAATTCCTGCCGCTGCTGGCAATCCCCGAACTGGCGAAGCCGGTGGAGCACTTCCCCGAAGGCACGCTCGAGAAGATGATCGACAACGACTTCGGCTGGGCCGCCAGCAACCGCAGTGCCATCCTCAGCAAGTGGCAGGAACGATATGATGTAAAGTCCGAGGCGAAGTGACGCCCCGGTCGACCTGATTCCACCTACATCTCCGGCCGCCCAGCAGCAGGGCGGCCGGAACTTTCCTTCGCGAACGGGAACTGTCTATCATTCAGGCGATGTTGGAGACGGGCATGGCAAGTGAAGGGATGACCTCGCCGGCGACCGAGACGCGGGGCGGTTATCTCCACGTCCACGAACTGACCAAGAAATTCGGAGACTTCACGGCGCTCAGGGACATCACCCTGGATGTCTACGAGCGCGAGTTCCTGTGCTTCCTGGGGCCTTCGGGGTGCGGCAAGACGACCCTGTTGCGCTGCATCGCCGGCCTGGATTTTCAGACCTACGGTCGAATCGAGCAAGCGAATCGGGATATTTCGACCCTTCCTCCCAGCGACCGCGACTTCGGGATCGTGTTCCAGTCCTACGCCCTGTTCCCCAACCTGACGGTGTTCAAGAACATCGGCTACGGCCTGCAAAGCCAGAAGGTGGCAAAGGCAGCCATCATTACCCGTGTCAACGAGCTTTTGGAACTGGTCGGCCTCACCGGCCACGCCGCCAAGTATCCGGCACAGCTTTCGGGCGGCGAGCAGCAACGGGTCGCGCTGGCCCGGGCGCTGGCGATGTCGCCGGGGCTATTGCTGCTCGACGAACCGCTGAGCGCGCTCGACGCCAAGGTCCGGGTGAGGCTGCGTCACGAGATCAAGGACCTGCAACGCAAGCTCGGGGTCACCACCATCATGGTCACCCACGACCAGGAAGAGGCGCTGACCATGGCCGATCGCATCGCCGTCATGAACGAGGGCGTCATCGAGCAGGTGGGAACGCCGATGGAGATCTACCACGATCCCGCCACTCCCTTCATCGCCGACTTCGTGGGCACGATGAACTTCCTTGCCGGCGACGTCATAGGCCCGCGGCGGGTGCGCCTTGGACGGGTGGAGCTCGATTGCGCTGACGACATCGACGTCGAGGGCCAGGGGACGGCCGTCACCGTGTCCTTCCGACCCGAGGACATAGCCCTGAGCCAGCCTGGAGCCGATACCACGAATACCCTGAAGAGCCGCATCGAAGATCTCGAATTCCTCGGTTCCTTCTACCGGGCGTCGCTCACCATCGATGGATTTGACGACGTCCTTTTGACCGCCGACCTCTCCGCCAACGTCGTCCGCGACCATAATATCCGCGAGGGCATGGACATCGCGATCTCGGTGCCGGAAGACTGCATCCGTGTCTACGCGAACCGCTAGACGGGTGGATCATGACTGACGGCGCCATTGCCCCGGCGGTTCCCGCCCCAAAGGTCGTCCTGCGCCCGAGGCTCAGCCGCGACGACCTGATCCAGGGCGGCGGTCTCTTGCTCTTGGCGGCCTTTCTCGTCGTGGCCGTGTTCCTTCCGCTGTGGGCCATGTTTTCGAAGAGCTTCGAGGACGCCGAGGGAAACTTCGTCTGGTTCGCCAATTACGTCGAATACTACGGTACCCCGGCGCTGAGACTCTCGGTCGAGCATACGCTCACGATCGGCATCGTCACGACGGTGATCGTGATCCTGTTCGCCTTCGTCTACGCCTACGCGCTGACCCGCAGCTGCATGCCGTTCAAGGGACTGTTCCGCGGCATCGCGCTGATCCCCATCCTGGCCCCTTCGCTGCTCCCCGCGATCTCGCTGGTCTATCTGTTCGGCAACCAGGGGATGATCAAGGAGCTGCTTTTCGGGGAAAAGATCTACGGGCCGATCGGCATCGTGATCTCGTTGGCGTTCTGGATCTTCCCGCACGCCGTGATCATCCTGACGACGGCCCTGGCGATGGCCGACGCGCGGCTGTACGAGGCTGCCGTGGCACTTCGGGCGAGCAAGGTGCGCACCTTCTTCACGGTGACCCTGCCGGGGGTCAAGTATGGCTTGATGAGCGCCTGCTTCGTCGCTTTCACTTACGCGGTAACCGACTTCGGCGCGCCCAAGGTGATCGGCGGCTGGTACAACGTGCTCTCGGTCGACATCTACAAGCAGGTCGTCGGGCAGTGGAACTTCCGGATGGGAGCCGTGGTCAGCGTCATCCTCCTGTTCCCGGTGGTGCTGACGTTCATCGCCGACCGCCTGGTTCAACGCCGCCAAGTGGCCCAGCTTTCGGCGCGCTCGGTGCCCCTCGAGCCGAAACCGAACCGGCGTTTCGACCTCATCATGCTCGCCTTTTGCGGGTTCGTCGCCTTTATCCTGGTGGGCATCCTGGCCGTATCGGCGTACGCCTCGTTCATCAAGTTCTGGCCCTACAACCTCAGCTTCACGTTCGACAACTACGATTTCGACCACATGGACGGCGGCGGTTGGGCTGCGTACTGGAACAGCATCACCATGGCGTCGTACACGGCTTTCTTCGGAACGCTGGTCATTTTCACGGGCGCCTACCTGGTCGAGAAGTCGACGCGATTCCACCGGCCCCGCTCGATCCTCCAGTTCCTGACCATCGTCCCGCTTTCGGTGCCCGGCATGGTGCTCGGGCTCGCCTATATCTTCTTCTTCAACCCGCTCACATTCACCATCCCGTTCACCGACATCGAGTTGGCCAACCCCCTCAATTTCATGTACCACTCGATGTGGATCCTGGTGATCTGCAGCATCGTGCACTATTACACGGTGCCCCACCTGACCGCGACGACCGCTCTCAAGCAGGTCGATCCCGAGTTCGAGTCCGTCTCGGCCTCGCTCAAGGTGCCGTTCTACAGGACGTTTTCGCGGGTCACGTTTCCCATTTGCATGCCCGCCGTCCTCGACATCAGCATCTACCTTTTCATCAACGCCATGACCACGGTCTCGGCGGTCGTCTTCCTGTGGGGACCCGAGACGCACCTTGCCTCGGTGGCGGTGCTCAACATGGACGACCAGGGCGACATCGCCCCCGCCGCCGCGATGGCGATGATGATCGTCTATACCTCGGCGGCGGTACGCATCCTGCACGGAATCCTGACCCGCGGCATCTCCCGCCGGGCCCTGGCCTGGCGAAAGCGCTGAGCGGACCTACATACACTCCATGATCGTTTCCAACGCCACGCTGCTGACAGCGGAACAGGTCGAGCGGGTCCACGAGGCGTCGCTCGAGATCCTGGCCGAGGTCGGCCTGCTGGTCCACAGCCCGAAGGCCCGCAAGCTCTACGCCGAACACGGCTGCCGCCTCGACGAGGAGACCCGGATCGTCCGCCTGCCCGGGGCCGTGGTCGAGGAGTTCCGCGCCGCCATCCCGCCCACGTTCACCTTCCACGGCCGCGATCCGGCCTTCGACCGCACCATCCCCGACGACGCCCCGGTGATCGTCACCTCGGCCGCCGCGCCCGACATCGTCGATCCCCTCGACGGCACGTTTCGCCGCGCGACGTCGGCCGACATCGCCCGCATCGCCCACCTGATCGACAACCTGCCGGGCTTCGACGTCTTCACCATCTCGACCCTGGCCGCCGACGCGCCGCCCGGCCAGACCTACCTGTCCTGTCTCTACCCGGCGCTCAAGAACACCCGCAAGCCGGTGCGCACGATGGCCGCCGATATCGCCGAGGCGGAAAGCATTCTCCACCTCGGCGCCCTGGCCGCCGGCGGCGAGGAGGCCTACCGGGAGCGGCCTTTCATCACCTTTGGCCACTGTCCTATCGTCTCGCCGCTGGTGATGGACGTCGATTCGACCGAGTTGGCGATGTACCACGCCGAAAACAACAACCAGTCCTACGGCTCCATCGCCCCGACCGCCGGCATCACCGCGCCGCTGACCCTGGCCGGGCTGGTGGCCCTGGCCAACGCCGAATGGCTGGCCCTGGCGACGCTCCTACAGATCATCCGGCCGGGCTATCCGATGGTCCACACCTTCCTCCCGGTGGTCGCCGACATGCGCACCGGGGCCTATGCGTCGGGCGGCATCGAGACCGGCATGATGTCCATGGCTCTGGCCCAGATCGCCGGTTTCTACAACGTCCCCAGCGGCGGCCACTTCGGTCAGACCAACGCCAAGGTCAGCGACGCCCAGGCCGGATTCGAGGCCGCCATGGGGCCGCTGGCCGGTTTCATCGGCGGCATGCACATGCTGACCATGGGCGGCCTGATCGACTCGCTGATGGCCTTCGACTTCGGCCAGGCGGTGATCGACGACGAGATCGCTCAGATGATCAAGCGCCTGGCCCGGGGCATGGAGTTCGGCGAGGACACCCTGGCCGTGGACGAGATCAAGGAGGTCGGCCCCGGGGGCATGTTCATCGATCACCCGCGGACCTTCGAGCGGATGCGGAGCACCGGCTTCCTGCCCGAGGTCGCCGAGCGCAATTCCCGCGAAACCTGGATCGAACAGGGGGCGACGAGCGCCCACGACCGGGCCCTGGTCCGGGTCCGGGAGATCCTGTGCGAAGACAACGCGTCGGTCTTCGCGCCCGAGGTGGATGCGCGCATCCGGGCCGCGTTTGGCGGCCTGGTGGGCGGCGAGTCGCGCCCCCCGGAGGGCTGGGAGAAAGTCGAGCCAAAGGCCGGGCGGCGGCAAACCCGCCGCCGTCGTTAAAGGGTGAGGGTCTGAGCAATGATCGTCGAATACGCCACGATGCTGAGCGGCGAACAGGTGAAACGGGTCCACGAGGCGTCACTCGAGATCCTGGATCAGGTCGGCCTGCTGGTCCGCAACCAGAAGGCCCGCAAACGGTTCGCCGAACACGGCTGCCGGATCGACGAGGACAGCCGGATCGTCCGCCTGCCCCCAGCCGTGGTCGAGGAGTTCCGCGCCGCCATCCCGCCCAAGTTCACCTACCGGGGCCGCGATCCGGCCTGCGACCGCACGGTGCCGGACGACGCCCCGGTGATCGCCACCGCCAGTTCGGCGCCCAACATCATCGACCCGGTGAGCGGCGCCGAGCGCCGGGCGACGTCGGCTGACGTCGCGTGCATCGCCCACCTGATCGACGCCCTGCCCGGCTTCGACGTGTTCTCGATCTCGACCCTGGCCGAGGACACGCCGCCGGGCCAGGTCAGCTTGCCGCGCTTCTACGCGGCGCTCAAGAACACCCGCAAGCCGGTCAGGACGGCGGTCGCCGACCTCGCCGAGGCCAAGCGTGTGCTCGAGATGGGGGCCCTGATCGCCGGCAGCGAGGCGGCCTACCGGGAACGCCCGTTCATCACCTTCGGCCACTGCCCCATCGTCTCGCCGCTGGTGATGGACGTGGATTCGACCGAAATGGCGATGCATTACGCCGAGCACGACATCCCGTCCTACGGCACCATCGCCCCCATCGCCGGGATCAGCGCGCCGCTGAGCCTGAGCGGCATGCTGGCCATGACCAACGCCGAATGGCTGGCCATGGCGGCGCTGGTGCAGATGTCGCGTCCCGGCACGCCGATGCTCCACATCTTCCTGCCGGTGGTCGCCGACATGCGCACCGGGGCCTATGCGCCGGGCGGCATCGAGACCGGCATCGTCGGCATGGCGCTGGCCCAGATGGCCCGCTTCTACGGGGTCCCCAGCGGCGGCTACATGGGCCAGACCAACGCCAAGCTGTCCGACGCCCAGGCCGGCTACGAGAAGAGCATGAACCCGCTGGCCGGGCTGCTCGGGGGCATCGACGTGATGGTCATGGGCGGCCTGCTCGATGCCCTGATGACCTTCGACTACGGCCAGGCGGCGATCGACAACGAGATCGCCCTGATGCTCAAGCGGCTGGCCCGGGGCTTCGAGTTCAGCGAGGACAACCTGGCCCTCTCGGAAATCGAGGAAGTCGGCCCGGGGGGCATGTTCATCGATCACCCCCGAACCCTCGAGCGCATGCGGAGCACCGGCTTCCTGCCCGAGATCGCCGACCGCAACTCGCGCGAGACCTGGGCCGAACAGGGATCGTCCGACGCCCACGCCCGGGCCATGGTCCGGGTCCGGGAGATCATCACCGGGGACAACCCGTCGCTCCTGGCGCCCGAGGTGGACCGGCGCATCCGCGCCGAATTCCCCGACATGGTGGCCGGCGATTCGCGCCCCCCCGAAGGCTGGCAACGGATCGCCCCCGCCCCCGGCGGACGGCGCCAGGGCCGCCGCCGGCGGCGGGGTCCGTGAATTGATCGTCGACCACGCCAAACTGCTGACCGACGAACAGGTCGTAAGGGTCCACGAGGCGTCGCTCGAGATCCTCGCCGAGACCGGCCTGCTGGTCCGCAACCCGAAGGCCCGCGAACGCTTCGCTGAACACGGCTGCGCCCTCGACGAGGACAGCCAGATCGTCCGCCTGCCGCCCACGGTGGTCGGCGAAGCGATGGCCGCGGCGCCGCCCACCTTCACCTTCCGCGGCCGCGATCCGGAGTTCGACCGCACCCTGCCCGAAGACGCCCCGCTGATCGCCACCGCCAGTTCGGCCCCCAACGTCATCGACCCGGTGAGCGGTATCGAGCGCCGGGCGACGTCGGCCGATATCGCCCGCATGGCGCACCTGATCGACGCCTTGGCCGGCTACGACGTGTTCTCGGTCTCGACCCTGGCCGAGGACGCACCCAAGGGGCAGTTTTCCCTGTCGCGCTTCTACCCGGCGCTGAAGAACTGCCGCAAGCCGATCCGCGCCTCGCTGCTGGATTCCGGCGAGGCCGCGGACATGGTGAAGCTGTGTTCGCTGATCGCCGGGGGCGAGGAACGGTTCCGCGAGCGTCCCTTCATCACCTTCGGCTACTGTTCGGTGGTGTCGCCGCTGGCCATGGATTTCGACGCCACCGGGATGCTGATGTACTACGCCGAGAACGACATCCCGGCCCACAGCATCACGGTTCCCAACGGCGGGCTGTCGGCGCCGCTGACCCTGGCCGGAGCGCTGACCCAGGGCAACGCCGAGTTCCTCGCCGCCTCGGTGCTGACCCAGATATCGAAGCCGGGAACCCCGCTCCTCTACCTGGTCCTGCCGACGATCGCCGACATGCGAACCGGGGCCTATGCCTCGGGCGCCATCGAGACCGGGATGATGGACATGGCGGTGGCCCAGATGGCGCGCTTCTACGGGGTGCCCAGCGGCGGCTACATCGGCCAGACCAACGCCAAGGTCTCCGATGCCCAGGCCGGCTACGAGAAGGGCATGTCGCCACTGGCCGCGGTCCTGGCCGGGTTCGGGCTCCTCCAGTTGGGCGGCCTGCTCGACGCCCTGATGGCCTTCGACTTCGGCCAGGCGGTGATCGACGCCGAGATCGGCCTGATGCTCAAGCGGCTGGTCCGGGGGATGGAGTTCGGCGAGGACGAGCTGGCGCTCGAGGTGATCGCCGAGGTCGGCCCGGGGGGCATGTTCGTCGGCCACCCCCACACCTTCGAGCGGATGCGGACCACCGCCTTGTTGCCCGAGATCGCCGACCGCGAGGGGCGCCAGAGCTGGCTGGAGAAGGGCGGCCTGGACGCCCATGCCCGGGCCCTGGCGCGGGCCCGCGAAATTCTCACCGAAGCCAACCACTCGGTGCTGGCGCCGGAGGTGGACGCCGCCATCCGGGCCCGCTTCGCGGGACTGGTCGGCGGCGACTCGACGCCCCCCGAGGGATGGCGCCCGCCGCCGCCCAAGCCCCGGCGCCGGACGGCCTCAGGCCGCCGGCGTAAGGGTCGTTCCCCGGCGGCGGATTAATACCAGCGCTCAGGGACACTGACCTGCGGGCATCCTTCGACACGCGAGCTTCGCTCGCTGCTCAGGATGAGGTGTCACCAAAACCTCATCCTGAGCAGCCGCGCAAGCGGCGTGTCGAAGGATGGCCGGGGGGGGTCGGTGATTGTGGCTATTCCCAGGTCAGCCAGTAGTTTATGTCGGTGGCGGGCCGCTCGCCGCTGTCGGGCGCCGGCCGCTTGTCGGGACCGACCACATCGATCCGCGCGTCGAGACTGCCCATCTTGCCCGGTTCGATGGCGACGATGGGCTCGGCGGGCGAGGCCGACCTCTGGATGGCGACGACGCGGATCGCCGTTTCGGTGTCGTTGATGATCACCGTGGCGATGTCGCCCGGCGGCCTGGAGACGGCGGCCTTGTCGCCCCCGGCGTAGGCATATTCGCCCCCGGTGAAGGACGGGAACTGGTTGACCAGGATCCCGTGCTTGGTTTCGCGCACGGTGTAGACCTCGAATCCGGCGGCGGCTTGCTGGGTGTAGAACAGGTAGGCCCCGGCGAGCGGGACCACGATGCCGGCAAACAGCACCTTGCGGTAGCGTTTGTAGAGACAGCCGCCGACCAGCATGGCCCCGGCAACCAGCCAGCAGGCGAGCAGGGCGTAGTCAATAAATCCCTTTGCCTCGGTCAGCATCCTCGACCCTCGCGGTTTAATCCTGGTGGCGGTATCGGCCCCATTGGTATCATTCCCCGGGGAGGCATGCCATGACAAAGCAAGCCACATCGACGCCGAGGATCGACAACCACCGCACCCGGGTCACCGAATGGCGCTTCGCGCCCGGCGAGGCCACCGGCGTCCACCGCCGCCACCTGGATTACCTGATCGTCCCGTTGACCGGCGGCACCCTGCGCCTGGTCAACGCCGACGGCACGCAGACCACCGCCGAGCTGACCCCCGGCCACGCCTACTTCCGCGACGCCGGCATCGAGCACAACGTGTTCAACGCCGGGACCGGCGAGATCGTCTTCCTCGAGACCGAGTTCAAGTAGACCCGGAAGGCCGGCCGCGAGCGACCATCGACGGCAGCCCGAAAATCGTTTGGCCGCACACCCGCAAGCGCAGATAATCTCTTCCGACGACGGGCAAAACAACGTGGTGGGGGCCATCGGCGTGAACGAGATCAAGTACCTGGACCGCAATCCACCGGCCTTCGCCGAGGATGCGGTCCGCCGTTTTGCCCGAGACCTGTTCGGGCTCGACGGGGATTTCGAGCCCCTGGTCAGCGAGCGCGACCAGAACTTCCGCCTCCGCGCCGAAGACGGCGACGCCTTCGTGCTGAAGATCGCCAACGCCGAAGAGGACCCAGGCGTCATCGATTTCCAGACCCGGGCCCTGATGCATGTCGAGCGCCAGGACCCGGGGATGCCGGTGCCCCGCGTGGTGCGCGCCGTGAACGGCGCCGTCACCCGGACGGTGAGCGGCCCCGGCGGGACACGGCACGTGGTCCATGTGCTGACCTATCTGCCGGGCATCGTCGGCGAGGAGGCTCCCCAGTGCCCCAGGCTGTGGCGCACCATGGGCGCCCTGATGGCCCGCCTCGACCTCGCCCTCAGGGGGTTCTTCCATCCCTCGGCCGACAACCCCCATCCGTGGGACGTCATGCGCTGTCCCGATCTCAGGGCGCACACCGTGCATATCGCCGACGCCATGGCGCGAGGGAACGTCGAAGCCGTGCTCGACCTCATGGCGGCGGTGGTGATCCCGAAGCTCAGGGGGTTGCGCCACCAGGTCATCCACCAGGACGCCAACCGGGCCAACGTCCTGGTCGACGCCGGGCGGCCCGATACCGCCTCCGGGGTTCTCGATTTCGGCGACATGGTCCACGGCCCGTTGATCGCCGAGGTGGCGCTGACCGCCGACCTGGTGGGGGTCGACACCGACGATCCGGTCGGCGTGCTGTGCGACGTCGCCGCCGGCTTCGACAGTGTCCTGCCACTCGAGGAGGACGAGATCGACCTGATCTACGATCTGGCCCTGTCGCGGATCGCCACGGCGTTGACCATCATCGCCTGGCGCAAGGCGGCGACCCCCGATCAGCCGGCCTATCTGCGGGACCTCGAGGAACCGGGTTGGGCGCTGATCGCCCGGATGATGGAGGAGAGCCGGGAAGATGTCTGCAACCGCCTGCGCAGGGCCTGCCGTTTCCCGCCCTACTGCCCGCTCGACGCGCCATCGGCGGCGCCCGGCGACAGCGGGGACATGATTGCCCGACGCCACCGGGTGCTTGGGCGCAACCTGTACCTGTTCTATGACAAACCGCTCCATTTCGAGCGCGGCCGGGGACCGTGGCTCTACACCCCCCGGGGCGAGGCCTACCTGGACGCCTACAACAACGTCCCCGTGGTCGGCCATTGCCACCCCCACGTGGTCAACGCGGTGTCCCGCCAGTTGGCGGCGCTCAACACCAATACCCGCTATCTCTACGACAGTATCCTCGAATACGCCGAGAGGCTGGGGGCGACGATGCCCGGCGAACTCGGAGCCTGCCTGTTCGTCAACTCGGGCAGCGAGGCCAACGACGTCGCCCTCCACATGGCGCGGCTGATCAGCGGCCGGCGCGGGGCGCTGATCATGGCCCAGGCCTATCACGGCATCACCGAGACGATCTTCGACCTGTCGCCGTCGGGCGACCCCCGGGACCGCCAACCCGAACAGGTCCGCACCCTGCTGGTCCCCGATCCCTATCGCGGCCCCTACCGGCACGGCGAGCCCGATCTGGTCGAACGCTACGCGGCCGACGCCGAGAGGGCGATCGCCGAGCTGGAAGAGGCCGGATACGGGACCGCCGCCTTCATCTTCGATTCCTTCATGTTGAGCAGCGGGGTGCCGGACGTGCCCCCCGGGTACCTCGACTCCGTCGCTGCCAAGACCCGCGCCGCCGGCGGCCTGGTCATCGCCGACGAGGTGCAGTCGGGGTTCGCCCGCTCGGGGACCCACATGTGGGGCTTCGCCGCCAACCAGGTGGTCCCCGACATCGTCACCCTGGGCAAACCGGTGGGTAACGGCTTCCCGCTGGGCGTGGTGGTGACGCGCCCCGAACTCCTCGACCAATTCGGCAACGCCATAGGCCTGTTCAGCACCTTCGGCGGCAACCCGGTCGCCTGCGCCGCTGGCCTGGCGGTGTTGGACGTGATCGAGGACGAGGGCCTGTTGGACAACGCCCGCCGGATGGGGGAGCGCCTGCGCGACGGCCTCGGGGGACTGACGGACCGCCATCGGTGGATCGGTGACGTGCGCGGGCGCGGACTGGCCATCGGGGTGGATCTGGTGGGCGACCGCGAGACCCGTGAGCCGGCCGGCGCCGAGACCAAGCGGCTCCTCAACCTGGCCCGCGACAACGGGGCGCTGATCGGACTCGAAGGCGAACACAACAACGTGGTCAAGCTGCGTCCGCCGTTGATCTATCGGGAGGAACACTGCGACCGGCTGCTCGACATCCTCGACCGGTCGTTCGCCCAACTGTGATCGAAGGGAGGCCGCCCAATACAAGCCACGGATGAACACATAGGGTAATCGGTGTGTATCCGTGGCAAGTTTCCTCAGTTCCGTTCAGTTCCGGTGACAGTTCCGGTGAGACAGAAGTGCTCAGCGATCCTAGGTCGTTCCCCCTGAAAAACGCCCAACGTATTGAAGAAAAAGGATTCGATGATTATGCGCACAGGCATTCCGTTTCCGGCACCGCTAACTTCTGCTTGGGGTCACGTACGACCGTGAACGACAGCCCGGAATATGGTCTGCTGTGTGGCACGGAGTGGACACCCCTCCCTCTTCGTCGAGGTATTTCCCGATTGCCCCCTGCCCCTGAGAGGATCGGCGGCGGTCAGGCGCCGTCGGCGTCGTCGTCCGGGCTCAGCTTCTTGGCCACGGTGACCGCCTCGCCGGCGTCCTGGGCGTAGCCGTCGGCGCCGATCAGGTCGGCGTACCTCTGGTTGACCGGGGCGCCGCCGACGATCACCTTGAGGTTGTCGCGCAAGCCGGCTTCGGTCAGGGCGGTAATGGCCTCCTTCATCTGCGGCATGGTGGTGGTGAGCAGCGCCGAGAGGCCGAGGATATCCGGCCGGTGGAGCCGCACCTGCTCGACGATCTTCGCGGTGGCGATGTTGACCCCCATGTCGGTGACCTCGAAACCGGTCCCCTTCATCATCGAGATGACCATGTTCTTGCCGATGTCGTGGAGATCGCCCAGCACGGTGCCGATCAGCACCCGGCCGCCGCGCTTGACGTTGCTCGTCGCCAGGTAGGGCTCCAGCACCTTCAGCCCTTCGTTCATCGCCCGGGCCGCGAGCAGGACCTCGGGGATGAAGACGGTGCCGTCGGTGAACCGGGAGCCGATCACGTCCATGGCGGGCAGCATCCCCTTGTTGAGGATGTCGCCGGCCGGGATGCCCTGGTCCAACAGCTCCCGGGCATGAACGGCGACCTCGCCCTCGTCGCCCTCGAGGACGTCGTTGGTGATTTCCTCGAAAGCCTCTTCAATGTCCATATCGGCGATGGTCTCGGCGCTCGATTTGGCGGTGACCGCCTCCCCGGCCGCCTCCAGGGAGGCCTGGGTAAGCGGCCGGTAGGCGGCGCCGGCCAGGGGCAGCGCGCCTTCCTTCTCGATCCGCTCGCCGATGTACATGAGGCGGTCGAAATCGGCGTCGGGCGGCGTCGTGTCGCCGATCGAGGCGATGAAGCGGGTGCCCGGGGTAATGGCCTTGAACATGTCGTCCATGAAGTCCGCCAGGTCTTCGCGGGTCGAGGATTCCGGCAACAGCAGCAACTCGGGGATTCCGCCGTGGATGGTCAGGTGGCCGGGCCGGCACCATTGGTCGTAATAGTCCGCGAGGCGGACCTTGGTCATCGGGTAGGGGGTGACGGCGTCCGCCACGTCCAGGCCGCTGTCGGTGAGCAGCTCCATCAGCCCCTGGTTCTCGCCGTCGGGATGGCAGACCATGGCGACACCCTTGGCCTTCAGGACCTCCGAGGCCTTGCGGCACCAGGGCTGGAAATGTTCCGCATACAGGTCCGGATAAGTGATCATGTCGTCGACGTTGGCGACCCATAGGATGGCGTCCATCCCGGCCCCGGCCAGGACCTCGAGCGCCTGGTCGTAAACCCCTTCCAG
Source organism: uncultured Thalassospiraceae bacterium (assembly GCA_964632795.1). GTDB lineage: Bacteria > Pseudomonadota > Alphaproteobacteria > Rhodospirillales > 2-02-FULL-58-16 > CAZWEZ01. Next base: position 17,182 of record CAZWEZ010000030.1, on the reverse strand, counting down.
CGCCTCCAGAAGCTCCGCCATCCGATCGGGATAGTCATGGTGGTGAATGTAGAAGTCGGTGGCGTCGATGAAGGTCTTCTGGATGAAATGCATCGGCGAGCCGCAGGCGATGCCCAGGCCCTGGCCGACCGCGATGCCGTCCTCGCCGACCGAGTCCCGCCATTCGTGGAACCGCTCGTAGGCCGGTTTGATCTTGAGGTTGCCGAAGATGTGGGCCAGCACCTTGTAGTCCTCGGGCCCCTTGATGACGTGTTCCTTGACCCACGAGATGGAGGCTCCGGCCTTCTTCATCTCCGCCGTGAAGCCGTGCTGCACGGCCACGTCGCCGAGCGGGGTGTGGTAGTCGACGGTCATCATCTCGGCGCCGCCTTCGGTGTCGGGCGTCAGGCGGATCTCGACGTCGGACGAGAACTCGAAGGTGCAGGGGTATTCCTTCAGGTCGTAGAGCCCGATGCCGCGGTGGATCGTGTCCTCGGGCTTCTCGGGCCGGCTGAATTCGGGGATCATCTTGTGCAGCGGCCAGCCCAGGGAACGGTGGATATCCTCGACGCTCATGCCCTCGAACCTTTGGGGCAGCGTGCCGCGGATTTCCTGGGCGTTGTGCCACAGATCGATGCGCGGCACCCACGGTAGCCGCTCGACCGTTTCGCCGCGGATCACCGACAGCAACGTTTCCCGGTGGCAGATGGTCGTCATGTCGTTACTCCATGGTCTCGGGGCAATCCGGCGCGTGCCTGATATATTACAAACATATCATAACGTTCGCCCAGGGGGAGTTGAATTTTCCGAGAGCCGGCAAGGTCCGCGACCGGTCGCCGGCGGCCCTCGACGGCAGCCCGAAAACCGTCCGGCCGCATGCGCGGAGCGGACACACCCTTGTCCAAGTGTTTCCCGATCGCCCGCTCGATCTCCTTGCGCTCAGCCCTTCATGCGTTCCATCGCCGGGTCGTGGAGGGGGCCGTCGAGGCGGGTGGCGGGGAAGGTCTCGCTGAAGGCCTCGATCTGGTAGTCGGCGTGGCCGGCCTCGGCGACGGGGAGGTAGCCGTAGACCACCGGCTTGCCGACGCCGTAGGCGTATCCGCCGCTGGTGGTGACGCCGAGCACATGGCCATGGCGCAGGATGGCCTCGCCGCCGCGCACCCAGGCCTCGCCGTCGATGGTCAACATGCACAGCTTCTGTTCGACCCCCTTGTCCCGGGCCTCGATCAGGGCGTCGCGGCCGATGAAGTCGCCCTTGGCGAAGTTCACCCGCCCGCCGAGGCCGGCCTCGAAGGGGGAGTAGTCGGGCGAGATGTCGGTGCTCCAGGCGAGATAACCCTTCTCCAGGCGTAGCGAATCGATGGCCCTATACCCGACGTCGGCGACCCCGAATTCCCGGCCGGCTTCCCACAACACCTCGTAGAGGTGGCCGGCGTACTCGGTCGGGACATGGAGCTCCCAGCCCAGCTCGCCGACATAGGAGATGCGCACCGCCAGCACCGGCGCCGCGCCGACGGTGATGTTCCGGCAGCGGGCGAACGGGAAGGCGGCGTTGGAGACGTCCTCCTCGGCCACCTTTTCCAGCACCTTGCGCGCCAACGGGCCGCACAGGTTGATCACCGCGTAGGCCGAGGTGACGTCGAAGGCGAAGGCAGAGCCGTCGGCGGGCAGATGGCGCTCGATCCAGTCGAGGTCGTGGACCCCGAAGGCGCTGCCCGTGACGATGTAGAAACGGTCTTCGGCCAGCCGGCAGATGGTCAGGTCGGCCTCGATGCCGCCCCGTTGGTTGCAAAGTTGGGTGTAAACCACCGCGCCGACCGGTTTGTCGAGATCGACGATGCTGAGCCGCTGCAGGGCGGCCAGGGCGCCGGGGCCGCGGACCTCGATCTTGGAGAACGAGGTCATGTCGATCAACGCCACCCGCTGGCGCACCGCCCGGCATTCCTCGCCGACCTTCTCGAACCACCCCGGACGCATGAAGGTCGGCGCGTCTTCCGCTTCGGCGCCGTCCGGGGCGAACCAGTTGGCCCGCTCCCAGCCGCCCTTGGCGCCGTACACCGCGCCCTTGTCCTTGAGCGTGTGGTACAGCGGAGAGCGCCGGATGCCGCGTGCGGTGTGGTGTTCCTCGTTGGGCCAGTGGATGGTGTAGTACTTGCCGTACAGCTCCACGGTGCGCCGGTAGAGGAAGTGCTTGGTGTTCTGGTGGACGTTGAAGCGCCGCACGTCGCAGCCCCACAGATCCAGGCTGGGGGCGCCGTCGACGATCCACTCGGCGATCATGTGGCCGGCCCCGCCGCCCGCCGCGATGCCGAAGGTGAAGCCGGTGGCGGCGTAGTAGTTGTCCAGTTCCGGCACCTTGCCCATTACGAAGTCGCTGTCCGCCGACCACGGGATGGGGCCGTTGATCATCCGCCGGACGCCGGCCTCGTTGACCGCCGGGACGCGGATTCCGGCGTTGAGCGCAAGCTGCTCGAAGCGCTCGAAGTTGTCGGGCAGCAGGTCCTGGCAGAAGTCCTCGGGGATGCCTTCGCGGGCCCAGGCGACGGTGTCGGGCTCCCAGCCGCCGATGGCCAGCCCCCCGCCCTCGGACTTGAAGTAGATCAGCAGGTCGGGGTCGCGGATGATCGGCATTTCCGCGGGAACGCCGGGGATCGGCTCGGTGACCAGGAACTGGTGCTCCAGCGCCACCACCGGGATCCGCACCCCGGCCATCCGCCCGACCTCGCGGCCCCAGAAGCCGGCGGCGTTGACCACGGTCTCGGTCCTGATCGTGCCCTTGTCGGTCTCCACCGCGGTGACCCGCCGCCTGTCCACCGTGAAGCCGGTGACCTTGACCCCCTGGACGATCCTCGCCCCGCGATCCCGCGCCCCCTTGGCCAGGGCCTGGGTCAGGCTGCTGGGATCGACGTGGCCGTCGCTCGGCAGGTAGATCGCCTCGAGCAGGCCCTCGGTGCTCATCAGCGGGAACATGTCCTGGGCTTCCTGGGGGCCGATGATGTGCATCTCGAGGCCGAAGCTCTTGGCCATGGTCGCCGCGCGGCGGTTCTCCAGCTTGCGCTCCTCGGAGCCGGACAGGCGCAGGCTGCCGACCTTCTTCCAGTCGATGGCCTGGCCGGTCTCCTCCTCCAGGGTGTCGTGGAGCGCCACCGAGAGTTGCAGCATGCGGGTCATGTTGCGCGACGAGCGCAACTGGCCGACCAGCCCGGCGGCGTGCCAGGTGGCGCCCTGGGTCAGCCCGGCGCGCTCGACCAGGACCACGTCTTTGACCCCCTTCTTGGCGAGATGATAGGCGACCGAGCAGCCGAGCACGCCGCCGCCGATGACGACCACTTGGGCGTCGGTGGGAAAGCTGGACATTAGATAGTCCTCGAAGCAGTTGGGAAGTAACGCTCCGGTTCTATCGGATGTCCGTTATTGTGTCAATCTGACCGTTTTTGCCCGATTCAGCCCCCGTCGCCGATCAGGCTGAACGGCGCCCAGAAGATGGGGTGGGCGTAGGAGAACACGGTGCGCTCGGTCGCCGCGTCGAGGCGCCCCGGACCGTCGATCAGCGACAGCATGGCCTGGCGCAGGGCCTCGGCCCGGGTCAGGCCCCCATCCGCCGCCTGGCGGCGGAACAGCTCGGTGGTCAGCGTCTTGGCCGAGGTCGTCTCGACCGGCCAGTTGGAAACCAGCAAGGCCCGGGTGCCGGCGTAGAAGAAGGCCCGGCCCAGGCCCGACACCGCCTCCGCCCCGGCGCCGGAGCCGCTGCCCGTGTTGCACGCCGACAAGACCACCCAGTCGGCGTCCAGCTTGAGGCCCAGGATCTCGCCCATGGTCAGCAGGCCGTCGTTGCCGGGATCGTTGGCGACATCGGGCGCCGACAGGGCCAGGGCCGGCTGGGTCAGCCCGTCGAGGTCGCCGGGCACCAGGCCGTGGGTGGCGAAGGCCACCACCCGGGTCCCCGAGAGGTCGATGCTCTTGACCGTCCCCTCGCTGGCCCGCGCCCCCAGGAACACGTCGCTCACCGGGTCTGCCTCGAGGGTCAGAGCGATGGCGCGGACCTCCTCGGCGGTGTCGGGAAGACGGGGCAACTGGGCCAGTCCGGCGTTGTCGAGGCCGGCGGTGTCGGGCGCCGCGCGCAGGCGCACCGCCAGGCCCCGGATGTTGAAATCCTGCTCGGCCATCGCCGTGGCGAGGGTCTGCGCCTCATTCCGCGCCGCCGCCGCCTGGGCGGGGCTGAACCAGGGATCGCCGAAGCCGGCGAAGGCCTTGCGGTCGGCCTTCCCTGCCGGCAACCCGCGCAGGGTCCGCAGCGAGGCCACCGAGGGCAGGACCGTCACCGCGTGCGTCCTGACCAGCCACGGCACCTGGCGGTAGTTGGCGAACAGCGCCCCCTCCTCGGCCGGCAGGACGCTGTCCGCGGTCGGCAGCAGCGACAACGGCAGGTAGCCCAGCGAGCCGTGGGCCACCACCAGCAGGCTGGCGGCGTCCGTCCAGCCCGCCTTCACCGGTTCCAGAAGCTGCCGGTACAGGTCGTAGGCGGCGGCGAGGTCGAACTCGGGGATGTCGCCCAGCGTCGCCACCTGGGGCTCCAGCGCGGCGCGGATCAGGCCCACCTGGTCGACCAGGTCCTCAGCCCCCATCTCGACCGCCGCGAAGGCGACCTCGCCGGTTCCGGGCACCGCCCACACGTAGGTCCGATCGGCGCCGACGTAGGTGGCGATCAGCGCCTCGCCGGGACGCAGCGCCGAGCGCGCATCGGCGACCGTCGCCGGCTTGGGATTGATCAGACCGGCGTAGTCGGGGAAGCGGGACTCGATCTCTTCCATCATCGCCGCGCGGGCTCCGCGCAGGCGGTCGATTCGCTGGCGCAGGGTCGCGACCGCCTCGGGGTCCTGCTGGTCGGAGGGCGCCGACAGGACGTCGGCGAGCAGGGCATAGAGGGTGGCGATCTGCTTCTGGGTGTCTTGTTCACGCCGGGCGATGGCGGCCAGCTCGGGATCGCCCGCCGTCGCCCGCGCCCCGGAGGCGGCCAGCGCGCGTTGCACCGAACGGCCGCGGGCGACGTCGGCGATGCGGAAAGCCTCGGCCGCGGCGTCGATCCCGGCTTGGTCCTCCAGCGCCGTGCCCCGGATGTCGGCGAGAAGGTCGATATAGGCCTCGAGGATCATGCCGACCCGCTTGCCCTGGACCGCCTCGGCGGACTCCCCCTCCTCGGATTCGCGCGAGCGCGACAGCAGCACCGGCACCGAACTGCGGAAGCCGTCCAACGCCGCCTTGCGGTCGCCGGTCTCGGCCCGGGCAATGGCCAGCAGGCCGCCCCACTTGGCGGTCCGGCCGTGCTTGGCGCCGAACCGATCGACGGCCTGGCGATGGGCTTCGGCGTTCATCGACAAGGCGTCCTCGAACTTCCCCGATCCGAGAAGGACCACCGCCACGCTCTGGTCCCGGGAGAACATCTTCTCGAAAAGCCCCCGGTTGTCCTTCATCTCCTCGCGGGTCAGCTCGATCTGCTCGATCGCCCCCGGCCAGTCCTCCCTGGCGGCAAGGACGTGGATCAGGAACTTGCGAACGGAACCCATGGCCCGGGAACCGCGCGGGGTCCCGGCCCTCAGGTGGATGGCGAGCACTTCGCGGCCCAACCTCTCCGCCTCCTCGTAGCGGCCCTGCTCGAGGAGCACGGTGGACAGTTGGCGGGCGATGTCGGCGGTGATGACGTTGTCCCGGCCGATCCTGGCCAGCGCCTCGAGCAGCGCCTCGCGGGCGACGATCTCGGCCTCGACCAGACGGCCCTGCTTGCGCAGGTTGCCGGCCAGTTGTTTCTTGCGGGTCGGCAACCAGGAGGGAGACTTGCCCTCGCCGTAGAAGTCGATGTACTCGGCGATCGCGCGGCGCAGCGCGGTTTCCGCCCGGCGCCGGTGGCCCTGGGCCTCCAACAGGTGGAAATCCATGCGCGCCGATTCGATCGACCGGTTGGCGCGACCCTTGGCTCCTCCGGCTCGCTTGGCGTTTCCCCGCCCCATCCAGCCCCTGGCGCGTTCCCTGGTCCGTTCGGCGGCATCGAGGTCGCCGGCCCTGAGATTGAGCTGGACCAGTCCCCGGAAGGCCGAGGCGCCGGGCTTGCTGGCGATCGCCTGCTCCATGTAGTCGATGGCGTCCAGGTTGTTGCCGAACGCGGATTCGACCTCGGCCAGGTTCTTGAACAGCTTGAACATCTTTTTGCGGCCGAGCCTGGCCTTTTCCGCGTAGCCGGCGGCTCGGCGCAAATCCTCCAGGGCCTGTCCGGACCGGCCCACCTTGCGCGCCACGGCGCCCCGCTTGAGATAGAACCTGGCCAGTCCCTTGGCGCCGGCTCCCGCCGGCGGTTCGGCGTCGGCCTTGGCCTCGCGTTCCCCGGTTTCCTCGGGGTCGGTCAGCTTCTGGCGGTCGAGGATGGCGGTGATGTCGTTGATGGTCCTGGGCGGCGGAACCAGGGCGGTCTTCTCGAATTCGGCGGTCGCCTGCTTGGCCTCCTCCAGCGACATCGCCGGCGGGCCGGCGGTCTGGCAGGCGGCCAGCACCGTCAATCCGGCCCAAATCCCGGCATTCCTGAGAAAGTACATGGCAGCTTCTCCGGGGGGTTTGGAATAGCCACACGGCATTATGGAATACCCCGGTGGGGTTTGAAAGCGGCCCCGTCCGAACCCCCCGATTTGAAATGCGGGGGCGCCCCCGCGACCTCCGGACGGGGGGGTGGATTTTTTTCGCCCGGAATGTTGTTTTTTGTGGCAATTTGCCCGTTTATGCCCGATAATGGTTCCACCTTTCACCTTGCCCCCTTCCCCGAAAGGGCCGTTCCATGACCGCCAGCACCAAGGATCCCTATCTGCTGACCCCGGGCCCGCTGACCACTTCGGCGGCGACCAAGGAAGCCATGCTCCACGACTGGGGCTCGCGCGACGAGGAATTCATCGCCATCAACGCCACCGTCCGCGACACCCTGTTGACCATCGCCAACGCCAGCGGCAGCCATGTCTGCGTGCCCCTTCAGGGCAGCGGCACGTTCGCCGTCGAGGCGACGCTGGGCACCCTGATTCCGCGCCACGGCAAGGCACTGATCCTGGTCAACGGCGCCTACGGCAAGCGCATGGCCCGGATCCTGGATTACATGAACCGCGCCTACGTCACCATCGAGACAGCGGAGGACACCCCGCCGGCGCCGGCCGACATCGACGCGGTGCTGGCCCGGGATGCCTCCATCAGCCACGTGGCGGCGGTCCATTGCGAGACCACGTCGGGCATCCTCAACCCGATCGCCGAGATCGCCGAGGTCGCCGCCGGCCACCGCCGGGGGCTGATCGTCGATGCGATGAGCGCCTTCGGGGCGCTGCCGCTGGACCTCTCCGAGGTCGCCTGCGACGCCGTGATGGCGTCGTCCAACAAGTGCCTGGAGGGGGTCCCGGGGATGGCCTTCGCGATCGTCCGCAAGGCGGCGCTGGAGGCCTGCCAGGGCAACTCCCATTCGCTCAGCCTCGACCTTTACGACCAGTGGGTGGCGATGGAGAAGAACCGGCAGTGGCGCTTCACGCCGCCGATCCACGTCATCGTCGCCTTCGCCAAGGCGCTCGAACAGTTCGTGGCGGCGGGCGGCGTCGCGGGGCGTCAAGCGCGCTATTCCAACAACTGCCGGGTGCTGATCGAGGGCATGCGCGAGATGGGCTTCCAGACCCTGCTGGCCGACGCCTTGCAGGCGCCGATCATCGTCACCTTCAAGACCCCGGTCGATCCCAACTACGACTTCCAGACCTTCTACGATTCCCTGCGGGCGCGGGGGTTCATCATTTATCCGGGGAAACTGACGGTGGCCGACACCTTCCGCATCGGCTGCATCGGCGACATCGACGAAGACGTCATGCGGGGCGCCCTGGAGGCGGTCCGCGAGACCCTCGAGAACATGGGGGTGCGCGACTGCGCCGCCCTCGCCGCCTGAACGTTCAACCCCAAACACGGAGCAAGACCGAAATGGAATTCCGCTACGAACGAGTCTACCGGGGCAAGATCAAGGCCGTCATATTGGACTGGGCCGGGACCACCATGGACTTCGGGTGCATGGCCCCGGCGGTGGTCTTCACCAAGGTCTTCGAGAAGGCCGGGGTGCCGATCTCGATGGCCGAGGCGCGCCACCCCATGGGCGCCCACAAGAAGGTCCACATCCGCAAGATCACCGAGACCCCGACGGTCCGCGAACGGTGGATCGAGACCCACGGCAAGGAACCGACCGCCGACGACGTCGAGCGCATGTTCGCGGACTTCGTGCCGATGCAGGAGGCCTGCCTGTCGGATTACTCGGAGCTCATCCCGGGCACGCTCGAGGTGGTTGGCGAATGCCGCAAGCGGGGCTACAAGATCGGTTCCACCTCGGGTTATCTTCCCGGCATGATGGCGATCAACCTGGCCGACGGCAAGAAGCAGGGCTACGAGCCCGATTCCACGGTCGGCGCCGGCGACGTCCCGGCCGGCCGGCCGTATCCCTACATGTTGCTCCAGAACATGATCAACCTTCAGGTATCGCCGGTCCAGGCGGTGGTCAAGGTCGACGACACCCTGACCGGCATCGAAGAAGGGTTGAACGCCGGTACCTGGGGGATCGGCCTGGCGATCGCCGGCAACGAGGTCGGGGTGCCGCTGGCCGAGTGGGAAGCCATGCCCGAGGACGTCCAGCAGGCCCACCGCGAGCGCATCTACCCGACCATGTACCAGCGCGGCGCCCACTACGTGGTCGACTCGATCGCCGATTTGATGCCGTGCCTGGACGACATCGAAGCCCGCCTGGCCCGGGGCGAGAAGCCGTAGCAAATACCTCTATATCTCCCAAACCTCTCCGGGGGCGACGCCAAACCGGCGTCGCCTCTTTTTCCGTATATTATCCTTCTCCTCCGCGTCCCTCCGCGTCCCTCCGCGCACCTCTGCGTCCTTTGCGGTTAAACACCCGGTTTGCAACCCGACACCGCCCTTTATCAGGGAGTCTTCCGGATAGTTTGGAGTAATGTCGAAAGGTTGATTCGACCGCCGAGGACGCGAAGGTACGCGGAGGTACGCGGAGGCAAATTGAATTTTACGGCAAGATCACTTCTGGTAGAATTCTGGTGTCGATCATCCGAGGATAGACGAAATGATGACGAAAAGAGCCCCGGTGACGGTGGGCGAAATGATCAGCGAAGAGTTTCTGGAACCCTTGGCCATCACCCAGGCCCGTCTGGCCCAGGCCATGGGCGTCAGCCGGCGAACGGTCAACGAGTTGTGTAATAACCGCAGGTCGGTGACGGCGGACACCGCCTTGATGCTGGCCAAAACCCTGAATACCAGCCCAAATTTCTGGCTCAACATCCAGCAGCGCAACGACCTCTGGGCCGCCCTGAACACCCCCAAACGCCGCCAACGCATCGACAGGGCCCACCCGGTCGCGGCGTGAACCCGAAAGGCATTTCTCCCCGTCCCGGGGCATTGTTCCTTTCCGTTTGCCGTGGTAGCTTCCGGCGCCCCGCGAAACCCACTTCTTTGCCCGGAGAACCGACATGGTTACCCAGAAGAAAAGCCAGGCCCACGAACACAGTCACGCCGCCAGGCACGAGTTGGACTTCAGGGTCGCGGCGCGGCGCAACCGGTTGCTGGGCCAGTGGGCGGCCGAGAAGATGGGGCTGGCCGGTGACGCCGTCGACGCCTTCGCCAAGGAGGTGGTGCTATCGGACCTCGAGGAACCGGGCGAGGAGGACGTGGTGCGCAAGGTGATGGGCGCCTTCACCGAGGCCGGAGTCGAGGTCGCCGAGGACGAGTTGCGCCAGAAGATGGCCGACCTCCTGGACCAAGCCAGCGCGCAGGTCGAGGCCGAAGCCGACTGATCCCCGCTACAACAGTTCCGGCTGGCAAGGACCCGCTGGCATCCTTCGACACGCGAGCTTCGCTCGCTGCTCAGGATGAGGCATCTATTTATCTTTCAATAACAACCTCATCCTGAGCAGCCGCGAAGCGGCGTGTCGAAGGATGGTTCGCGTGAGTCGACTCGATCCGGTTCCCCGCTAGGACCCCTTGTTGAGGCGATCCAGGACCGACTGGCAGGCGTCGGACCAGGCGCCGAGCGCGCCGCGCTCGTCGACCAGTTTCAAGCCGTGTTCGGTGATCCCGCCAGGCGTGGTCAGGCCGACTAGGGCGTCGTCCAGGCTTTCTTCGGGGCGCGCCAGGACCATGCCGGCGGCGCCGCCGAACAGGTGGGCGACGACATCACGGGCCATCTCCGGGGGCAGCCCGGCGCCGATGCTCCAGTTGACGTACTCGCGGATCTGCCAGTTGATCCAGCCGTAGACGGCGCCCAGCACGCTGGCCGCCTCGAAGACCGCCTCGTCGGGCAGTACGTGGACCGTGCCGAGCAGGGTCAACATCCGCCGGGCGGCGGCGTTTTCCGGGTACATGGTGGTCGGACAGGCCCCGATGGCGGCGCAGATCACCGGCATCGTGCGGACCACGGCGGCCGGCCCGGCGACCCGCCGGAAGTCGGCCACCGGCACCCCGGCGACCACCGAGACGATGGTGTGGCCGGCGCTCCACGGCAGTCCGGCGGTGGCCTCGACGGCGTGCTGGGGACGGGGCGCCATGATGACGACCTTGGCCGCCTCGACTACCTCGGCGTTGTCGGCGGCGACCCGGCAAGCGAACCTTTCGGCCAGGGCCGCGGCGTGTCCGGCGTTGCGCGGCGAGAGCACGATGTCGAGGCCCTCATCGGCGCCCCGCAGCCCCTCGACCAGGTAGCAGGCCAGGTGGCCGACGCCGATGATGCCGACGGTGTCGGTCATGGGTTATCGTCCTTTGCGTTGTCGCCGCCGGCCAGGCCGGCCAGCCCCTCGAACAGGTCCCGGTAGTCGCGGCACACCACGGCGCCGGCGGCCTCCAGCTCGGCCCCGACGTCCACCGGCAGGCTGGTGTTGCTGTCGTCGGGAATCTGGTTGAGCCGGCCGCCGATGAACACCGGCACCGCCAGCCCCCGGCCGTCCATCTCCGCCAGCAGCCGCTTCAAATAATCGAGCGCCACCCCGTTGTAGGTGCCCAGCGCGATGAAGTCGGCGCCGCTCTCCCCGGCCCGTTCGGCCAGGGTCTCCGGATCGACCGAGACCCCGCCGTCGGCCACCCGCACGCCCAGCGCACCGAGCACCGATTCGATCAGCATCTTGCCGTACTCGTGGACATCGCTGCTCGCCACGCAGCCGGTCAGGCCGGCGGCGCGGATGGCCCGGGCGGCAACCTCGCCGAGGCCTTCCAGCCTTCGCGCGGCGTCGGCCCGCAACTCGCCGACCACCGAAGACTGGACGACCGGCGTCCGCCCCCGGGGTTGGGAGGCATCCTCGGCGCCGGGGCCGAACAGTTCCTCCAGACGCCTGGCACCGATGCGTTTCACGGCGAGCAGCATCTCGAACGGATCGCCGGTATCGATGCCGGCCTCGGCGAGGCCGGCCAGGACGTCGTCGCGGAACCGGCGGCCGCCCTCGACGATCCGCACGCCCTGTTCCTCGGCCCCCTCGAGGTCGAAGTGGGGCAGCAGCTTGTCGGTCCACTCGACCAGCCGGTTGGCGAACAGGTGGGCGTCGACGATCTCGTCGATCTCGGGAATCCGCTCGGCCTCGCTGACCGGCACCGGGTTGAGGGCGTGGCCGCTGGGCCGGGTGCGCTGGGCGCAGACGTCGGCCATCAGGTAGCCGGCCAGGCTGGCGTAGTTGGCGGCGTGGTCGGCGGTGAACGAAGTGGTGTTGCCATAAACCATGGTCCCCGGCCCGTTGGACACCTCCACCAGCGCCCTTTGAAAGGCGATCCGCGACAGGGGGTCGGAATAGGTGTGGCCGAAGCAGTGGCCGATGCACCCGCCGATCAGGTCCTCGATGATGTACTGCTCGATCAGCACCGCGCCCAGCGCGCACGCCAAGTCGCAGAACAGCGCCGCGAAACCGTCGTCGAGGTTGGAATGGATCAGGATATCCACCGGCTGGGCCGCCGCCAGGGCCAGCGCCTTGACGGTTTCGGCCGTGGTCGTCACGTCGTCGTCCCAGTGGGGCAGGCGGAAGGTGAAGTACTGGCCCAGGTTGCCGATCGCCGTCGAGCCGGCGGCCAGGGCGGCGGCGGTGTTGTCCAGCGCCGCCGGGGTGCCGATCACGAAGTCGCCGAAATGGGGGGCGACCGGCGCCATCCGGGTCAGCGCCGCGAAGTCCTCCGGCTCCTCCAGGATCAGCCCGGTGCCCCGTCCCATGCCGCCCCGCCGGGCGGCGGGATAGCCCATGCTCCAGTCGAGGCAGATGCCGTAGCGGTCGACGCCGTGGCCCGCCGCCGCCAGGCGCTCGTGGATTTCGCCATAGGCGCGGCGCGACTTGGCGGGATCGCGGTAGCCGACCTGGGCATGGAACATGATGGCGCCGGCGGCCATGCGTCGTTCCTTGTAGGCGATCTCCGAGGGCACGCCGTGCTCGGAGAGGAACGGGCAGTCCCCGACGCCGACGCTGCCGGCCAGGCGGGCGCCCTCGGCGATCAACCCGTCCGCCTCGGGAAGTTCGGCCTCGGGAAGGATCGAGGCGCGGAGCAACGGAGCGGTCATTTCAACAGCCCCATCCGCCGCAGTTCCCGGCGGGCGTCCCAATACTGGCGGTAATCGACGACCCCCGTGTCGAGGGTCTTCCAGAAGAACTCGGCCGCCCGTTCCTCGTCGCCGCGCAGCAGGTGGTACTGGCCGACGAAGAACGTGGCCACGCATTCCTTCCGCCGCCGGGTCCGTCGATCGCCGATCCTGGTCGCGGCCAGCACCTGCCCGGGGCTGGCCTCGCCCAGGAACATGGAGGCGACCATGCCCGGCCACGGCTCGAGGTCCTTGCCCCGGGTCTTGGCGGCCAGTTCGCGCCGGCCGTCCTCGCCGGCCTTTTCACGGCTCAGGTACAGCCACAGCAGGCTGTAGCGGGTGAGTGCGCCGTCGGCGGTGGAATAGGCGCCCAGGAAGTCGCGGGCCGCCCTATGCGGCTGATTGTCGTAGTACTTCAGGACGCCCCGGTTGATGTAGGCCATGGGGGAATCGGGCTTGAGCCGGATCGTTTCGTCGTAGTCGGCGATGGCCTGGCGGCGCAGCCCCTTCCTCTCGTAGGCCCAGCCCCGCCCGAAATAGGCGTCGGCGAACTTCGGGTTGTCGTCGATGGCCCGGGTATAGCGTGAGATCTCAACGTCCAGGAGTCCCCTCGCGAGGGGCGGCGGCAGGCTTTGGGCGACGGCGGCCGCCCTCTCCGAGGGGGACGGTTCGCTGCCCGCACGGGTTTCGACGGCGACCGATGGGACCGGTTTCAGAGGCGGCACCGACGACGCCGCGGCGACGATCCGGACCGGAGCCGGTTCGGGAGCCGGAGCCGGCTCGGGAGCAGGTTCCGGGGCAGGCGCGACGGCAGCGGGAGCCGGGGCCGGTTCCGCCACCGGCTCGGGTTCAGGGGTCGGGGCCGGGACTTCGATGGCCGGCGGCTCGACCTCGGCCACCGGTTCGGGTTCGGGTACGGATTCGGGCACGGATTCGGGCACGGATTCGGGCTCGGGTTCCGGCTCGGGTTCGGGTTCGGTCACGGCCACCACCACCGGTTCGGGTTCGGGCTCGGGTTCCGGTTCGGGTTCGGGTTCGGTCACGGCCACCACCACCGGTTCGGGTTCGGGCTCGGGTTCCGGTTCGGCCACCGGCTCGGGTTCGGGGGGCGGGGTTTCCTCGACCGGGGCCGGGGGCGGGGTGAGGGCCGTTTCGTCGGCGGCCTCGGCCGGCGTCTGTTCGCCGGCCGACGAAACCTGCGTCTCCGGGGGCACGGCGGGGGTTTCGGGGACATCCCCCGAAGGCCACATCACGACGGCGATGACCACCGCGTTGGCGGCCAGGGCGGCGGCCACCACCCACGGCCAGACCGGGCGTCGGCGCGGCGCCTCGACGATCTTGACCGTGCCGACCTCGGGGGCGCCGTCGCCGTCCCGCTCGCGTTGGGATTTCTTGAGTGCGTCGAGGATGTAGGACATTAGGGTTCCGGGGGCCTCAGATAGGGGACCGCGGGGTCCCGGGCCGCGGTGTTGAGACGAATCAGGGTCTGGGGACCGGCGATCCCGTCGACGGAGATCTTCCGGCTCCGCTGAAAGGCGATGACCCTGTCCTTGAGGCCGCGATCGAAGCGGTCGGACGACCCGTCGCTGTCGCCGTTCACCCCGGCAAGCCGGTTCCTGAGCCAGGCCACGTCCCGCCCCCTCATGCCGAGACGAAGCATCCCCCGGTATCCTGGCGGCGGTTTCCACAGGATCAGGTAGTCGCCGGACCACAGGGCCTCGAGCCTGGCCGCCTCGACCTCCAATCGGTGGCCCTTGGCTTCGACGGTGACGGTGTCTCCGGAGGTGGCGGCGACCACCGCGAAGACCTGCCTGCCGCCGGCCCCGGCAAGGGTGATCAGTGCCGGACGGTTCAGCCCCTTCAGCCCCGTCAAGGTTCCCTTTCCCTGGAGGCACGAAAGGCCCCCGTAGTCGGCCTTTGCACACGGGGTGATGCCGGCGAGCGCGGCGTAATCCAGCTCCCACCTCCCGAAGAGGGCGGCCAACGCCGCATCGAAGCCGGCCACCGACGTGGCATCTTCGAGAAGGCTTTCGAGGGTGACCTCCCGGGGCTCCACGGCCGCCTCCACGGTGGCACGGGCCACCGTCTCGCCGCTCGTTTCCAGCCCTTCGCCTTCGGCGACCGGCGTCAGGGCCGGGGCCGCCGCCGTTTCCACCTCCGCCGCCGTCTCCCCGGCGGCGGTTTCGGCGTCCTCCTCGGGAGCCGGCGCCGGGTCTTCCTCGGCGGCGGTTTCGGACTCCTCCTCGGGAGCCGGCGCCGGTTCTTCCTCGGCGGCAGTTTCGGACTCCTCCTCGGGGGCCGGCGCCGGTTCTTCCTCGGCGGCGGCCGCGGACTCCTCCTCGGGGGCCG
>CAZWEZ010000030.1:0-2144 GCA_964632795.1 uncultured Thalassospiraceae bacterium | reverse complement strand
GCCGGCGCCGGTTCTTCCTCGGCGGCGGTTTCGGACTCCTCCTCCATCGTCCCGGGACCGGCCGTGGCGGTTTCCGCCGGCGGCGGTGGGTCGCCGGCGGGCAGAACGAAACGATCGAGGATCGCCGCCCCGGCGACCACGGCGACCACGGCCGCCGCCGCCGCCAACGCCGCCGTCCACCGCCGGCTCGGCATGACGTCGAACACCTCCGAGGCGGCGCCGTGCACCAGCTTGCTGTCGATGTGCCTGAGGTTCCTGGCATAGGCGGCGAGCAGACAGCGATCGCCCAGGCTGTTGATCAGGCGCGGCACCCCGCCGGACAGCCTGTGGATCTCGGCGATGGCTCCGGAACCGAAGATTTCCGGCCCCAGGCCGGCGACGCTCAGGCGGTGGCGGATGTAGCCCTTGGTCTCCTCGCCGGTCATCGGTTGGAGGTGGAAGCGGGCCGTGATGCGCTGGTCGAGCTGGCGCAGGTCCTGGCGCTTGAGCATCTCCCTGAGCTCCGGCTGGCCGACCAGGATGATCTGCAGCAGCTTGTGCTCGGTGGTCTCCAGGTTGGTCAGCAGCCGCACCTGTTCGAGCACCGCCGGGGGCAGGTTCTGGGCCTCGTCGATGACCAGCACCGAACGGCGCCCCTTGGCGTGGGTGTAGAGCAGGTGCCGGTTGAGGGCGTCGACAAGGACCTTGAGGCTCTTGGTCTTTTTGGGGTAGGCGATTCCCAGCTCGTCGCAGATGCCGGCCACCAGCTCGGCCTCGGTCAACCGGGGATTGAGGATCAGCGCGATATCGACGGTGTCGGCGAGCTGTTCGACCATGCACCGGCAGATCATCGTCTTGCCGGTCCCCACCTCGCCGGTCAGCAGCACGAAGCCGCCCCCCTTGTCGGCCCCGTACAACAGGTGGGCCAGCGCCTCCTGGTACCTGGTGCTGGCGTACAGGTAGCGCGGGTCGGGGGTCAGAGAGAACGGGGTCTCTTCGATGCCGAAGTATTTGGTATACATGGCCCTTATACCAAGGTGCGCTGATAATGACCCATGGAGATCGCCTCGGCGTGCCGCCGGAGGGCGTCGAAAAGCCTTGACGATACCCCCGCATCGCCGGCGGCTTTCCTCCTACCCGGCGGGACACTGAGGCGATCTCCATGGGTCATTATCAGTGCACCTTGGTATAAGCCGAAACGACGCCGGTCCTGCAGTCTATGCCCTGGGCGGCGCGTAGACCACCGAGGTCTTCAGCCCATGGCGGTGAATCCAGGCCGCGCCGGGCGGCCCCTGGAGGGCCTTGAAGAACTCCCCGCACTGTTCGCGGGCTCGCGCCGACCCGCGGTCCGGGCGCCTGACCAGATAGGTGAACTCGGCGATCAGGAACTCCTTGAATTCCTGGCGCCGGACGTTCTTCCACACCATCACCTCGGCCTCGGCGGAGAGTCCCCGGGCGCCGTCGCCGCCGAAGGTCAGGGTGCCGACGTTGGCCTGAAGCTGTTCGACCTCGATGCCGTTGACCACCGCCACCGGGGTGGCGCCGGACAGCCGCCCGCCGGCGGAATCCCGCAACCGGCCCAGCACCGGGAATACCCCGGCCCAGCCGGCCAGCGTGGTGGGGGCGGCGAAGCCCCGCTCGGCCAGCACCTGGCCCCCGATCACGTTGTCCAGGGAATAGGCGTCCCGCCATCCGGGAACACCGCCGCCGGCCGGCAGCAGGACTTCGTTCTCCAGCCTGACGGCGTCGCCGGGGAAGGTGGACGAAACGCCGCCTCGAAGGACGCCGTCGATCGTCGGGCTCCGGTGCTTCAGGGTGAGGTCGTCGCGCTGGCGGCCCATGCGCCGGCGCAGGAAGTAGCGGTTGAGGCCCCTGAAATCGAAGCCGGGGGTGTCGTAGAACATCACCGTGTCGTTCTCGGGGCGGACGGCGCGGGGCGCGAACCCGACCCCCAGCGCCGCCGCGGCCGGCGCCGCCACGGTCCTCGCGTAGTCCTCGGCGGCGGCCTCGAACCCGTCGGCCTCGAATCGCCGCGGCGACAGCAGGACCTTGAATTCCTGGAGATCGACGACTGGGGTTGAGGTGTCCGTCATGGGCCGGGACCGGGACGCTAGTGGATAAAATCTAACATATGGTACCCATACGATCCCATTCCCCGGCTTCTC
>CAZWEZ010000029.1:0-36007 GCA_964632795.1 uncultured Thalassospiraceae bacterium | reverse complement strand
GGCAGGTCGATGCGCACCGAGCGCGCCGCCGGTCCCTCGCCGATGATCAGGTCGAGTTGGAAGTCCTCCATCGCCGGATAGAGGATTTCCTCGACCACCGGGTTGAGGCGGTGGATCTCGTCGATGAACAGTACGTCGTGGGGCTGAAGGTTGGTGAGGATCGCCGCCAGGTCGCCGGGCCGGACGATGACCGGCCCGGCGGTGGCCCGGAAGCCGACCCCCAGCTCGCGGGCGACGATCTGGGCCAGCGTCGTCTTGCCCAGTCCCGGCGGGCCGTGGAACAGCACGTGGTCCAGCGCCTCGCCGCGCTGGCGGGCGGCGGCGATGAACACCCTGAGGTTGTCGCACAACTGGCTCTGGCCGATGAAGTCGTCCAGGCGTTGGGGCCTCAGCCCGGCCTCGGGATGGTCCTCGGCGCCGTGGTCCGGGGCGACCACGCGGTCCTCTCCGGGGTCGCTCATCGGTGATGCTCCCTGGGCTCCCTGGCGCCCAGTTCATTCAGCCCGGCCCGGATCAGGACCTCGACCCCGGCCTCGGGACCCAGCTCGCCGGCCCCCCTGGATACCGCCCCCAGCGCCTCGGAGGGGTTGTAGCCGAGGTTGACCAGGGCCGAGACGGCATCGGTAGTGGCCGTCGGCAGGCCGCCTTCGGCGGTCCCGCCGGCCGCCGCCGATGCCGGGCCCAGGGCGATGGCGCCGACCTTGTCCCGGAGCTCGCTGAGGATCCGCTTGGCCAGCTTGGGGCCGACCCCGCTGGCCCTCGAGACGGCGGCGCGGTCGCCGGCCGCCACCGCCTGCAGCAGCTCCTCGGCGCCGAGTACCGAGAGGATCGCCAGGCCGACCTTGGCCCCCACCCCCTGGACCGTGGTCAGGAGGCGGAACCAGTCGCGCTCGGCGGTATCGAGGAAGCCGTAGAGATGGATGTGGTCCTCCCGCACGTGGGTCTCGACGTCCACCGCCGCCGCCTCGCCGACGGCGAGGCGGCCCAGCGTGCGCGCCGAGCAGAAGACCAGGTAGCCGACCCCGGAGACGTCGATCACCACCCACCCGTCGCCGAGGGAATCGACGATCCCCTTGAGCCGGGCGATCATCGGCCGGCCCCGGCCAGGGCCAGCCGCTCGGCGGTCTGGCGGTGGTGGGCGTGGCAGATGGCGACGGCCAGGGCGTCGGCCGAATCGGGCCCGGCGAAGTCGCAGCCCGGCAACAGGGTGCGGACCATCATCTGGATCTGCTCCTTGACCGCGTGGCCGGTGCCGACCACCGACTTCTTGACCAGGTTGGGCGAATACTCGGCCACCTTCAAGCCGGCGTTGGCCGAGACCAGCAGGGCGATCCCGCGGGCCTGCCCCAGCTTGAGGGTCGAGGCGGCGTTCATGTTGACGAAGGTCTCCTCGACCGCCGCCTCGAGGGGGGCGAGGCGGTCGATCACCGCGGCCAGGCCGTCGTGGAGCTGGACCAGGCGCTCGGCCAGCGGCCGCGCCGAATCGGAGCTCACGATGCCGTCGGCGACGTAACGCAGCCGGTTGCCCTCGACGTCGATGACGCCCCAACCGGTGTTGCGCAGCCCCGGGTCCAGTCCGATCAGTCTCATGCGCTGAGCCGCTCCATGACCTCGTCGTCGACCTCGAAGTTGGCCGCCACCCGCTGCACGTCGTCGTTGTCGTCCAGGATGCCGAGCAGCTTGAACAGGGTCTCGGCGGTGCCCTCGTCGACGGCCACCGAGGTCAGCGGCTTCCAGTCGAGGCGGGCGGCGTCGGCGGCCTCGAACCTCGCCTCCAGGGCTTCGCGCACGAGGTTGAGGTCGTCCGGCGCGCAGGTGATCCGGTGCCCGGCCTCGCCGGACTCGACGTCCTCGGCGCCGGCCTCCAGCGCCGCCTCGAACATGTCGTCGGCGCTCGCCGCCTCCAAGGCGTAGTGGACCAGGCCGATGCGTTCGAACATGAAGTTGACGCTGCCGGTCTCGCCCAGGTTGCCGCCGGTGCGGGTGAAGGCGGCGCGGACCTCGGCGGCGGTCCGGTTGCGGTTGTCGGTCAGCGCCTCGACGATGAGGGCGACCCCGCCCGGCCCGTAGCCCTCGTAGCGGACCTCCTCGAAGACGGCCCCCTCCTCGCCCCCGGCGCCGCGCCTGATCGCCCGCTCCATGGTGTCCTTGGGCATGTTGGCCGACTTGGCGGCGGCGGTCGCCGAGCGCAGGCGCGGGTTCATCGCCGGATCGGGCAGGCCGGCCCGGGCGGCCACCGTCAACTCGCGGATCAGCTTGGTGAAGGCCTTGGCCCGCTTGGCGTCCTGGGCGCCCTTGCGGTACATGATGTTCTTGAACTGTGAATGCCCGGCCATCGCTCGTCACTCTGGCTATTTAGAAGATCGTGTAGGTCCATCTACGCGGTTATACCACATGTAGCGAAAGGCCGCACGTTTCGATCATCCGGCTATCAGAGCAATGTGGCGACAATGGGGCGGTGGTCGTCATAGCGGCCACCGTTGGCCGAGCCGGCCGCCGGTGCGCAGGGGGGCGACGTGGCGGGCCAGGCCGGTGGCGTCGTCGGTCTCCACATAGACCGCGCACAGGGTGGCGTCTCCCTCGGCGGGCTCCAGGCGGCCGGTCGGCAGCTTGCTGGTGAAGCGCGCCACCGCCGTCTCCTTGACCATGCCGATCACCGAATCGTAGTCGCCGCACATGCCGATGTCGGTGATGTAGGCGGTGCCCCCGCACAAGACCTGGGCGTCGGCGGTGGGGACGTGGCAGTGGGTGCCGGCGACCAGCGACACCCGGCCGTCCAGCGCGTGGCCCATGGCCATCTTCTCGCTGGTCGCCTCGGCGTGCATGTCGACGATGACGGCGTCCACGTTGCGGCCCAGCCGGTAGCCGGCGAGCGCCCTGTCGGCGCCGGCGAAGGGGTCGTCCAGGGGGTCCATGAATAGGCGGCCCATGGGGTGGATGACCAGCACCCGGCGTCCGCCGGGGGCCTCGAACACGCCCGAGCCGCGGCCCGGGGTGCCGGGGGGGTAGTTGAGGGGCCTGAGGAGCCGCGGCTCGCCGTCGATGGTGTCGATGATCTCGCGGCGGTCCCAGACGTGGTTGCCGGTGGTGATGACGTCGGCGCCGGCCTCGTAGAAGTCGGCGCAGATGGTCTCGGTGATGCCGAAGCCGTGGGCCGCGTTCTCGCCGTTGACGACCACGAAATCCAGCTCCAGCTCCCGGCGCAGGCGCCCCAGGTGCTCGATCAACACGGTGCGGCCGGCCCGTCCGACCACGTCGCCGCAGAACAGGATCCTCATATCCGCACCGCTTCTTCCTCGGTGACCACCCAGTCGAGGGATTGGTCGTGGGGGCCGCGGGGCACCGCCTCCAGCCGCTGACCGGCGAAAGCGATACCCACCGCCAGCAGCGGCCCGTCGGCCCTCAACTCCCGCAGGGTGCGGTCGTAGTAGCCCCCGCCCTGGCCCAGCCGGTAGCCCCCGGCGTCGAAGGCCAGCAACGGCGCCAACACCGCCTCGGGGACCAGCCGCTCGGCCTCCGGGCCCGGCTGGCGGGTGCCCAGCGGCCCCGCTTCCAGCTCCATGTCGGGCCGCCAGCGGCGGAAGACCAGCGGCGTCCCGGGTCCTTCGACCACCGGCAGCGCGCAGGCGTATCCCCGGCCGTGGAAGTGGAACAGCAGGGGACGGACGTCCATCTCGTCGCCGACCGGCCAGTACCCGGCGACGGCGGCCCCGGGGCGGGGGAAGTCCATGTCCTCCATCGCCGCCAGGAAGCTGGCCTTCAGCCCCGCCGGGGCCCAGGAACCGACGGCCCGGCGGGAGGCCCGGCGCAGGGCCCGGGCGTGCGTCCGCAGACGTTGTTTTTGGCGCTCGAGGGTCATCGGCTTTCGGGAATTGGCGGGCGGCGTGGCGTGAGGAACGGGTGGGCGGCGCCACAACGGCCGTTGGCAATATGATCCTCCGTGACCCGCATGTGCAGGTGGGCGCCATGGTACCGGCCCCACGGGACCGGCAGGGACGGCTCCCAAGAGAATGATGTTGGCCCCAGGGATGTTTTCGCCTGTCGCACCCTGCAGCAAACCGCCCGCAATGAATTTAGGACTGTTCGAGGCCTTCGGCAATATCTTCGAGTCGCATGGCCAGGGATTCGATGCTGGAGCCGAGGGCCTCCTCGGCGTCCAGCCGGGCCGCCGCCCCCTCGTCGCCCGAGTGCAGGGTCTCCAGTTCGGCGTAGGCGTCCGACAGCTCGTCGGCGACCAGCAGGCTGGCCATGACCAGCAGCCGGGCGTCGCCGATCTGGCCGATCGAGGCGACCAGTTCGCTGATCCGCTTGTCGACGTAGCCCCCGAGCCGGGTCAGGTGAGCCTCCTGGCCGTCGTCGCAGGCGATCTGGTACTTGCGCCCGTTGATGCTGACCGTGACCTGTCCCATCAGCTTTCCAGGATCGTCTTGAGGCGGTCGATGGTGCCCTCGAGGCGTTCCGAGACGGTGCGGTAGGATTCCTTCAACGCCGCGTTCTTGGCCCGCACCGCCTCCAACTCCTCGCTCACCCCGTCGCCGCCGTTGCGGGCCCGCGCCTCGAGCGCCGCCTCGACCCGGGCGACGGCCTTGTCGAGGCGCTCTCGCGCCCGCTCCAGCCGCGACGGTTTCTGTACGCTCGTGTTGGTCACCGAGCCCTCCGGCCTCGCCCTCGAAAGACCTCGCCTCG
The DNA here is from genome assembly GCA_964632795.1 of uncultured Thalassospiraceae bacterium. GTDB lineage: Bacteria > Pseudomonadota > Alphaproteobacteria > Rhodospirillales > 2-02-FULL-58-16 > CAZWEZ01. The sequence goes on along the minus strand of CAZWEZ010000029.1, from coordinate 31,321 downwards.
GGCGGGGCAGAATATGCCGCGTCCGCTCAAGGCGTCAACCGCTCCCGCTGGCACCAAAAAAGCAATTGACGGAAAACGCCAATCGGCCGATCTTTCGCCTTCGGAATTCCCGCCGTCCCTTGTCCCGGGACGGCGGCGGTTCTCTTCTGGCGACATGTATATGCCACAATATGCGTTGGCGATAAAAGGGGCATGCTTGACGTTGGCGGCCTCGCCGACTTTTGGCTACGGAGAATGGAATGGCGATTCGCGTTGGTATTAACGGCTTTGGCCGCATCGGCCGGCTCGTCCTGCGGGCGATCATCGAATCCCGGCGCACCGACGTGCAGGTCGTGGGCATCAACGATCTCGGCCCGGCCGAGACCAATGCCCACCTGCTGAAGTACGATTCGGTGCACGGCACGCTGGACGCCGAGGTCTCGGTCGCCGGCGACTGCCTGGACGTCGGCCTGGGTCCGATCAAGGTTTCCGCCGAACGCGACCCGTCCAAGCTGCCGTGGGGGGAGCTGGGCGTGGATTTGGCCATGGAGTGCACCGGCTTGTTCAACAGCCGCGACGGCGCCGCCCGGCACCTGGAGGCCGGGGCCGCCAAGGTCCTGGTCTCGGCGCCGGCCAAGGAGGCCGACCTGACCGTGGTCTACGGGGTCAACCACGACCAGCTGACCAAGGACCACGTGGTGGTCTCCAACGCCTCGTGCACCACCAATTGCCTGGCCCCGGTGGCCTATGTGCTGAACAACCTGATCGGCATCGAGCGCGGCTACATGACGACCATCCACGCCTATACCGGCGACCAGCCGGTGCTCGACACCCTGCACAAGGACCTGCGCCGGGCGCGGGCCGGGGCGATGTCGATGATCCCGACCTCGACCGGGGCGGCGCGCGCGGTCGGCCTGGTCCTGCCCGAGTTGGCCGGCAAGCTGGACGGCTCGGCGATCCGGGTGCCGACGGCCAACGTGTCGATGATCGACCTGGTCTTCAACGCCAAGCGCGCGACCACCGTCGAGGAGATCAACCAGGCCATCGGCGAGGCCGCCGAGGGCTCGCTCAAGGGCATCCTCGGGGTCAACGACAAGCCGTTGGTGTCGATCGACTTCAACCACGACCCGCGAAGCTCGATCTTCGATGTCACCCAGACCCAGGTGGTCGACGGCACCCTGTGCCGGGTGGTGTCGTGGTACGACAACGAATGGGGGTTCTCCAACCGCATGCCCGACACCGCCCTCGCCATGGCCGCCGCCGGCTGAGAAAAAATCATCACGGGCACATGGGGGGCCGCGCCGTCATCGTCCACAGCCTGGACCACGCCCGCGCCGCGCTGTCGGCGGCCGGGCGGGCGGGCCTCGCCGTCACCCTGCGCAGCGCCCCGGGCGCCGCCGCCTACCTGGGGGCGTCGGTGTTCGCCGGGATGATCGCCGAGGCCGCCCGCGTCAACCCCGGGGTTGCGTTCACCGCCGTGCTCGACTGCGGCGCCGACCCCGGGCTGGCCCTCAACGCCCTGCGCCAGGGAATCGGCTGCATCAGGATCGACGTCCCGGCCGAGGTCCGCGGACGGATCGCCGACATCGCCGCCCAGTCCGGGGCGACGCTCGACGAGGCCGACGGACCGGCGTTGGACCTCCTGGCGGTCGCCGACCCCTCCGCGGCCTGCCGGGACTGGCTGGGCGGGGAATGACCGTGGACACCTGCCGACTGTACCTGATCACGCCGCCGCGCCTCGATCCGCCGGCCTTCGCCGGCCAGCTGGCGGCGGCGCTGGACGGCGGCGACGTGGCCTGCGTCCAGTTGCGCCTCAAGGAGGCCGACGACGACGCCGTGCGCCGCGCCGCCGAGGTCCTGCGTCCGGTGGTCCAGGACCGCGACGTCGCCTTCCTGCTCAACGACCGTCCCGACCTGGCCGGCGAGCTGGGTTGCGACGGCGTCCACATCGGCCAGCAGGACGCGACCTACGAGGAGGCCCGCGCCGCGCTCGGGCCCGAGGCCATCATCGGCGTGACCTGCCACGATTCCCGCCACCTGGCCATGGAGGCGGCCGAGAAGGGCGCCGACTACGTGGCCTTCGGCGCCTTCTTCGCGACCGGCACCAAGCAGCCCAAGAGTCGGGCCGATCCCGAAATCCTCGAAGTGTGGCGCCAGACGACGACGGTCCCGGCGGTCGCCATCGGCGGCATCACGGTTGACACCTGTGCGCCCCTGGTCCGCGCCGGCGCCGACTTCCTGGCCGTGGTGGCCGGCGTCTGGGATCACCCCTCGGGCCCCGCCGCCGCCGTCGCCGCCTTCAACGAGGCGATCGGCGTTGCCTCGGGGCGGGCAACCTGATAGCTTCCGCGCCGCGACTCCAGGGTTTTTCCACGCTACGGCCAAGGCCATGAAAATCAACGGGAACGCCATCCGTCCGGGGATGGTGATCGAGCACCAGGGACGCCTGTGGCGTGCGGTCAAGATCCAGCACACCCAGCCCGGCAAGGGCGGGGCCTACTTGCAGGTGGAGCTCAAGGACATCCGCGGCGGCTCCAAGCTCAACGAGCGCTTCCGCTCCTCGGAGACGGTCGAGCGGGTGCGCCTGGACCAGAAGCCCCACCAGTTCCTCTACGCCGACGGCGACATGCTGACCTTCATGGACAACGAGACCTACGAACAGACCACCCTCGACGCCGAGATGATCGGCGACGACCAACGGCCCTTCCTCCAGGAGAACATGATGGTGACCATCGAGTCCCACGAGGGCGGGGCCATCGGGGTCCGGCTTCCCGACTCGGTGACCCTGACCGTGGTCGAGGCCGACGCGGTGGTCAAGGGCCAGACCGCTTCTTCGTCCTACAAGCCGGCGATCCTCGACAACGGGGTCCGGGTCATGGTCCCGCCCCACATCGAGACCGGCACCCGGATTGTCATCAACACCGCCGACGGTTCCTACATGGAACGGGCCAAGGACTGATCCCGCGATGGCCAATCGTTCCCCCCTCCTCAACGTAATGGTCGTCGCGGCGCAGAAGGCGGCCCGCAAGCTGATCCGGGATTTCGGCGAGGTCGAACACCTCCAGGTGTCCAAGAAGGGCCCCGCCGATTTCGTCAGCGCCGCCGACCGGACCGCCGAGAAGGTCGTCCACGCCGAGCTTTCCAGGGCGCGGCCGAACTACGGCTTCCTGATGGAGGAAAAGGGGACGATCGCCGGCTCGGACACCTCCAACCGGTGGATCGTCGACCCCCTCGACGGGACCACCAATTTCCTCCACGGGATTCCCCACTTCGCAATCTCGATCGCCCTGGAGCGGGACGGGGAACCCTTCGCCGGGGTCGTCTACGAGCCCATCCACGACGAAATGTTCTGGGCCGAGAAGGGCGCCGGCGCCCACCTCAACGGCAGCCGCCTCCGGGTTTCCGCCCGCCGGGCCATGGACGAGGCCCTGTTCGCCACCGGCATCCCCTTCAAGGGGGAGCGCGATCACGGGCTGTTCCTGCGCCAGCTGGAGGCGGTGATGGCGATCGTCGCCGGCGTCCGGCGCACCGGGTCGGCGGCCCTCGATCTGGCCTACGTGGCGGCCGGACGCTACGACGGATTCTGGGAGACCGGGCTCCATCCCTGGGACGTGGCGGCGGGAATCGTCCTGGTGCGGGAGGCCGGCGGCTTCGTCAGCGAGGTCGAGGGCGGTTCCGGGATGATCGCCAGCGGCTCCATCCTGGCCGCCAACGACCGGCTCCACGCGCCGTTGGGCGAACTTCTGCGCGACAGCCACGATAAATCTCGAGGATGACGCAAACCGGTTGTGCATGGGCCGCCCCTTGGGTATTTTGATTCCGAGGATTCGGGGAAGCAGCGACAGGCAACGCCAAAGGCTCACCTCAAGGCCTGGGGGAATGACAGGACAATGAGAATCCTTCGTCACCACTTCCGCGCGGCCCATGTCCGCGCGTCGATTCCCGTCGCCGCCGGTATCGCCCTGTTGGCCCTGGCCGGGCCGCGGGCGACGGCGCAGGAGTCGCCATACATCGACACCAGCCATCCCAACGTCTTCGTCGACCTCTCGGTGCTGGACGACGGCGGCTATATCAAGCAGGCGACCGCCCTGCCGCCCACCTCCGGGGGCCGGATCCTGCTGGTGCCGGGGGCTCAACCCCCGGTATCGCGGCTGTTCGTCGCGCCCGCGCCCGCCGCCGCCAAGCCGGTAGCGGCCCTGGCGCAGGCCGACAGCCGCCTGCACGTGGAGCCGCCCCAACCCCCGGTCCAGCCGCTGGCCATGGCCCCGGAAAAACCGCCGGTGACCGCGGCCCCGGAACCACCGGCGATGGCCCCGCCACCGCCGCCGGCCGAGCCCGAGGCGGTCGCCAAAGCGGAACCGGAACCGGAAGCCGTGACGGAGCCCAAGGCGACGGCGGTTCTGACCCCGCCGCCGCCCAGCGCCGAGACCGAGCCCCCCGAAGCCGCCGCCGCGCCCCAGCCCAAGGCCGAGGAACAGGCCTCGCTGCCGCCCCCCAGCGGCCCTCCGAAGCCGGGCAAGGCGATGCAGGTGGTGTTCCCGGACAACGCCTCCAAGCTGCCGGGGGCGGCGAAGGAGGAACTGCGGTCCCTGGCCGCCCGGATCAAGGGCCAGGACAGCCTCCGCCTCCAGCTTCTGGCCTATGCCGGGGGCAAGTCGTTGTCGGCCAGCAAGGCCCGGCGGCTCTCCCTGTCCCGCGCCCTGGCGGTGCGTTCCTATCTGATCGAGAGCGGTGTCCGCAGCACCCGCATCGACGTCCGCGCCCTGGGCAACAAGACCTCGGAAAAACCGGAGAACCGGGTCGACATCAACGTCGTCGAGCGCTGATCTTCCTCCGCGCCCGGCCCTGATACCAAGGTGCACTGATAATGACCCATAGAGATCGCCTCAGCGTCCCGCCGGGTAGGAGGAAAGCCGCAGGCGATGCGGTGACATCGTCAAGGCTTTCCGACGCCCTCCGGCGGTACGCCGAGGCGACCGGAACGGCGGCTTTCCAAGGCTTTCGGACAGCGTCGCGAACGTTTCGCGATGCGCCGCATCGCCACAGCGCACGCTCCTAGCCGAAAGCCCTGGAAAGCCGTCTCTATGGGTCATTATCAGTGCCCCTTGGTATAACCTCAGGAGAACCACCCGCCATGGCCAGGCCGCGGCGATTCCTCGTCCGGATGTCGTTGTTCCTGATTGCGGTCATGCTGTTGAACGTCGCCCTCTACAACCCGTTGCGCGACGCCTTCATGGCCAACGCGCCGCTCAACGGATTGATCGTCGGTGTGCTGATGTTGGGCATCATCTACAATTTCCGCCAGGTGCTGATGCTCTATCCGGAGGTCGCCTGGATCGAGAGTTTCCGCCAAAGCCAGACCACCCTGTCCCAGCCCCGGGCGCCGCGCCTGCTGGCCCCGATGGCGACCATGCTGGGCGAACGCAGGGACAGCCTGAGCCTGTCGACGATGGCCATGCGCTCGCTGCTCGACAGCATCTATTCGCGGCTCGACGAATCCCGCGACCTGTCGCGCTACACCATCGGCCTGCTGATCTTCCTCGGCCTGTTGGGGACCTTCTGGGGGCTGCTGGACACGGTGTCCTCGATCGGCACCGTGATCGGCGGCCTGTCGGTGTCCGGGAGCGGCGACGTCTCGAGCGTCTTCAGGGACCTGCAAAGCGGCCTCCAGGCCCCGTTGAGGGGCATGGGGACGGCCTTCAGCTCGTCGCTGTTCGGGCTCGCCGGCTCGCTGGTGCTGGGGTTCCTGGACCTTCAGGCCGGCCAGGCCCAGAACCGCTTCTACAACCACCTCGAGGAGTGGCTGTCCAGCCTCACCCGGCTGTCCAGCGGCGCCCTGCCCGGAGACGGCGACCAGACGGTCCCGGCCTACGTCCAGGCGCTGCTCGAACAGACCGCGGAAAGCCTGGAGAACCTGCAACGGACCCTGGCCCGGGGCGAGGAGAACCGGATCTCGACCAACAACAACCTGTTGTCGCTGGGCGAGAAGCTGGAGACCCTGACCGACCACATGCGCACCGAGCAGGCGCTGATGATGAAGCTGGCCGAAAGCCAGGTCGAGATCAAACCCCTCCTCGCCCGGCTGGTCGAGAACGCGACCGCCACCGGCCCGATCCTCGACGAGGGGACCCGCAGCCACATCCGCAACCTCGACGTCTACGTCGCCCGCCTGCTCGAGGAACTGAGTTCCGGGCGCGACGAGATCATCCAGCAACTGCGCAGCGAGATCAAACTGCTGGCCCGCACCATCGCCGCCATCGCCGACAACACGAAAACCTAGTGGATAGAATCTAACATATGGTGCCCATACGACGGCTTCCCGAGTTCACCCGGAAAGGCGCTCGATGCGCGGTGATGCCGGAGCATCACAAGCATCGGGCAACGCATCCGGTGAGCTCGGGAAGCCGCCCCCTGGGGACTCCGGGGGACATCCCCGCTCCCCCGAGGGGTCCCATATGTTAGATTTTATCCACTAGGGGCCGCCATGGCCGCCCTCGCCCGCCGCTCCCAACGCAGCACCAACATCTGGCCGGGGTTCGTCGATGCCCTGGCGACGCTGCTGATGGTCGTCATCTTCCTGCTGATGGTGTTCGTGCTGGCCCAGTTCTCCCTCAACGACGCCCTCTCGGGCCGCGACGAGGCCCTCGTGAAGCTCAACAACCAGATCAGCGAACTGGCCGAGGTGTTGGCCCTGGAGCGCAAGACCAGCGAGAACCTGCTTGCCGACGTGGCCCAGCTTTCGACCGAGTTGCAGGCCTCGGTGACCCGCACCGACGACCTCGAAGCGACGATCGAGGCCCTGACCCTGCGCACCGAAGGGGCCGAGGAGAGAGCCACCGACCTGGAGAAATCGCTGGCCGAGTCGAGGAAGACCATCGCCGCCGACAAGGAGAAGATCGTCCTCCAGCTCAGGCAGATCGTCACCCTCAATCGGCAGGTGGCCGCGCTGGACGCCCTCAAGAAGGAGCTGGAAGGCAAGATCACCTCGATGTCCGGCCAACTCGAGGACACCGAGGGCGCGCTGATCGAGGAACGGGAGCTGTCCGAAAGCGCCCGCGCCCAGTTGGCCCTGCTCAACCAGCAAATGTCGGCCCTGCGCCAGCAGCTGGCCCAGTTGTCCTCGACGCTGACGGCCTACGAGGAACTGGCCGAGGACCAGAAGGTCCAGATCATGTCGCTGGGCAAGCGCCTCAACGCCGCCCTGGCGACCAAGGTCCAGGAACTGTCGCGCTACCGCTCGGAGTTCTTCGGCCGCCTGCGCAGCTTGCTCGGCGACCGGCCGGGCATCCAGGTGGTCGGCGACCGCTTCGTGTTCCAATCGGAGGTGCTGTTCGAGAGCGCCTCGGCCGATATCGGCGAATCGGGCAAGGCGCAGATGGCCCAGCTGGCGGACAGCCTGATCGAGATCGCCGCCAAGATCCCCTCCGACATCGACTGGATCCTCAGGGTCGACGGGCACACCGACCAGATCCCCATCTTCAGCGCCCGTTTCCCCTCCAACTGGGAACTGTCCTCGGCCCGGGCCATCTCGGTGGTCAATTTCCTGATCGGCCGGGGCATCCCCCCGAACCGCCTGGCGGCGACGGGTTTCGGCGAATACCAGCCATTGGACCTGCGCGGAGACGAGATCGCCAACCGCCGCAACCGCCGAATCGAACTCAAGCTGACACAGCGTTGATCGTCGCCTCCCCACATTCCAGCCCGTCCTCACCCGGGCCACGATAACGCATATGCCGATCCTGTTTCTCATCGTCTTCATCGACCTGGTCGGTTTCGGGCTGATCATCCCGCTGCTGCCGTTCTACGCCGAACACTTCCGGGCCGACCCGGCCGAGGTCGGCCTGGTGATGGCGACCTATTCGCTGACCCAGTTCCTGGCCGCCGCGGCCTGGGGACGGATGAGCGACCGCACCGGCCGCCGCCCGGTGCTGCTGATCAGCCTCGCCGGGGCCGTCGTCGCCTACCTGTGGCTGGGGATGGTGGACAGCCTGTGGTCGCTGTTCGCGGCCCGCGCCCTGGGCGGGGCGATGGCCGGCAACATCTCGGCCGCCTTCGCCTACACCGCCGACATCACGACGCCCGCCAACCGGGCCCGGGGCATGGGGATGATCGGCGCCGCGTTCGGGCTCGGCTTCATCGCCGGCCCGGCGATCGGCGGCATCCTGGCCGGCCCCGACCCGATCAACGCCGATTTCCAGACCCCCGCCTTCGTCGCCGCCGGCCTCTCGGCGACGGCGCTGGTTCTGGCCGTGGCCCTGCTCAAGGAATCCCTGTCGCCGGAGATTCGCGCCCGGTTGGCGGCCAAGCCGCCGCGCCAGCGCTGGGCCCAGTTCACGGACGCCCTGAAACATCCCAACGTCGGCCTGCTGATCGGCCTGTCGTTCCTGGCGACGCTGGTCTTCGCCGGCCTGGAAGCCACCTTCGCCATGTGGTCCGAGCGCACCTTCGGCTGGGGACCGCAGCAGAACGGCTACCTGTTCGCCTTCATCGGGCTGCTCAGCGCGACGATCCAGGGCGGGATGATGGGCCCCCTGGCGCGGCGCTTCGGCGAGCCCCGGCTGATCGTCCACGGCGCCCTGGCCCTGGCCGTCGGGATGGGACTGATTCCGTTCTCCACCACCCTGCCGGTGCTGCTGCTGGCGATGGCGATCCTGGGCTACGGGTTCAGCGTCATCACCCCTTCGCTGAACAGCCTGGTTTCCCTCCAGGTCGGGGAAGAGGACCTGGGCGGGGTGATGGGGATCGGGCGCTCCGCCACCACCCTGGCCCGGGTCATCGGTCCGGTATGGGCCGGCTATCTGTTTTCCGTCCTCGGCAAGGACTGGCCCTATTACACCGGGATGGCGGTGATGGTCGGGGTCGCCGTGCTCGCACGGCGGGTGTCCAAGGCCGGGGCCGGCGACGACCCGCCAGCGCCTTGACGCGGCGGTTATTCCAGATTCAACTCGGTGCCGGTGTAGGTACTCAGTTCGTCGGCCAGAAGCCCGGACAGGGTGTCGGCGCCCCGGGTCGATACCCAGTCCCCGGTTTCCGCGTCATGATCGAAGTGTGAGGCTCCGCTGAGCGGCGAGGACATCCAGATCTGGCGGTTGGGGGCGTGCTTGTTGATCACGTACTGGCCGAGCGATCGATCCTCGATGGTCAGGATGCCGCTCTCGAAATCGACGTCGAGACGGTCGCCCAGCACCTCGTCGATGGTGTCCATGAACCTCTCGAGGGTCCGCTCGGCGATGGTCTCGAAGGCTGTCTGGTCGAGCTCCATGGTTCCCTCCCCTCCTAGTGGTCTATCATATGGGCGCTCCGCCCCACTCCGCCAAGCCTGCGGGGGGGGGCTCGACGGCCCTTGAACCCTCACCGAGGCTTCTATATATAGGGCGCTTCCAATGCCGGAGCCGAGGCCATGAAGAAGGATATTCACCCCGACTACCACGAGATCACCGTCGTCATGACCGACGGGACCAACTACAAGACGCGTTCCACCTGGGGCAGCGCCGGGGACACCTTGAAGCTGGACATCGATCCCAAGACCCACCCCGCCTGGACGGGCGTCCACCGGCTGATCGACAGCGGCGGACAACTGGCCAAGTTCAACAAGCGGTTCAAGGGCTTCGGCCTCAAGGGCTGACCCCCGATCGGGTTCGCCGCCGCCGCGCGGCAGCGGTCTTTCGCCCCTTCCCGCGTTTCTGATATCATGCGCCCCGGCAGCAGAGTTTTCCGTGGAAGGAAGCCGCCGGGGTATTTTCCGTCCCACGGGGTCGAGCCACAGAGGGCGACATGGCCGCGCGACGCGAAGTCAACTATGAAGTCCACGTGATGCAGAAGGGGTCCTGGGAGATCCAGGCCCGCTATCCCGAGCGGAAGGAGAACGCGGCGGTCGAGGACGCGGTGATCCTCGACCGGCTGAATAACATCGAGGCCGTCCGGGTCATCAAGGAAGAATACGACCCCGAGGAAGGCACCAGCATCGATACCGTCATCTACATCAGCCCCCACATGAAGAAGAAGCGCGAAGGTGGCGGCCCCAGGGCAAGCCCGTCCCAGAGCCCCAGCGCCAGTCCCAGCGCCAGTCCCAGCGCCAGCACATCGGCGTTCTCGGACTCCCCGCCGCCGCGCCGGGCAAGGGGCAAGTCCACCAGGCGCACTCAACAGGAGGCCGCCGGGCCGGCGGCGGCGGCCGCCGAGAGTCCCCAAACCGAGGCCCGCAAGCGGGGCAAGGCGCCGCGCCAGAGGTCCTCGCTGATCACCGTCATCATCAAGATCCTGCTGGTCATGCTGGTCAGCGTCCTGATCTCCGGGCTTTTCGCCGGCCTGGCCTCGGTGTGGCTGCACGATACCTCGCTGAGCACCAACGCCCAGACCAATATCATATTCGCCATCTTCGTCGGCGTCTTTCTGCTGACCGCCGGCTACGCGGGCTACGCCTTCCTGTCAAAGGAGAGCCTGGATTCGGGGCCGCGCCGCGCCAAACCGGCGCCGGTCAAGCAAGCCCCGCCGCGGGAGCAGAAAAAGCCCGAACCGAAGCCCGAGAAAAAGGAGGAGAAAGGAAGCGACGACCTGCCCATGCCCATGCCCTCGTCGCTGACCCTGGCCGACAGCGAGGTGGAGGCGGCCGAGCCCGAAGAGGCCGATGCCAAGGCTCCCGAGGAGGAACAGGGGAAAGAGGAAGAGACAGCGGAAGAAAAAGCGCCAGAGGACGAGAAACAAGAGGAGGAGGAGGAGGAGGAGGAGAAGGAGGAAGAAGAGGAACAGCCCCTGTCGCCGAACGCCGAGAAGCAGAAGGTCTACATGTTGAAGTTCCTCGGCGAGGCCCTGGAGAAGATCCTGGCCAGCGACCGCAAGATGGACAGCTTCAACAAGTTCGGCGTCAACCTGTACATGGCCGGCGCCTGCGAGGCCCTGAGCCGGGAACGCAACCTGGACCCCCAGACCATCGCCCAGGTGCTCAGCGAATGCGTCCAGGTGATGGGCTTCAAGAAGCAGGACGCCGATACCTTCTCCGGCAAGTACGAGGAATACCTGCTCGCCGATTCACGCTACATGCAGATGTTCCAGGCCGGGCGCAACGCCCTGAACACCCACCTCAGCGACGATCCGAGCGCCCTGGACAACCTCGAGAAGTCCCTCGAGGAATGGAACAAGCCCAAGGCGAAGGAGGAGAAGACCGGGCCGGTGACGGTGATGTTCACCGACATGGTTGGTTCCACCGCCCTCACCCAGACCCATGGCGACGCCGTCGCCCAACAGGTGGTCCGCGCCCACAACCGCATCGTCCGCGAAGCCCTGACCCAGTTCCGCGGCAAGGAGATCAAGCACACCGGCGACGGCATCATGGCCTCGTTCACCACCACGTCCGAAGGCGTCGAGGCGGCGGTCTTCATCCAGAACAACACCGCCGCCCACAACGCCTCAAACCCCGATCCGCCGCTGCACCTGAAGATCGGCATCAACGCCGGCGAACCGATCGCCGAGGACGACGACCTGTTCGGCACCACCGTCCAGCTGGCGGCGCGCATCGTCGACCAGGCCCAGTCCGAACAGATCTTCGTCTCCGAGATCGTGCGCGGCATCTGCGCGGGCAAGGACATCAAGTTCGCCAACCGAGGCGGCTACGCGATGAAGGGGTTCGAGGGCGATTTCACCCTGTACGAGGTGGTGTGGAACGAAAGCGCCCAGGCCGCCGAGGGGACATCCGGATAGCCCTTCGTCGGGGGGGCGATCATCCCCTCCGCCGTCCCCCTCCCGGCCCGGTTTTCAGACCTGTGGTCGGCGATATCCTTTTGTGCTATTTTCTGTGACTTATAGGAATTGTTGTCTGAAATATTCCGTTTATGGGAAACTTGGAGTCCTGGATTGGCACGGCCGCTTGGCTCATACCAAGGATCACTGATAATGACCCTTAGAGATCGCCAATGCGACCCGTCGGGTAGGAAGAACGTTGCCGGCGATGGGGCGCATCGTCAATGCGTTCTGACGCCCTCCGACGGGACGCATTGGCGACCGGAACGGCGGGTTGCCAAGACTTTCGGACGGCGTCGCGCACGCTTCGCGATGCGCCCCATCGCCACAGCGTACGCTCCTGGCCGAAAGTCTTGGCAACCCGTCTCTATGGGTCATTATCAGTGATCCTTGGTATAAGGCCGAATCCCTGAGGGCGACATGGCCGGTTCGCAACCCGAAACCACCTACGAGCTCCAGATCAAGCAACGGGACCGGTGGGAGATACACGCCCGTTATCCGGCCGACAGGCAGGCCTCCGCCATCCGCGACGCCAAGTCCCTGGAAAAGATCTCGACCATCAGCGCCGTCAAGGTGATCAAGGAGGAATACGATCCCAGCAGCGGCATCGGCAACGAAACCATCATCTTCTCGGGCCCCACCCCCAAGGGCCAGGGCCCCGACAAGGCCAAGGCCGTGGAGGTCGCCAAACCCGAGCCGCCGCACAAGAAGAAAGCCAAGGCCAAAAAACCCGACAAGCCGGCAAGGGAACCGTCGCCCGATGGCGCCGCAAAAGCCAAGAAGACGGCGCGCCAACAGGGGCCATCGCTGTCGCGCATCTTCATCAAGCTTCTGCTGGTCACCCTGTTCTCGATCACCATCGCCGGGTTTTTCGCCGGCCTGGCCTCGGTGTGGCTGCGCGACACCACGCTGTCCAACAACACCCAGGCCAACATCCTGTTCGCCATCTTCGTCGGCGCCTTTCTGATCAGCGCCATCTCGATGGCCATTTCCTTCCTCTCCGGCGATTTCAAGGATCGCACCGCCGCCCAACCCCAGCCCGCGGCGCCGAAGCCGGAGAAGAAGCCCGCTGAACACGACAAGGCCAAGGCGCTGGCCGCCGATCTGCGGAAAAACCTCGAGGAGGAGGAACTGCCCCTGGTGACGGCCTCCCACGCCCTGCTGCAGGAGGCGCTGGCCAGCGGCGTCAAGCTCAAGGCGGACGACTATTTAGGGGAGGAGGAGGCGAAACCCGCCGGCCTGTCGCCCCAGGCCGAGAAGCAGATGGCCTTCCTGATGGAGTTCCTCAAGGAATCGCTGAACCACGCCAAGGTCACCTCCGCCAAGCTGGACAACTTCAACAAGTTCGGCATCGATTTGTTCCTGGCCGGGGCCAACGAGGTGCTGAGCCGGCGCTACAACCTCGAAGGCGCCATGGTCGCCATGATCCTCGGCGAGGCGGTGCGCGTCGTCGGCTTCACCAAGAACCAGGCCGAACATTTCGCCGACGCCTACAACGACTACCTGATGACCGATTCCCGGTACATGCAGATGTTCCAGGCCGGGCGCACCGCGATGAACGGCTATACGGCGACCAACCGCGAAAGCGCCAAGAACCTGAAACTGGCCTTCGAGGAATGGAACAAGCCCAAGCCGAAGGAGGAGAAGACGGGGCCGGTGACGGTGATGTTCACCGACATGGTGGGCTCCACCGCCCTCACCCAGACCCGTGGCGACGCCGTCGCCCAGAAGGTGGTCCACGCCCACAACCGTATCGTCCGCGAAGCCCTGATCCGCTACCACGGCAAGGAGATCAAGCATACCGGCGACGGCATCATGGCCTCGTTCGCCAAGACCTCCGAAGGCGTCGAGGCCGCGATCGCGATCCAGAAACAGGCCGCCGGCCACAACCTGGCCAACTCCGAACTGCCGCTGCATCTGAAGATCGGCATCAACGCCGGCGAACCGATCGCCGAGGACGACGACCTGTTCGGCACCACCGTCCAGCTGGCGGCGCGCATCGTCGACAAGGCCAAGTCCGAACAGATCTTCGTCTCCGAGACGGTACGTGGTATCTGCGCGGGCAAGGAACTCAAGTTCGCCAGCCGTGGCGGCCACGCGATGAAGGGGTTCGAGGGCAATCTCACCCTGTACGAGGCGGTGTGGGACGACAACGCCCCCGGCCCCGGAGAAAAACCCAAGAAAGAGGCCGACAAGAAGGCCGAGGACAAGGAAGCCGGGGAAGAAACCGCCGAAGCCGAGGGCGAGCCCGCCGAAGGCGAAGCTGCCGAGGAGCCTGCCGAGGAACCTCAAGAGGCCGGGGAAGAAACCGCGGACGCCGAAATCGAAGAGGCCGCCGCCGAGGAGGCCCCGCAAGCCGCCGGACCGCCCGCCGCCGCCGAACCCGAACCCCGCCAACCCGCCGCCCCGCCGTCCGCCCCCCCGCCTCCCGCCGACAAGGACCAAGACGGCACCACTTGAGCGCCAACCCGACGACGGACCGATTACTCCATCACGAAGCGGACCACGACCGCCTCCAGATAGCGGTTGTAGACCACGTTGTTGACGTGGCCGAGCATGTCGCTGTCGCTCCACCGGGTCGGCGCCGTGATCAAGAAGGGGTAATCGCCGCGCCTCTCCCCGCCGTCCTTCATGGCGCCACCTGGAGCCGCTCCAGGGCGGCGCGGAGCGGCTTGGGGATCGCCACCGGGGCGCCGCCGGCGCGATCGACGAAGACGTGGACGAAATGGCCGCTCGCCGCCGCCTGGTCCTCGCCACGGCGAAAGATGGCGATCTCGTAGCGGACGCTGGTGGTGCCCAGCTTGGCCACCCTGAGCCCGGCCTCGAGGGGCTCGGGATAGGCGATCGGCTTGGTGAACCGGCACATGGTCTCGACGGCGACGCCGATCACCGGGCCGGCGGCGATGTCCAGCCCGCCCTCCTCGATCAAGAAGCCGTTCACCACGGTGTCGAAATAGGAGTAGTAGGTGACGTTGTTGACGTGGCCGTAGATGTCGTTGTCCGACCACCGGGTCTGGATGGCGCGGAAATGGGGATAGTCCCCCCGGCTCTCGACAACCCGCTCAACCATTACCCGCTGCGGCCCGCGGCGGCGCCGGCGGCCGGCCGACGCCCCATAGAGTTGGGGCCGCCTTGATCTTGGCGGCCCCTTGTTTTTGTAACCCCCACCCTGCCAAACTCGCCCGGCTTTCTTATGGTCGTGGACTCTACCCAAGGGGGGGCGGCCCGGTCAAGGCCCGTCTCGGGGGAAAAAAGCGCCGCCTCCGAGGAGGCGGCGCGAGTTTAACAGGGAGGCGTCGATACGGACGGGGCATTTGCACCCCGTCCGAGTCCGCATCCTACCCCAGGCAACTTAAGATTCCCTTAAAACCGGACGGCGGGCGATGGCGGGGGGGGCGACGCCTACTCCCCCTTCGGCCTCCACTCCCGCGCCAGGTGGTCGGTGGTACGGCACGACAATCAGAAACCTGGAAAGGCGGTTGAAATAACGGACATACCTTTTCAGCTCGTGGGCGACGTTGGAGTGTTTCCGGGTTCCCAAGTAAGGACTGGATGTTGAGATGAAGGAATCCTTCATACAGGGCAATTTATCTCGTGACTCCGGGAACACCCCGAGTCAGGATCGCGGGCCGCGGTGGCAGATCGTGGCGGGATTGGGGTTATGGACACAGCGACATATTGGCCGCGTGTTTTCTGGCGCGCATTTATTGACACGTGTAAATTTTTTGGAGGATGGCGGATACTTTTGCCGCCAATATTTTTCATGGTTGGCGCTTTCATTCACCTTTATCGAGCCGGGGAAGACTCGGTTCTGGAGGAATTAGACGTGACCGTGTCATTTGGTATCGGTGCTTTCCTGGCAATTTTTGCGGCGCTCTTTACAATCAATTTTATTTTCACACCGCCGCGCTTTGAAAGCGAAGCTGCAACTAGTGCAGACGATAGGGAACAAAGACTAAATATCAAAATCGATGATCTTGATAAACGAATATTTGATCGCGAAAAACGTCAACGATTAGTGGACGAATTATGGCAGTTAAGGAGTAACGGTATAAAGCTACGGAATAAGCAATTCGAGGATAAAGCCAAGTTTGAAAGATCAAATTGGCTTGATTGTTTCAAGACTTGGAGAAATGATACCTTACTAAAGGCTAATGAGATATCTCCAAATTTGAAACAGTGGCTAGATCGTTTAGATAGGACAGTGCCTAATCCGCCGGAATTGTCGTTTTTTTCCGTTGAACACGAAAGATTATCTCGAATAGCCTCGACTATGCTGGACCGGATGCAGCGATATCTTGAAGGTGAGCTTGACCTAGAAAGGCGATTGTAAGATGTCACGCGGTAAATACCTGAGCCTTGAGGAAGCTCGCAAAGCTGGTCAATTAGGCCAGTTCGACAAGAAACACCCGTCCAAGGCTGACGGACGGTCGGGACTAGATGTAGCGGGTGTGGGTTGCAGACGTAATGGCGGGGTGGCTTGAACTGCCGAATCTAGCCAAGAAAGGAACATCCGACATTGCCAATGGCATCGACTGAGGGGCAGGCCACCATTATGAATGCATGGCGTATTAACCGGGGGCTTAGGTGATGGATTGATCTATTTCCATTTTTTGATTCTTAAAATTCGTACTCCAAGAGTTTTGAGCCTCCTATGCAAATTGTCATCAAACACCGTGATTATATGCCCCTTCAAATTGAAAGGGTTTTCGCCCGTAGGAATATTAGTGATTGAAAAGGGCCAAAAAATTTCTGTCGCAATCGGTGTGTTTTCGGAATCGTATCCCGTTAGTTGGACTTGAACCCCGATGGCATCTCGGCACTTATTGTTGATAATCCCAATACCCTTCAATTGTATCAGATCGTTAGAGCCATTTGGGTCGGACAATGTTGAAATGTGCCAAGACGATATTGAAACATCTATATCGTTTAAAGAACAGGCGTATGACTTAGAGGGAATGAATAACAAATTGATCACAAGGAAAAATGTAATCGTGGTTTTTATATACATCTCACAAACCTCCATCTATCCCAACCGACGCCTGGACCGATGGCGGCGGCGAGTCCGTTCTTCGTTCTCCGCCCTCACGATTACTGGCTTGAGGTAGCTACTACCCCTCCAATTGTCATCATTCAGATCAAGCGGTTCTAATTTCCATATCGGCATGACGATCCTTATTTGCTCCTTCCTTACTCCCCCTTCGGCCTCCACTCCCGCGCCAACCGCTGGGCCTCTTCGATCTGGGAGGGGGTCATTCGGTTGGCGATTGCGTCCCGGTTATTCCCTGCGTTTTTGTTTCCGGTTGTTGCGGCAAGGTTGAACCACATATGCGCCTGCACATAGTCCTGCAGCACGCCCCGGCCTTCGCCGAACATGAAGCCGAGGTTGTCCTGGGCCTCAGTGAAGCCCTGCTCGGCTGCCTTGCGATACCACCTGACGGCCTCGGCGTAGTCCTGCGGCACGCCCTTGCCACCGTGGTACATACCACCGAGGTTGTTCTGGGCACGGGCGTAGCCCTGGGCAGCCGCCTTGCGATACCACCTGACGGCCTCGGCGTAGTCCTGCGGCACGCCCTGGTCATTTTCATACATGACTCCGAGGTTGTGCTGGGCATGGGCGTAGCCCTGGGCGGCCAACGACCTGAACTCGCGGAGCGCCGTCGCATAGTCGCCCCGTTCATAGGCCGCCACACCCTCGTTGTACCCAGCCTGGGTAGGAGCAGCGAGGCACACCACCAACCAGACCAACGCCGCCGCGAGTGATCTCCTCATCGAGCCCCTCCCCGTCCACGCGAATATAACGCATTCGAGCGGCGCGATGGTAGGGGGGTCGTCGAGGCCAGGCAATCGGCTGTGCGCTCGTTGCCGAGGCACGGCAGACAACGGCCTCTTCCCAGCTGGTGAGGCGGTATCAACCGACACCACCTGGACCGACGGCGATGGCGAGGCCGCCCTGCGGATCGAGGAGGAGTGATCGATCCTACTCCCCCTTTGGCTTCCAAAGGGTTGTTTCCTCCCAGCCAACCGGAAATCCCATCACTGCCGGCGAAGCAGAAGGGTATTCCTCAAGTAATTCTTTTAGTCGATCCGCCCAAAGTGAGTGTCCAGCAATGACATCCAGAAGAACCTTGATGACGACAGCTTGAGCGTAAAACTTACTGTTATCGTCGAAATGCGCCGCCAAGTTCTTCATTGCCTTCGGCTTGACGCCAAAGTTTCTATTCCATACACGCCCCTGATGGGCACAAATGTTTCGTAAAATTGAAATATTATGTATCCAGGAATAAAATATCGTATAATGAAGACAAAACCGCTTCGCAATAGTTTTCCGATATTGGAGGTCTAGCGCTCCGAAGATATGGGAAATACGACCAAAAGGAAGTACTTCAAAAATCATCCAACTTGGAGGTAAATTTGGAGAATTGTATTTTGAAAAGTAATGTTTAATGGATGGATTGCGGGCTTCAACTTCTCTAATACCTTCCTTTATCTTTATTAATAAATTTCCATGGTCAAATTCTTCTTTAAAGTGGGCCGGGTCGGTGTACCAATGAGGGCCGTGATCAATGCTCAGTGTGTTGGAGATCACCGACCTTAGGGCAATCTCAATTCTCTCAACAGCGTCCAAAACTAACAACCGGAGTTTTCTGTCAAATACGTAGAGTTTGAGTATCTGCCCAAAGGTGACACCGGGCTTAAATATATGGCGGTTAGCGCCCTCTTCCTCTTTTTGTTGGAAGGGGAGCATGTATGCAGACAATCGGTAGTACCCGATAAATTCTAAGCAGTTAACCGCCCTGTCTCTATTAGCAATAGCCAATCCACGTTTGACAAGAAGGTTAATCTGATCATTAAGATTCAATGCGGGTTTGTTAAACGGCTCCCCCATATTGATCCCCATAAAAAACCCCCCTGGTGCGCATCGTTGAGAGGCGTGGGGGGTGTGTTGCCCCCTTTATAGGAAATTTCCTACTTCAACACAATATGTAATATTGCATATGTGAATCCAGATCGAAGAGGCACGGCGGCTAGCGCTGAAATGATACTCCATCCCGCCGTCGCGATGGTAGGGGCGGCGTTATTTCTTGAACACGGATTCGGCTTGGAAACGGGCGCCCTGCTTGGACTCGATGGTCTGGCGGGCACGTTCGATCTCGGCTTCCAGCTCGACGATGTACTCGCCCAGCGCCTCGATCGACATCACCTCGAGGTCCTTGGGCTTGGGTTTCTTCTTTTTGGGTTCCAGGTCTTCCGCGTCCATCGCCGCACCTCCCCTTGTCAACGCCGGGTGCTCACTATACTACCGGGGAAAAGGAGTTGAACCCATGACCGAATCCCCGACCATGGCCTGCGTCGAGATCGCCGAACCCGGCGGCCCCGAGGTCCTGACCCCCTGCCGCCGCCCGCTGCCCCGCCCGGGCCCCGGCGAGGTGCTGATCGAGGTCGCGGCGGCCGGCGTCAACCGCCCCGACGTCATCCAGCGCCAGGGGCACTACGCGCCGCCCCCCGGCGTCACCGACATCCCCGGCCTGGAGATCGCCGGTACGGTGGCCGAGAGCGGCGACGGGGTCGGCGCCTGGAAGCCTGGCGACGCGGTGTGCGCGCTGGTCGCCGGCGGCGGCTACGCCCAATACTGCGCCGCCCCGGCGCCCCAGTGCCTGCCGGTCCCCGACGGCCTGGACATGGTCCACGCGGCGGCCCTGCCCGAGACCTTCTTCACCGTGTGGACCAACGTCTTCGAGCGCGCCGCCCTGAAGGCGGGCGAGAGCCTGCTGGTCCACGGCGGCTCCAGCGGCATCGGCACCGCCGCCATCCAGATCGCCGACCGCCTCGGCTCGCGGGTCATGGTCACCGCCGGGAGCGACGAGAAATGCGCCGCCTGCCTGGAGCTGGGCGCCGAACGGGCGGTCAACTACCGGCACGCGGACTTCGTCGCCGCGGCCAAGGAGTTCACCGGCGGCCATGGGGTGGACGTGGTGCTGGACATGGTCGGCGGCGACTACCTGGCCCGCGACATCAAGGCCCTGGCGGTTGACGGGCGGCTGGTTTCCATCGCCTTCCTCGCCGGCAGCCGGGCCGAGATCGACTTCATGGAGGTGATGCTCAAGCGCCTGACCATCACCGGCTCGACGCTGCGCCCGCGCTCGGTCGAGCGCAAGGGCGAGATCGCCGCCGCGCTGAAGGAACGCGTATGGCCGCTGATCGCCGACGGCCGGATTCGCCCGGTGGTCCACGCCACCTTCCCCCTCGCCGAGGCCGCCGAGGCCCACCGTCTCATGGAGAGCAGCGTCCACATCGGAAAAATCATGCTGGTCCCCTGATACCAGCGGTCAAACCCGGTTTGACCCGGCGCCCGTCCCGGGGCTATATAGAGGCCGATTAAGTCAAGTCACCCCCGGTAGTCCGGGGGTGACGTGCATTCGGGTATCCACAACAAGGTCACCGACGATGGCGCATCCCCTCATGCCCAAGGCGACGGCCGTTTGGCTGGTCGAGAACACGGCCCTCACCTTCGAGCAGGTCTCGGAATACTGCGGCCTGCATCCGCTCGAGGTGCAGGCGATCGCCGACAACGAGGTGGCGATCGGCATGCAGGGCCTGGACCCGATCACCAACGGCGAGCTGACCCAGGACGAGATCGACCGCTGCTCGGCCGATCCCGAGGCCCGGCTGGTGGCGGCGGCGCCCAGCGTGCTGATGCCCCGGAGCAAGCCCACGGGCGCCCGCTACACCCCGGTCTCCAAGCGCCAGGACCGGCCCGACGCGATTTCCTGGCTGCTCAAGAACTACCCCGAGCTGTCCGACGCTCAGATCTCCAAGCTGATCGGCACCACCAAGCCGACCATCAACACGATCCGCGACAAGAGCCACTGGAACACCATCAATATCAAGCCCCAGAACCCGGTCGCCCTGGGCCTGTGTTCGGGGGCCGACCTGGAGAAGGCGGTCGACATCGCCCGCGCCCGCGCCGGCACCGTCCACGGCAAGAAACCGGCCGAAGACAAACCGGCGGCGAAGCCGGAGCCGGAGCCAGCGGCGGAACCGGTGACGGAGCCGGAGCCGGCAAGCGAACCGGCGGCAAAGCCGGAGCCGGAGCCGGCGGCGGAAACGGCGGCGGAGCCGGAGCCGGCAAGCGAACCGGCGGCAAAGCCGGAGCCGGAGCCAGCGGCGGAACCGGTGACGGAGCCGGAGCCGGCAAGCGAACCGGCGGCAAAGCCGGAGCCGGAACAGGCCTGACCGCCGGTATCAGCCCACCGAACCAAAGGGAATGCCCTGGGCGAGGGGCAGTTCGCTCGAGTAGTTGACGGTGTTGGTCGACCGGCCCCGTCGAAATCAAACCCGCTTACGCGCGCGCCTTGCCGTAGCCGACGCTTTCCAGGGCTTCGGCGATCTCGTCGAAGATGGCGGGGTCGTCGACGGTGGCGGGTATCTTGTAGTCCTCGTTGTCGGCGATCTTCTGCATGGTGCCACGCAGGATCTTGCCCGAGCGGGTCTTGGGCAGGCGCTGGATCACCGTCGCCTGCTTGAAGGCGGCCACCGGGCCGATCCGCTCGCGGACCATCTTGACCACCTCGGCGACGATCTCGCCGTGGGGCCGCTCGACGCCCGCCTTCAGCACCAGGAAGCCCAGCGGAAGCTGCCCCTTGAGCTGGTCGGCGACCCCGATGACGGCGCATTCGGCAACGTCGGGGTGGTTGGACAGCACCTCTTCCATGCCGCCGGTGGACAGCCGGTGGCCGGCGACGTTGATGATGTCGTCGGTGCGGGCCATGATCGAGATGTAGCCGTCCTCGTCGAAGAACCCGGCGTCCGCCGTCTTGTAGTAGCCGGGGAATTCGGCGAGGTAGGATTCGATGTACTTGTCGTCGGCGTTCCACAGGGTGGGCAGGGTTCCCGGGGGCATCGGCAGGCGGACCACGATGGCGCCGATGTCGCCGGTCGCCATCTCCTTGCACTGGGCGTCGACGACCCGCACGTCCCAGCCCGGCACCGGCTTGGTCGGCGAGCCGGGCTTGATCGGGTAGTGGTGCAGGCCGATGCAGTTGGCGGCCATCGGCCAGCCGCTCTCGGTCTGCCACCAGTGGTCGATGACGTCGGTGCCGAGGTTGCTTTCGGCCCAGTGGAGGGTGTCCGGGTCCAGCCGTTCGCCGGCCAGGAACAGGGTCTTGAAGTCGGACAGGTCGTACTTCTTCATCAGCTCGGCATCGGGGTCCTCGCGCTTGATGGCGCGGAACGCGGTCGGCGCGGTGAACATCACCTTGACCTTGTGCTGGGAGATCACCCGCCAGAACACCCCGGCGTCCGGGGTGCCGACCGGCTTGCCCTCGAACAGGATCGTGGTGCAGCCGTGGAACAGCGGCGCATAGACGATGTAGGAATGGCCGACCACCCAACCGACGTCCGACGCCGCCCAGTAGACGTCTCCCGGGTCCACGTCGTAGACCGCCTTCATGGTCCACTTGAGGGCCACCAGGTGGCCGCCGTTGTCCCGCACCACGCCCTTTGGGATGCCGGTGGTGCCCGAGGTGTAGAGGATGTAGAGCGGATCGGTGGCGGCCACCGGCACGCAGTCGGCGGGCGAGGCCGCCTTCATGGCCTGGTCCCAGTCGAGGTCGCGCCCGGCGGTCAACTCGGCGACGGCCTGGGGCCGTTGCAGGATGATGCAGGTCGCCGGCTTGTAGGCGGCGGCTTCGATCGCCCCGTCGAGCAGGGGCTTGTACTCGATGATCCGCCCGGCCTCGATGCCGCACGAGGCGGAGACGATCGCCTTGGGCTTGGCGTCGTCGATCCTGATCGCCAGCTCGTTGGCCGCGAAGCCCCCGAAGACCACCGAATGGACGGCGCCGATCCGCGCGCAGGCCAGCATGGCGATCATCCCCTCGGGCACCATCGGCATGTAGATGATCACCCGGTCGCCCTTGGCCACCCCCTGGCCGGCCAGCACCCCGGCGAAACGGGCGACGACGTCGCGCAGTTCCCGGTAGGTGTAGGTGCGGATGGTGTCGGTGACCGGCGAATCGTAGATCAACGCCGCCTGGTCGGCCCGTCCATCCTCGACATGGCGGTCGAGCGCGTTGTAGCACGTGTTGAGGACGCCGCCGGTGAACCAGCGGTAGAACGGCTTGTTGGAGTCGTCGAGGACCTTGTCCCACTTCCTGATCCAGTGGATGTCCTCGGCCGCCTCGCCCCAGAACCCATCCGGGTCGTCGAGCGAGCGGGCATGGGCTTCCATGTAGCGGTCGGTCATGATCCTGGCTTTCGCCTCCCTGAATTTCCTGTTTTTCTTCGCGCTTTGTCGAGTTTCCGGATTTTGCGGCAAATCGGCCTTCAATGCAAAGCCGCTTTGTCGGCTCGGAACAGGCGGCTATCATGGGAAGAACCGGCAGGAGTTCGGGAACCATGTCCATCAATCCCTACGAGACCGATCTCGCCAAGACCCCCGCCAACTACACCGCGTTGTCGCCGCTGAGCTTCATCGAGCGGGCGGCGGCGATTTATCCGGACCATCCCTCGGTGATCCACGGCGAGCGCCGCTACGCCTGGGCCGAGACCTACGCCCGCTGCCGGCGGCTGGCCGGAGCCCTGGCCGGGCGCGGGGTGGGACTCGGCGACACGGTGGCGGTGATAGCCGCCAACACGCCCGAAATCTACGAGGCCAGCTTCGCGGTGGCGATGACCGGCGGGATGCTGAACACGCTCAACGTCCGCCTCGACGCCGAGGCGGTCGCCTTCTGCCTCGATCACGGCGGGGCCAAGGTGCTGATCACCGACACCGAGTTCTCGCCCGCCGCCAAGGGGGCGCTCGAAAAGCTGGGCCGCGATATCGTGGTCATCGACATCGACGACGCCCTGGCCCCCGATGGCGGCGAGAGGGTGGGCGAGAAGGACTACGAGGCGTTCCTCGCCGAGGGCGACCCCGACTTCGCGTGGAGCCTGCCGGACGACGAATGGCAGGCGATCTCGCTCAACTACACCTCGGGCACCACCGGCAACCCCAAGGGGGTGGTCTACCACCACCGGGGCGCCTACCTGAACGGGCTCGGCAACGTGGTCGCCTGGAACATGGGCCATCACCCGGTCTACCTGTGGACGCTGCCCATGTTCCACTGCAACGGCTGGTGCTTCCCGTGGACCCTGGCCGCCGTCGCCGGGACCAGCGTCTGCCTGCGCCGGGTCGAGGCGGGGGCCATCTTCGACGCCATCGCCGACCACGGGGTGACCAACTTCTGCGGGGCGCCGATCGTGCTCGACTTCATCGTCAACGCCTCGGACCGGGAGCGGCGCGATTTCGACCACACCGTCAACGTGATGACGGCCGCCGCCCCGCCGCCGCCGACGACCCTGGAGGCGATGCACCGCAACGGCTTCGACGTGACCCACGCCTACGGCCTGACCGAGACCTACGGCCCGGCCGTGTTCTGCGCCTGGCACCGGGAATGGGACGAGCTGCCGATCGACGAGCAGATGCGCCTGCGCGCGCGCCAGGGGGTGCGCTACCACGTGCTCCAGGACCTCGCCGTGATGGACCCCGAGACCATGACCACGGTGCCGGCCGACGCCGAGACGGTGGGCGAGATCATGTTCCGCGGCAACATCGTCATGAAGGGCTATCTCAAGAACCCGTCGGCCACCAAGGAGGCCTTCGCCGGGGGCTGGTTCCATTCCGGCGACCTGGCGGTGCTCCATCCCGACGGCTACCTGCAGATCAAGGACCGCTCGAAGGACATCATCATCTCGGGAGGCGAGAACATCTCATCGATCGAGGTCGAGGACGCGATCCGCAAGCACCCGGCGGTGATGGCGGCGGCGGTGGTCGCCAAGCCCGACGACAAATGGGGCGAAACGCCGTGCGCCTTCGTCGAGCTGAAGGAGGGCTGCGCGGACCTCGGCGAGCAGGAGATCATCGACTTCTGCCGCGACCACCTGGCCCACTACAAGTGCCCGCGCCAGGTGGTCTTCGGAGAAATCCCCAAGACCAACACCGGCAAGGTTCAGAAGTTCAAGTTGCGTGAACGGGCCAGGGAACTCTGAGCCCCGGCGGCCGCTTCGGGGGTGTGCTCACCCGGACAGGGAGACGATCTCGTCCTTGATTCGGAGTTTTCGTTTTTTGAGGGTGTGAATCTGTATCTCGTCGGGTCTGGGGCGCTTGTTTTCTTCGTCGAGGGCGGCTTCGAGTGCTTGATGTTCGGCCTTCAGTGCTTCGATCCTCTCGGCCATGCTCATGGCAGGCTCTCCTCTCAAAAGAACGGGGCTCCCGTAGTCATGAATATAAGCCCTCGGTCATGAAAAAGCCAGATGCGGAGTGCTCTTTCCCCCCTTCCGCTCAATCGCCCAGGCAGATGCCGAGGCCCCGCGCGGTGCGCACCAGGGTGCCCCCGACCTCGACCGAACGGTAGCGGGTGACCACCTCCTCCAGCGGCACGTCGACCACCTCGCGATGCTGCCAGGCGACCATGCGGTCGGTGCGGCCCTGGGCGACCAGGTCCACCGCATGGACCCCGAAGGCCGAGGCGATGATGCGGTCGCGGCTGCTCGGCGCGCCGCCGCGCTGGACGTGGCCGAGGACGGTGACCCGGGTCTCGGCCGCGGTCAGTTCGGCGATCCGTTCGCCCAGCATGTGGCCGACCCCGCCGTAGCGAACCTCGCCGTCGGCGTGGGCCTGGACCACCGCCTCCCCCGAGGCCAGTTTGATGGCTTCGGAACACACCACCAGGGCATGGTTGCGCCCCTTGTTCCTGAGGTCGATGATCTTGTCGGCCACCTTGTGGATCGAATAGGGGATCTCGGGGATCAGGATGACGTCGGCGCCGCCGCCGATCCCGGCGTTCAGCGCCAGGTGGCCGGCGTCGCGGCCCATGACCTCGAGGATCATCACCCGGTGGTGGCTGGCCGCCGTCGGCTGGAGGCGGTCCAGCGCGTCGACGGCGGTGTCGACGGCGGTCGCGAAGCCGACCGAGAACTCGGTGAACGCGACGTCGTTGTCGATGGTCTTGGGGATGCCGACGAACCGGATTCCCCCCTGTTGGGCGAGGCGGCTAAGGATCTTCATGGAGCCGTCGCCGCCGACGCCGATCAGGGCGTCGAGGTCGAGAGCGCGGAAGCCGTCGATGACCTCCTGGGAACGGTCGAGCGTGGTCCCGTCGGGCATCGGAAAGGCGAACGGATCGCCCTTGTTCACGGTGCCGAGGATGGTGCCGCCCAGGCGCAGGACGTTGCCGGTGAAAATCCTCAGGCTCAGCTTCTCGATCAGCGGCGGGCGCTCCATCAGGCCGCGGGTGCCTTCCTTGATGCCGATGACTTCCCAGCCGTAGGTCTCCACCGCGTGCTTGGTCACCGCCCGGATGGCGGCGTTCAGCCCGGCGCAGTCGCCGCCGCTGGTCAGGATCCCGATACGGGAAACGTTGGAGTCGGTCATGTCGTGGGTTCTCCTAACTGGCCCCCGGGTTAGGCCGCAACAGGATTACCGTTATCGGATTTATTTTGGTATGATGGCGGAGCCTCTTTCAACGGACTTGGCGCGCGATGGACGATACCGAAGAGATCAAGAAAAAACTGGCCGAGTTGAAGATCGAACACCGAGACCTGGACGACGTGATCGCCCACATCACCGAAGGCGGTCCCTTCAACCAGTTGCAGGTCCAACGGCTCAAGAAACGCAAGCTGGCCCTCAAGGACCAGATCAACCATCTGGAAAACCGCCTGCTGCCCGACATCATCGCCTGAGCCCCCTTCACGCCTAGTGGCCTTTCGTCGCCGGGAGACGGGCGATCAGGTCGCGGTCGGCCTCGGCCAGCACCACCTCGGGGCTGACCCCGACCTCCAGGACTCGGGTTCCGGTGACGACCTCGAGGGGGACCGTCTTCTTGCGCCAGTGCAGGGGATTGAGGTGGATGGCCTCGACCACGGCCGCCTCCTTGGCGACGACCGTTTCCGGATCCCCGATCAACAGGATGACGCCGAAATCGTTGCTCCCCAGGTTGCCGACGATGTCGGTCGGGTGCAGCGCGCCGAGGAGGGCGGCGCAGAGGTGGGCCAGCGCCCGGTCGAGGACCTGGCGGCCGAGCCGCCGCCTCACCTCCTCGCCGTTGACCAAATGCAGACACAGCAGGCAGGCAGGCGTCTTCAGGAACTCGGCGTGGCCCAACACGTTGCCCAGCTCGCGCAGGAAGGCGCGGCGGTTGAGGACCGGCAGGAAGGGGTGGTTGTCGACCAGCTCCTTGAGGTAGTCCTCGCGCCCGGCGGCGAACTCCAGCTCGCGGCGCAGGCGCTCGATCTCGCCGACCATGGCGTCGACCACGCGACGGACCTCGGGGGTCAGCATGTCGACGGGCAGCCCCGAGATCGACACCGCGTCGGGGCGCTCCCCGGTGGGGGCGGCGTCCTCGACGCCGGGGACGTCCTTGCGCCGCTTGGACTCCTTGCGCCCCTCGCCGGTGCCGGGGGGGGCGGAACCGTCCGCCCTGGTCACTTCCATGGCCTTCACCCTGTACTGAAACGACGGTCGCATATAGATTACCACGGAATCGCCCCACAGAGACCAGCCCCGGAGTCGGCCCATGAACAATCCCTCCCCCACCGTCGGCATCGTCATGGGCAGCCGCTCCGACTGGCCGACCATGCGCCACTGCGCCGAAACCCTGGACAGCCTGGGCGTTGCCCACGAGATTCAAGTAATTTCCGCCCACCGCACCCCGGACCGCCTGCACGACTACGCGACCCGGGCCAGGGAGCGGGGGCTGAAGGTGATCGTCGCCGGCGCCGGGATGGCCGCCGCGCTGCCCGGGGCGCTGGCCGCCCTGACCCCGCTGCCGGTCCTCGGGGTGCCGATGGACGGCAAGCTGATGGGCGGGCTGGACGCCCTGCTGTCGATGGTCCAGATGCCCGGTGGAATCCCGGTCGGAACCCTCGGCGTGGGCAAGGCCGGGGCGGTCAACGCCGCCCTGCTGGCCGCCGCCATCATCGCCCTGGGCGACGCCGAGGTGGCCGGGGCGGTGGACCGCTTCCGCGCCCAACAGACCGCCGCCGCTCCCGAAACCCCCGAGTAGGGGCGCCGTGGACGATCCCCTCAACGCCTTCTTCGACGCCGACCTGAGGCTCGACGGCGCGCCCGGCGGGCCGCTGGCCGGGGTCGATGGATTGCCGCTGGGGCTGTCGCTCCTCGCCGCCCCGGGCGGGGACGCGATGCTGCTGGCGGCGGCTACATCATCGGCGTTTCGCCGGGCTTGAGGGCCTCGCCCCGCCCCTCTCGCCGAATATCGGCCGTTCCCCCTGCCCCACGCAACCGACTGAGCGTCTTCACGTCCTGTTGATCGGAAGTGAATGGCGAAAGTTGCAAACGTCTGTCACCATTCCAATATCGATTTTATGGCATTGTTTATACCCTTCGAAGGGCGCCGGCGAGGACATGCCGTTCACCCGCGACCGCTAACGATGTTTCCTGCCGCCTGCCTCTGAACGAGGCAGGTACCTTCCCCCCACCTCTACACGGGGCTCGGTTAAAAAACCGAGTCCCGTTTTTTTCGATTTTTCCGCCTTATACCAAGAGGCCACAATCACTGACTCCCCCGACCATCCTTCGACACGCCGCTTGCGCGGCTGCTCAGGATGAGATTGTTGTTGAAAAACGAATAGAAACCTCATCCTGAGCAGCGAGCGAAGCTCGCGTGTCGAAGGATGCCCACAGGTCAGTGTCTCTGTCCGCTGGTATTATACCAAGAGGCACTGATAATGGGGCCACCCCGGGCCATCAGTCGTCGCCGTTTTCCTCGCCGTCGCCATTTTCCTCGTCGTCGCCGTCAAGGGGGTAGCGGCGGAGCTCCTCGGCGAAGCCGAAGCGGCTCATGTCGGTCATCCGCATGGGGTACAGGATGCCGTCCAGGTGGTCGCACTCGTGCTGGACGACGCGGGCGTGGAAGCCCTCGGCGGTGCGCTCGCGGGCCTCGCCGCCGACTGTCCGCCAGCGGTAGCGGATGGAGCGATGGCGCGCCACCTCGCCGCTCAGCCCGGGCACCGACAGGCAGCTCTCCCAGGCCCATTCGAGGTCGTCGTCCAGGGGCTCGATCTCGGGGTTGATCAGCGCCGTCAGCGCGACCTCGGCATCGTCCTCGGACAGCCCCGAGTCCCGGTAGCGCTCGGCCGCCTCCCGGCTGGACGGGACGCGGAAGATCACCAGCCGCCTGGAGATGTGGACCTGGGGCGCGGCCAGTCCAACCCCGCCGGCGTCGTCCAGGGTCTCCATCATGTGGTCGATCAGCGCCTCGACCTCGGACGCCGTCGGATCGGCGATCGGCTCGGCCGGGCAGCGCAGGACCGGATGCCCCATGCGGGCGATCTTGAGGATGGCCATGGTCGTCGATTCCCTCCGGCGGTCGTTTCCCCATCATGACTCGGCGCGGCCGGCCGCGAAAGGGGCCTTTCCACCCCCGAACGACCGGGCTAATTCTCCCGCACCAGCCGAAAGCCGATCAGGATGTGTTTGACATCCTCGGGCCGGGAATGGCGCGCCGCCGGCCGGCATACTCCGCAGCCCCTGTCGTCCCACGATCCGCCCTTGACGATGTAACGGCCCGGGCCGGCGGCCGTGGCCGTCCATTCGAACACCTGACCGGCGGCGTCCAGCATGCCGAAGGGGCTCGCGCCGCCGGGGAAAAGACCCACGGGCAACGTATCGAGAGGACCCAGGTCATGGCTGTTCAGTTTCCCGGCGTCGAAACCGTCGCCCCAGGGAAACCGCCTACCGTCGGCGCCGCGCGCCGCCTTTTCCCATTCCTCCTCGCTGGGGAGGCGCCAACGCTTGCCGGTCCGCCTCGAAAGCCACGCGGCATATGCCACGGCGTCGCCGTGGGACACCATTACCACCGGATGCTCCGCGCGCCCCTCGGGCGGGTATCCGCCGAGCCAGGCATGACGCCGCGTGCGCTCGTAAGGGTGGATCAGTTTGTAGGCCGCCCAGGTCGCGGCATCGACATCGGGCTCCCGGTGGCCGGCGTCGGCGACGAAGGCGGCGTACTGGGCGTTGGCGATGGGGGTTATGGTGATCGCATAGGCGCCGGTGCCGACCCTTTCGCGCTTGCGCTCGCCTTCGTACCACCCGGCGTTGCGCGTGCCGTCGTGCCCGTAGGCCGCCTCGTCCAGCCTGTAGGCGGCCTCGCGCTCGTCCCCGTCGGAGCCGATGATGAAGGGTCCGGCCGGGATCTCCACCGTGGCCGGAACCGGGATCGCGCCCTCCTTTCCGGTGGCCGCCAAAGCGAGGGGGAGGGCCGACGCGGCGGCAATCGCGAGGACATGAAGGCAGCGGCAGAGGCGGGCGAACCGGCATCCGGGCCGCCACACGGGAATCACTTTCACTTGCCGCGCGTAAATCGGCTGATCAAGGCCATCGCCCTGGGCGAGGACCATTCGGCGGGTCCGACGAGCCGGCCCACCTCGCGGCCTTCCGCGTCGATGAGCACCGACGTCGGCAAGAGGCTCTGATCGAAGGCCAGGCCCAGTTTTCTGTTCTTGTCGAAGAGCAGAGGCAGGTTGTCGAGCCCGCGCGATTCGAGGAACCGGCGTACGACCGCGGCACCGGCCGTATCCTGGGAGAGGGTCAGGACAGTGAAATCGTCGCCGCCGAGTTCCGCCTGCAAGCGCCCGAGCTCCGGCATTTCCACGATGCAGGCCAGACACCACGTGGCCCAGAAGTTCACCAGCACGACCCGGCCTCGGTATTCCGAGAGGGTGTGTTCGGCGCCTTCCGAGTCGTAAAAGGATATCTCGGGAACCTCGGTCGGCGGACTGGCGGTAGTGAACTTGGCATAAGAGCCCTCGAAAGACGGCTCGGCGAGGGCTTCCGCCCCGGGGCGGGCGAAAACGACGAGAAGGGCGGCCAAAGCCGCCAGGGGTAAGCGGAAAACAGGTTGCATTATCGCTTCCTAGCCTCGGCGATCCCCCGGTTCAGGACGGTGGGAGACGCCGCCCTCGGCGAGAACAAAGAGGGACAACCCGGTCACCGGGCGCCCCGCCTATCCTCAACCTCACCGGTATTCTTCCGGCATGAAGAACATGCTGTCGACGTCGGCACCCATGTGGCACTCGGCGCAGAAATCCATCTTCGCCGAGCCCTTTCCCTTGGTGATGCCGTATATCGATCCGTCGGGCATGACCATGGTGTACCGCCAGTCGCCGCTCGCGGCGTTGAATCCGGCCTCCATCTTTTCCATGATGAACAGGGGGCCGGGCTGCGCCTTGGTCGGGGCGGCGCAGGGTTGGGCCGCCGTCAATTTGAAGCTGTCCTTGGCCAGGATCGAACCCACCGGCATGACGCCCGCCTTTTCGAACCGGCCGTAAGCCTTGGCCACGTCGTTGGCGAAGTTGTTGACGAGGCGCGCGCCGTGGGTCTCGGATACGTAGGGAACCCTGTTGTAGCGCTTCCAGTTGTAATACTGGGCAGCCACGGGGAGGCCGGAAGCGGCGTAGCCGGCGCGTATCTTGGCGCTGATACTGTCGTAGGCGGCCTTGGCCTCGTCGTCGCTGACCTCGACGGCGGCGCCCCCGGCGCACGGGTTGGCCGCGCACGGGTTGGCCGCGCACGGGTTGGCCGCGCACGGGTTGGCCGCGCACGGGT
>CAZWEZ010000028.1:0-38253 GCA_964632795.1 uncultured Thalassospiraceae bacterium | reverse complement strand
CTTTCCTCCTACCCGGCGGCACGCCGAGGCGATCTCTATGGGTCATTATCAGTGCGCCTTGGTATTAACCGCAAACCCCGAAGCTTGGTCTTCGACAAGGAGATGGGGATTTCCCACCGCGACTTCCTGCGCCTGCTGCCCGGCGCGCTCGACGGCCTGGAGTTCCAGGTCGCGGGCCGCCGGATCACCGTCGAGGCCGGCGGCGGGCGGCGCATCGAGATCACGCTGTCCGAGGAATCCCGGCGTCGCGTCGCCAGCCTGACCCTGCCGGTGACGCACGTCCGGCTGACATTCACCGGCTTCACCGAGGACGCGGCCGCCGCCACCCTGGCCCGCTTCGAAACCGCCTACCGGCGCGGCGGGGGGTAGCCCCGGCAGGCCGGCCCAGGCCGCTTCCGCTTCGATCGTCGAAGAGCCTATTTCTTCCCGGAAATCCGTTTTCCCCAGCGGCTGCGTTCGGCGAGTTCGATGGCCTTGAACTGCTTGGCCAGGCTGACCCCGAACTCCGCCTCGGCGCGTTCGATGAGGTTCTTGGCCTTGCCGTCGGAGACCTTCCTGAACTCCTTGTTGAGGTGTTTGAGGACGGCTTTCTTGTGCTTTCCGGTCAAATACGGCATCGATTTCGACAGGAACACCTGAAAAAGCCGGTCGACTTCCTTAATTTCCTTCTTTTCCGTCATTTTCCTTCATTCCCAATTCGATCGTTCGAATTCCATCCAGGGTGGCATCCCGCACCTTCGCTCGACAGGTGGATCATTTCCTGGGTTCGGTGTCCAGCCGGATGTTCGAGACGACGCCGGCCTTGGCCCGCCAGCGGGCCTCGGATTCGGCGACCCGGCGGCGGGCAACGGCGGCGCCCGCGGGGTCGGACACGGCGTCCCAGCCGCCGCCGGCCAGCTCGGCGCCGAGATCGAGCACGGTGTCGATGGTCCCCCCCTCCAGATCGACGACGCGCCCGGTGTCGTCGCCGGTCTGGACCAGGAACTCGGTGGCGCCCCGCTGGCCGATGGTTGGTCCCATAGCACCGACTTCCCTATTTCCTTCCCCCGTAGGGGTTGCGGCCCTTGCGCAGGTGCATGCGGATCGGCACGCCGGGCAGGCCGAAGGCCTCGCGCAGGGAGTTGGTCAGGTAGCGGAGATAAGAGTCCGGCAGGCCCTCGGGGCGGCTGGCGAAGAGGACGAAGGTGGGGGGGCGGCTCTTGGCCTGGGTGGCGTAGCGCAGGCGGATGCGCCGGCCCCGGCTGACCGGCGGCGGGTGGCTGCCGACGACCTCCCCCAGCCAACGGTTCAGCGGGCCCGTCGCAACCCGCCGGTTCCACAGCTCGTGGAGGTCCAGCACCGCGGGCAACAGCTTATCCACCCCGCGCCCGGTGAGCGCCGAGCAGACCACCACCGGGATGCCGCGGACCTGGGGCAGGGAGCGTTCCAGGCGCTCGGCCAGGTCGCGCCGGACCCGCTTCCTGTCCCCGGCCAGGTCCCACTTGTTGAGCGCGATGACCAGTCCCCGGCCCTCCTCGATCACCCGCCGGGCGATGGCCAGGTCCTGCTTCTCGAGAGCCGCCCGGGCGTCGAGCACCAGCACCGCGACGTGGGCGAAGCGGATGGCGTGCAGGCTGTCGCCCACCGACAGCCCCTCCAGGCGTCCGGCGATTCGCGACTTGCGGCGCAGCCCGGCGGTATCGACCAGGCGCACCCGCCGCCCGCGGAAGCTCCACGACACCGATATGGCGTCCCGGGTGATACCCGGCTCGGGGCCGGTCAGCATGCGGTCCTCGCCGAGCAGGCGGTTGACCAGGGTCGACTTGCCGACGTTGGGCCGCCCGACCACGGCCAACTGCAACGCCGTGTCGCCGTCCTCGCCTTCCCGGGGCTCGGCGGCGTCCTCCTCCTCCCCATAGGGCGCCAGGGCGTCGTACAGGTCGTCCATGCCCAGGGCGTGTTCGGCCGACACCGCCAGCGGATCGCCCAGCCCCAGGGCGTAGGCCTCGAGCAGACCGGCCTCGCCGCCGCCGCCCTCGCACTTGTTGGCGACCAGTACCGCCGGCGTCCCGTGGCGGCGCAGCCAGTCGGCGAAGTGTTCGTCCAGCGGCGTCAGCCCGACCCGGGCGTCGATCAGCAGCAGGGCGACGTCGGCCGCCTCCACGGCCCGTTCGGTGTGGGCCAGCATGCGCGCTTCGAGGGTCTCGCCGGCGGCCTCCTCGAGGCCGGCGGTGTCGATCGCGGTGAACCGCAAGTCGCCGAGCCGGGCCTCGCCCTCGCGGCGGTCGCGGGTCACCCCCGGGGTGTCGTCGACGATCGCCAGCCGGCGTCCGACCAGGCGGTTGAAGAGGGTCGACTTGCCGACGTTGGGGCGGCCGATGATGGCGACGGTGAAGGTCATGGTCCACGGCTCCCGCCGAGGCCGTTAGCGGTAGGCTATCAGCTCGGCGTCGTCGGACAGGAAGTAGATACTGCCGTCGGCGACCACCGGGGTCACGGAAATCCCGTCGGGCATCTCGACCCGGCCCAGGAACCGCCCCGAATACGGCGACACCGCCAGGGCCATGCCGTGGGAGCCGGCGACGATCAGGCGGTCGGAGGCGAGGATGGGACCGGTCCAGATGATGGGGTCGTCCTTGTCGTCTTCGCCCTCGTAGCGCGGCAGCATCTGGACCCAGTGGATGCGGCCGTCCTTTCGCGACAGGGCGACCAGTTCGGTGTCGTTGGTCAGCACGTAGATGTAGTCGCCGGCCACCCACGGGCTTTCGATGCCGCCGATATCGCGGGCCCAGATGCGGCGTCCGCTGCGCAGGTCGATCGACACCATCGTCCCGGCGTAGCTGATGGCGAAGACCCGGCCGCGGTCGATCACCGGCCGGCCGCGGATGTGGGACAGCGAGATCACGGAGCCCGAGCGGCGCACCGAGGCCAGCGAGTCGGCCCACAGCACCCGGCCGTTTTCCACCTTCAGGGCGATCAGTTCGCCGGACGAATAGGGGACCACCACCACCCCGGCGTCGACCGCCGGGCTGGCGCCGCCGAGCAGGCTGGCCGGCTCGGTGATGCCGCTGTGGGTCCACAGGGTGCCGCCGTCGGCGGTGCTGAGCGCGTACAGCTTGTTGTCGATGGTCACCACGAAGACCCGGCCGCCGCGCACCGTCGGCGCGGCGCGCATAGGTCCGCCCACCCTCTGGCGCCAGATCACGGCCCCGGTCTCGGGGTCGAGGGCGATGACCTGGGCGAAGCCGGTGGTGGCGTAGAGACGACCGTCGTCGAACGCGATGCCGCCGCCGATGTGGCCGTCGTCCTCTTCGTCCGGGGTCAGCTCGACCTGCCACAGGCGGCGTCCCGATTGGGCGTCGAAGGCGCTGATATTGGTCTCGGCGTCCATCGTGAAGACCTTGCCGGCGGCGACCACGGGCGAGCTGATCAGGCGTTCCTCGTCGTCGGACCCGGCCCCGGCGTCGGACTGCCAGGCCGGTTCGAGGACGTCGTTGACCAGGACGTGGTGCATGGCGTGGTTGGCGTAGCCGCCGGGCTGCGGCCAGTCGGGGACCGCCGTCGGCGCCGGCAGCAGGATCTCGCTGTCCGCCAGGTTGGGATCGGGGGCCAGGACCCGTTGGTGGAGGAGCACCGAGATCCGCTTGCCGGGCAACGGCGGATCATCGGCCTCGCCGAACCAGGTGCCGCAGGCACTCACCAGCAGCAGGGTCGAAACGATGAGAACGGTCCGATACATCGCGCCTTCCTTTGTCTCCTCGAGCCTTCCGGCGCCGGTCACCGACCCAGCGCGGCCAGCATCTCGCCGGCCCGGGCCCGCATGTCCCGGGGCGTCGCGGCGTCGGCGGCAAGCCAGGCGAACAGCTCGCGCGCGGTGTCGCGATCGCCGTTCCGTTCGGCCAGCACCGCGCTGAGTTCCTTGGCGCTGTGGCGCCAGGGGTTGGCGTCGGCGGTCAACGGCTCCAGCAGGCGGCTCAGCGTCCCGGGGTCGCCGCCGTCCATTTCGTGGATCACGACCAGCACCGTCGCCAGGTCGCGGTACACGGCGTCCAGCCCGCCGTCGCCGGCCAGCCGGCGGTATGCCGCCGCCGCTCCCTGTGTGTCGCCGTTGCGCGCGCGCAGCGCCGCCTCCTGGAAACGGGCCAGCATGGCATAGCCCCCCCCGGCATCGGCGGCGATCCCGGCGAAGGCCCCCAGCGCCCCGTCCACCTGTCCGCCGCCGGCCAGCATCATGGCCTCGGCGAAGCGCTCGCCGTGGGCGGCGCGGGTCTTGAGGCCGTAGGCCCGCCAACCCTGGTAGCCGGCGACGGAGACGATCAGGACGAGGGCCACGGCGATCACGTACTTGCCGTAGAGCTTCCACAGCTTGGCGTAGTGCTCCTGGCGCAGCTCCTCGTCGATCTCCCGAAAAAAGCCGTCTTGGGTGGGCTCGGCCACGTCAACCTCCGAATGTCAAGCTAGTGTCCTTGGCGCGATGGGGCGCCGTTGCTGGCGGCGGCTAAAATATCCCGCTTGGCGGCGGAAGGCAAACCCACCGTACTGTACTAGTCAGGTGCGCCACTTGATGGAGCAGCCCATGCTGGGGCTTTGATCTTGAGGGCCCTTGCCGGTCCCGGTGATTCGGATCATGGCCTCGAACAGCTCGCGCCGGGCGTCCCTGGGGGCCGGCGCGTTGCGCGATTCGTCGAGCCGCCCCCGGTACTGCAACTCGAGCTCGGCGTTGAAGCCGAAGAATTCCGGCGTGCACACCGCGTCGTAGGCGCGCGCGGTCTGCTGGGTGCGGTCGAAGACGTAGGGGAAGGTGAAGCCGTGGGTGTGGGCGAAGACCTTCATGTTTTCCGGAGAATCCTCCGGGTACTGTCGGGGGTCGTTGGGCATGATGGCGACGGCCCCGACGCCGTGGGCCTGGAGCTCGCCGACGTCGCGCACCAGGCGGTCGACGACGGCCAGGACATAGGGGCAGTGGTTGCAGATGAACATCACCAGCGTCCCCTTGGGGCCGCGGACGTCGGCCAGGGAGTAGGTCCCGCCGTCGGTTCCCTCGAGGCTGAAATCGACGGCCTTCCATCCGAAATCGCAGATCGGGGTTTCCAAGGCGGCCATGAAGAGTCCCTTGTTGTCGATGCCGGCCCGATTGTTAGCCGAAAACAGGGGGGGCAATCAACGCCGACGTTATACATAGCGTAATTCCGGTGGATCGTGGAATGGAGTGCTCTTCGCCCCGGAATGCGCTAAATACTGGGGGGGAAGGAGGCTGCGGTGGAAGATCGCGCCGATCGAAAGTTGCTTCCCCCCCCGTTCCGGTGGTCGTGGAAGATCCTGTTGACGGTGGCCCTGGTCGTGGGGCCGGGAGTGTTCGGCGCCGACGGGGCGGCGGCCAGGGAGGTCGAGTGCGATCCCATGATCGAACGGGCCGTCGCAACCGGCGAAACCTATCGGGTCACCATCGACGTCGAACGGCAGACCGTGCGCATCGAAGGCGCAAGGGGGGATTTCTGCTACGAATCCATCCCGACGTGGACCGCGCGGAAGTTGCCGATGGCCGGTGGCGAGGGGAAACAACCGGACACGCCTCCCCCCGGCGCCCTGGCCCCGCAAGCAAGCGACGGCGAAGACCAGGCGGCGCGCCGGCTGCCCCCGGCGAAGCCGCCCTGCGACCGTCAACTGGCGCGGTTCTGGGAACAGGGGACCTACGAGATCAGGGGCCAGCACTTGTGGCTGGAGCGGGTCTACACCCTCGATCTGGACGGCGACGGGTGGACCGACGACGTCGGGTTCCGGTTCAAGTCCGGTGACGAAGAATTCCTCATCCTGCGTTATTTCGGGACTCCCGACACGCTGGCCGCCCGCGAGGTGGAGTTCCTGAAGCTGGCCGACGACGACGTGGTTTCCCGGCTCTGTTTCGGCCAGCTCTCGTTCGCCGTTCCCACCGGCGGCAACGAAAAGCCGCAGATCGTGATCGACGTTCCGAACCTGGCCGAGGAGTTGGCCAGGAAGACCTCGGGCGGCGGCGGGGACACCGAGGAGGAGGAGAAGAAGGCGGAAACGGCCTCGTCCGGCGGCTGGGGATGGTTCGGATTCGGCGCCGTCCTGGCAGTCGTCATCGGCGCCGGGATCGGCGGCTTCCTGACCCGCCACCGGTGGCTGCCCTCGAAACGGGACGACGATGACGACGATGACGACGATTACGACGACGAGGACTGACCGTCGGCCTTGACGCTCAGTTCCTGGTCGCTGGTCAGGACGTGGTTGATGATCCAGTGCCTGAGCTCGGCGAGAAGGGTGTCGGCGTAGCCGAGGCCGGGGTCGTTGACGAACTCCTCGATGACCTCGACGATGTTGTCGAGGAAGCGGACGTGCTCCTTCTTGTGGCGGGCGTAGTTGGGGAACCCGGTGTCGCGCATGAACTTCTCTTCGAGCGCGAAATGGGCGGCCATCCGCGAATGGATGCCGGCGAGGGCTTCCTCGATCAGCGCCTTGTCCTCGCAGCGGACCAGTCGTTGGTGGAGCTCGTTGATGCGGGCGAACAGGTCGCGGTGTTCGAAGTCGAGGGATTCGACGCCGATCAGGTAGTCGTCCTTCCATTCCAGCAGCGGCTGCGTCATCGGCCGATCTCCCTGCCGGCGACAATGGTACCCCACCCGGCGGGGGCCGTCCACGCCGGGCGCGTGAGCTGAAATCCCGGTCGGCAGCGACCCCTTAACCCGTTCTTAACCCAAACGGCCCACGATCGAGGATCGGGAATGCCGGGAAACACACCCATGCGCCTCGCCGCCGCCGCCGCCGTTCTGGTCCTGTTGAGCCTCAGCGCCTGTACGCCCTTCGGCATGGCCGAGGGCGCCTCGACCATGATCACCGACAAGACCGTCACCGACCACATCATCTCGTGGACCAGCGGCAAGAACTGTTCGAGCGTCCGCTACACCCAGGGCATGACCTACTGCGAGGAGGACGAGCCCAACCCGGCCCCCAACGTCTATTGCTACCGCACGCTGGGCGACATCTCGTGCTACGAACGGCCCGACCCCTACGATGGCACCTACCGCAAGGTCGGCGACAACGACCACAACCTCAAGCATCTCCGCTGAGGGCGGCCGAACTCCAATAATATTCCCCGCCCTCCCCGGGTCGGGTTCGTTGTAATGTGCGGTTCCCATGAAACGTCTCGTGTTGGCAATCATCGCGACGACGGTGCTGACCCTGGCCGGGGTGTGGCTGGCCGTGGTCGACTCCCGGGAGGACCCGCAAGAGAAGCTCCACGCCCAGTACGCCGCCCGCCTGGAGGCGATGGAGCCGCGGGCCGAGAAGGGCGACGCCAGGGCCCAGTTCGGACTCGGCCGCTTCTACCGCGACGGCCTGGGCGTCGAGCCGAATCCGGGGCTGGCGGTGAAGTGGCTCTCCCGGGCCGCTGAGAAGGGGCACGTCGGCGCCCAGTACGCGCTGGGCGCGATGTACGAGAAGGGCGAAGGCGTCAAGCAGAACTACTACCGGGCCGCCGAGTGGTATACCCTGGCCGCCAACTTCGGCCGCCACATCGACGCCCAGTTCGCGCTGGGCCAGCTTTACTTCAAGGGCCGCGGCGTGCCCAACGACTACGCCGAGGCCTTCAACTGGTACCTCAAGGCGGCGCGGCGCGGCCACGCCGCGGCCCAGTACCTGATGGGGGCCATGTACCTGGAGGGGTGGGCGGTCAAGAGTGACTACGTGGAAGCCTACAAGTGGTATACCCTGGCCATCCCCAAGGCCGCCGAGGCGAAGGCCGTCGATCGCAAGTTCGACCCGGTGCCGGCCCGCCGGCGGCTGGCCGCCAAGATGAACCGCTCCCAGATCGAGCTCGCCGAACGCCGGGCCCGGGAATGGCGCAAGAGTCCATAGATGGTTGCCACGGTCCCGGCGCCGGATTATACCCCTGAGCCGTTCCCCAACCGTTTCCAGGAGACTCCCCGTGAGCGCATCGATCAAAGCCGTGACCTTCGATCTGTGGGACACCATCGTCGAGG
Source organism: uncultured Thalassospiraceae bacterium (assembly GCA_964632795.1). Classification (GTDB taxonomy): domain Bacteria; phylum Pseudomonadota; class Alphaproteobacteria; order Rhodospirillales; family 2-02-FULL-58-16; genus CAZWEZ01. The sequence continues at coordinate 30,274 of CAZWEZ010000028.1, read as the reverse complement.
ACGATTCCGACGAGCCCAAGCGCCTTTCGCGGGGACTGCGCTCCAAGGCCGAGGAACGCCGCCACGTGGTGTGGGAGGCGCTGAACCGCCACCGGCCGATTCCCTACGAGGAGGCCGCGCTGGCCTGGTCGGTGTCCGAGGCCGCCTTCAACAACGTGTGGAAGGAGCACGCCGTCACCTGGACCGTCAGCAAACGAATCGAGGTGATCCTCGAGGGCTTGGGCCGCGACCTGCCCGAGGCCGAAATGGCCGGCGTGGTCGAGGCGCTGGGCCGGATGGAGGTCGATATCCCGCCCGACCCCATCCCCGGGGTTAAGAAGGCGCTGGAGGACCTGGCCGGGCGCTACAAGCTGTGCATCGTCTCGGACGCCATCGTCACCCCGGGCAGCGGGCTGCGACGGCTGCTGGAGAACCACGGCCTCAAGCGGTACTTCTCGGGTTTCGCCTTCTCCGACGAGGTCGGACACGCCAAGCCCCACCGGGCGATGTTCGCCGCCGCGGCCCGTCAGCTCGGCGTCGAGATCCCCGAGATGGTCCACGTCGGCGACCGCGACCACAACGACGTCAAGGGCCCCCAGGCGCTGGGCATGAAGGCGGTGCTGTTCACCGCGACCCGCGACGTCGATGCGGACACCACCTCGGCCGACGCCGTGTGCGCGCGTCACGCCGACCTGCCGGCGGCCATTGATTCGCTGGCCGGAGGAAACAGAGGACCCACACCATGACCGCCGACCCCCGCATTCTGGTCATCGAAGGCTACACCAGGAAGGCCCGCGACGAGCTGCGGGCCGGCGGCGCCTCGCTGGCCGGCAACCTCTACGCCGCCATGCTCGAGAAAATCCTGCCCGGGGCCCGCTGCGAGATCGTCTATCCGGCCGACCCCGGGGTCGCCCTGCCCCGGGGCTCGGCGCTGGCCGACTACGACGGGGTGGCCTGGACCGGGTGCAGCCTGACCGTGTTCGAGGACGTGCCCGAGGTCCGCGCCCAGATCGACTTCGCCCGCGCCGCCTTTGGCGCCGGCATTCCCGGCTTCGGCAGCTGCTGGGCGGCGCAGATCGCGGTGGTGGCGGCCGGGGGCATGGTCGCCGCCAACCCGCGCGGCCGCGAGATGGGCATCGCCCGCAAGATCGCCCTGACGCCCGAGGGCCGGGGCCATCCCATGTACGACGGCAAGGCCTCGGTGTTCGACGCCTTCATCAGCCACGTCGACGAGATCACCCATCTGCCGTCGGGCGCCGTATGCCTGGCCGGCAACGCCTTCACCCCGGTCCAGGCGGTGTCGGTGGTTCATGACGGCGGGGTGTTCTGGGGGCTCCAGTACCACCCCGAATACGATCTCAGAGAGATGGCCCGGCTGACCTATTGCCGGATCGACAAGTTGAAGGAGCTCGGCTTCTTCGCCGACCGCCAGGCGGCGCTCGACTACGTTGAGCTGCTGGAGACCCTGCATAAGGATTCGGGCCGCGGCGACATCGCCTGGCTGCTGGGCATCGACGACGACGTGCTGAATGAGGACGTCCGGGTGATCGAGGTCCGCAACTGGCTCGAGCGGTCGGTCCTGCCGACCATGGCCCGGAGGCGCTAGTCCGGCGATGGGCGGCGCGCCGCGCCTGCTGGTGGTCGAGGGCAACACCCGCGCCGCCTGCGCCGAGATGACCAGATATGGCGGCGTCAACGGGGCCGACCTGTACGTCCGGGTGATCGAGCACATCGTGCCCGGGGCAATAACCGACATCCTGTGCGCCGCCGACCCCGACTGCGTGTTGCCCGCCGGCGCCGCGCTGGCCGATTACGACGGGGTGGTGGTCGGCGGCTCGGGGCTGCGGGCCTTCAACGACGTGCCCGAGGTTCGCCGCCAGGTCGACTTCGCCCGCGCCGTGTTCGAGGCCAAGGTCCCCTTCTTCGGCAGTTGCTGGGCGGTGCAGGTCGCCGCGGTGGCCGCCGGAGGCGTCGTCGCCGCCAGCCCCCGGGGCCGCGAGATCGGCTTTGCGCGCAAGATCGAACTGACGCCCGAGGGCCGCGCCCACCCCATGTTCCGGGGCCGCGCCGGGCCGTTCGATTCCTTCGCCATCCACTTCGACGAGATCGCCGCCCTGCCGCCGGGCGCCGTGGTGCTGGCCGCCAACCCCCACAGCCGGGTCCAGGCCCTGTCCATCACCGCGTATGGCGGCACCTTCTGGGGCCTCCAGTACCACCCCGAATTCGACCTCCCCCAGCTCGCCCGGCTGTACGAACGGTTCAAGACCCCGATGGTCGAACAGGGCTTTCATAAGGACGAGGCGGCGGTGGCCAAACACGCCGCCCTGCTCGACACCCTCCACCAAGACCCCGCCCGCCGCGACCTCGCCTGGCTGCTCGGCATCGACGACGACATCCTGGACCAAGACACCCGCTACACCGAAATCCGCAACTGGCTCGAAAGCCAGGTGCTGGGGCGGAGAGGGTAGGGGGATTCACGGCGCAAAGCGGGCCCATGTGGGCCTGAGAGCCACAAGGCGGCGCGGCAAGCAACACGTTTGCCCCGGCTTTGACAGAGGAGCAAGTACGCCATAGTATTTGCCATGGTGGATTCTGGCCGAGGAACTGTGTCTGGCATGGCCTCGCTTTTGGGATGCAATCGCAAGACTGCCGAACAGTTGATTAAAATGGTCAGGCACAACCACCACAGTGTGACGCATGGCTAGAGAGCAAATTCCTGTCACGCCGAGCGTGATTACCTGGGCGCGTGAGCGTGCCGGGTTCTCTCTGGAAGAGGCTACGGAAAATTTCGCGAAGATCGCGGCATGGGAGGCTGGAGAAACTTTTCCAACTTACCCGCAACTCGAACGGCTTGCCGATACATTCAAGTTGCCGATTGCAGTTTTCTTCTTTCCAGAGCCGCCAGATTTGCCGCAAATCAGCGAGTCATTCCGCACCCTATCAGCAGCAGAATTTGCACAAATCCCTCGGCAGGTTCAATTCCTTTTGAGGAAAGCAAGCGCCCTACAAATCAACTTATCCGAGCTATGCCAAGGGCAAAACCCCGCTGAACGTTTGATAACGCGCGATCTCGAATTCCCGGTGGACATAAGTCTAGAGGTCATGGCCCACGAGGTGCGCGAGTACATCGGCATTTCGCTTGAAGAGCAGTGTTCGTGGGGTACGGATGATGATGCTCTTAAGAACTGGCGACAAGCACTGTTAGACATCGGCGTTTTTGTTTTCAAAGACGCTTTCCGCGTGCCTGAATACTCGGGCTTCTGCCTCTATGATGAGATCTTTCCGATCATCTACGTGAACAACAGTGCGGCCAAAACGCGCCAGATTTTCACTCACTTCCATGAGCTTGCACATCTCCTGTTTCACACAAGCGGAATCGACACGATTGGGGATGAATACATCCCTACTCTACCCGCTCCCGCACGTCGTATTGAAATCATTTGCAACCGATTTGCCGCACAATTTCTGGTGCCTGAAGCAGCCTTCCGAGACGCCTTTGCCGGGCTCGATCCGAGCGAAAAAACCGCTGAACTTCTGGCTGCACGCTTTCACGTGAGCCGTGAGTTTATCTACCGCATATTTCTCGATCGAGGGCTGATAGGGGAGACTGCTTACACTGAGGCCGCTGCCCGTTGGGCGGATCAACGCCAAGCAGGGGGCGGTGGAGACTACTACTGGAACCAAATCGCCTACTTAGGTCGAGGATATATTGAACTTGCCCTGAAACATTATCATCAAAACCGAATAGATCAGAACCAACTAGCCGAATATCTCAACTTCAAGCCTCGGAACGTTGGAACCCTGGAAGAGTATTTCTCGCGGGGGGAAACATGATCTATGTGTTTGATAACTCTCCGCTGTCAACGCTTTTCAAGAACTACTATCGACGCCGATTTCCTAGCCTTTGGCAGTGTTTCGACGAGCTGGTCGTCAACGGTGATATTATCTCAACCCGTGAAGTCCTTCACGAAATAGAAGACTCCTCGATTGAAAGCATGCGAGAGTGGGCCGCACGGAACGGTGAACTGTTCACGACACCGAACGCTGAAGAAGGAGCGTTTGTCGCCCGAATATACGCAGTTACGCACTTCCAGCAGAACATAGAGCTTCAAAAGATGTTGAAAGGCGGCAGGAATGCCGACCCCTTCATTATCGCCAAGGCAGCAGTGACAGATTGCACTGTGGTCACAATGGAACAACTGCGACCTAACGCCGTGAAAATCCCGAATATCTGCGACCATTTCGGCATCCCATGCATGACGCTTGAGGATTTTATGGAGTCCGAAGGCTGGGAGTTCTGATACAGATTTGGCAAATCTGTAACATCATCCACATCAAGGAGAGCTTGACGCATACCCCCGAGTCAAAGAATACCCTCGGATAAAATCTAGCGTCCGTACTCGTCACCTCGAAACCCGCTCCCCCCCCCCTCAGACCTTCTCCACCTTCACCGCGCAGAACTTGAATTCGGGAATCTTGGCGAAGGGGTCGAGTTTGGGGCTGGTCAGCAGGTTGGCGGCGGCCTCGGCGTAGCGGACCAGGCCATTAGAGCATTTCAGGATCGATCGCACTCACGCGATCAATCCGCGTTCAAACGCCACGCAGGCTTACGCCCGCCTGCCTGCGCGAAGCCACCCTGCGGCCCATAGCCTTCGGGCGACGGGCCGGAGCTTCGCTTCGGCGGAGGCAGGCTGACGCCCTAGATATCGAGTTTCCGGTACAGGAACCAGGGCAGGGCTTGAAGCACCCGGGTGATCGGCCACCACCAGGCGGGCACGGTGACGACCCCGCAATCGGTGCCCAACCGGCGGACCACGGCCTCGGCCCCGGCCGCCGGATCGAGCGCCGGGAACGGCAGCTTGCGGCCTAAGTTCATGCGGGTGGCGAGGTAGCCGAAGCGGTAGAACTGGACCCGGCAGCCGGTGTCCGCCAGGTGATGGCGCAGGCCCTCGAAGTAGAACTCGAGCCCCCGCTTGGCGGCGCCGTAGGCGAGGTTGCGCCGCCGCCCCCGGACCGCCGCCACCGAGCCGATGGCGACCAGGTTGCCGGAGTCCGCCCGCTCGAAGTCGGCGACGAAGGCGTTGACCAGGCGCACCGAGCCGCTCAGGTTGACCGCCAGGATGCGGGCGAGGAAGCCGTCGTCGGCCCCCGGACGGTCGGCATCGGGGTCCGAGACGCCGGCGATCAGGAACAGGTTGTCGAGCCCGCCGAGCGCCGCCAGCACGGCCTCGCGCAGCGCCCCCGGGTCGAGGTCGGGGGCCCCCAGGTCGATCGCCCGCCAGTGGCTCCGCACCCCGTGGCGAAGCGCCAGGTCGCGGGCCAGGGGCTCCAGGTCGCGGCCGTTCGTGGCACTCAGGAACACATCGTGGCCCTTTTCGGCCAGGCGCTCGGCGAGCGCCCGCCCGAGCCCCGCCGAGGCCCCCACCACCAGCGAACGCGGGGCGCCGCTCACGGCTCGACCATCGCCGGAACCTCGAGCACCCGGTCCGGGCTGTAACGGTCGAGGCTGACGAAACGCTTGCCCATGGCCCAGCATAATGATCGGCGGCGAAGGCTGGCAAGCCACAACCCCCTGTCATGGCCGGGGATTGCCGATCTCCCGCCCACCGCATAAGATAACCGGGCCGCGGAGATCATGAGGCCGAGGCGCCATGAGCCTTCCCCACCTAGTCAAGTACGCCCTCACCCTGCCGCCCCACGTCGCCGCCGCCAAGGGCTGGCGGCACGGCCGGCGGGTGGTCGGGGCCTATCTCCGGGAGGCGTGGGACTACCGGGTGAACACCTTCCCCGATCCGCCGGCCGGCGGCGATCTCGCCGGCTACGCCCCCGAGGTCGGCGGCGAGCTTTTGACCCCCCTGGCCGAGCGCGCCGCCGCCTTCGCCGAACGGGTCCTCGAGCACCGCTTCGACCTCCTGGGGTCGGGCTGGCTGAGGGTCGAGCACTCGATGGCGTGCCCGGGCTTCGAGGGCCACCGCCACCCCCCCGGGCCGCCCCACCCCCACCCCCTGTCGCCGGGCAACCGGGAGCGGTCCGCCGCCATCCGGGCGCTGATCGCCCCCGGCTACCGGCCCATCGACTGGCAGCTCGATTTCAAGTCCGGCTACCGGTGGTCGGAACGCCGCCTGTCGGGGACCATCCGCTACGGCCACCTGCCCGGGGTCGACGTCAAGGTGCCGTGGGAACTGGCCCGCCTCCAGCACCTGGCGCCCCTGGCCTGGGCCTTCGCCCTCGCCGGCTCGGGGGCCCCCGGGTTGGCGCCGCGCGACGCCTACCGGGCCGAGTTCCGCCACCAGGTGCTCGATTTCCTGGCCGCCAACCCGCCCCGCTTCGGGGTCAACTGGGCGTGTCCGATGGACGTCGCCATCCGCGCCGCCAACCTGGCCCTGGGGCTGGATTTGCTGCGCCGCCACGGCGCCGTCTTCGATCCGCCGTTCCTGGCCGAGGCGGCGGCCGGCCTGGTGGCCCACGGCCGCCACATCGCGGCCAACCTGGAATGGCACGACAGCCACCGCGCCAACCACTACCTGGCCGACATCGTCGGCCTGCTGTTCGTCGCCGCCTACCTGCCCCGGACCCCCGAGAGCGACCGCTGGCTGGCCTTCGCCGTCCGCCAGTTGGTGGCCGAGGTCGAACGCCAGTTCACCGACGACGGCGCCAACTTCGAGGCCTCCACCGCCTACCACCGGCTGTCGGGCGAGATGGCGGTCTACGCCACCGCCCTGGTCCTCGGCCTGCCCGAGGACCGGAAGCGGGCGCTGGCCGAATACGACCACCGGGGGTGGGACCGCCACCCGCCGCTGCCCCCGGCCCCGGTGGACCTATACCCGATGCCGGGGCCCGGGGCGGGACCGCCCTCGCCGTTCCCCGAATGGTACTTCCGGCGCCTCGAGCGGATGGCCGAGTTCTCGATGCACGCCACCAAGCCCAACCGCCGGGTGGTCCAGATCGGCGACAACGACAGCGGCCGGCTGTTCAAGCTTCGCCCGCCGCCCCTGGATGGCGGCGGCGCGCCGCTCGAGGACCCGCTGGACCACCGGGAGCTGGTGGCCGCCGTCAACGGGCTGTTCGGACGCGACGACCTGGCCGCCTTCGCCGGCCCCGAGGGGGCGCTGGAAAGCGCCGTCGTGGCGGGGCTGGCCGGCGGTCGCCGGATCGTCCCCGCCGCCACCAAGCCCCGGGCGGTGGGGCGGACGGTCCCGGCTGCCGACCCGCCTCCCGAAGCCTTACGAAGGGCAGGCCGGGAGATCGTGATCCGGCTTCCCGAGCCGGCGGTGGTGGAGGGACTGCAGGCCATCGCCTATCCCGACTTCGGGCTCTTCATCTGGCGCAGCGAGCGCTTCTTCCTCTCGGTCCGCTGCGGCCCGGTGGGCCAGGGCGGCAACGGCGGCCACGCCCACAACGACCAGTTGGCGGTCGAGCTCAACATCGACGGCGAGGACTGGATCGCCGACCTCGGGAGCTACGTCTACACCCCGTCGCCGGCGGCCCGGGACGCCTACCGGTCGGTCCGCGCCCACGCCGCGCCGCGCTTGGGCGACGGCGAGCCGGGACGCCTCGATTTGGGCCTGTTCCGCCTCGAGGACCGGGCCCGGGCCCGCTGCCTGGGCTTCGACGCCCGGACCTTCCTCGGCCTCCACCACGGCTACGGCGAGCCGGTGTTGCTGAGGGTCACCATCGCCGGGGAGCGGATCGTGATCGTCGACGGCGCCGGCACCGAGAAGGTCGAGGTCGGCGACGCCAAGGCGTTGCGCGACCTCTTCGCACTGAGTCTCCCCTTCTCGCCGGGATACGGGGTCAAGTCATCGGATTGACCCGGCGGGCGGTTTGGGCGACTGTGCGGGTCAACCGACAACCTTCAGGGGGAGACGCGGTGATGAGCACCAAGTTGGTCATCCGCAACATCGGGTTGTTGCTCAGCGGCGATCTCGAAACCCCGATCCTGGATGCCGACACCATCGTCGCCGTCGACGGCAGAATCTCCGCGCTCGGCAAGAGCAAGGAGGTCGACACCGAGGGCGCCGACACCGTCATCGACGCCAAGGGGACGACGCTCGCCCCGGGCCTGATCGACAGCCACGTCCATCCGGTGTTCGGCGACTGGACGCCCCGTCAGAGCCAGCTCAACTGGCTCGACAGCTTCCTCCACGGCGGGGTGACGACCATGATCTCGGCGGGCGAGGTCCACCTGCCCGGGCGGCCCAAGGACATCGTCGGGCTGAAGGCGCTGGCGGTGACCGCCCAGCGCGCCTTCGCCAACTTCCGCCCCTCCGGGATCAAGGTCCACGCCGGCGCCCCGGTGGTCGAGAAGGGGATGGTCGAGAGCGACTTCAAGGAGTTGGCCGAGGCCGGGGTCAAGCTGCTCGGCGAGATCGGGCTGGGCAGCGTCAAGACCGGCGACGAGGCCGCCCAGATGGTCGCCTGGGCCCGCAAGTACGGCATCCGGAGCACCATTCACACCGGCGGCCCGTCGATCCCCGGCTCCGGCCTGATCGACAAGGACGTGGTGCTGGCCGCCGACGCCGACGTCATCGGTCACATCAACGGCGGCCACACGGCGCTGCCCGACGACCAGATCACCTGCCTCTGCGAGAGCTGCACCCGGGCCGTCGAGATCGTCCACAACGGCAACGCCCGGGCCGGCCTGCTGGCGATGCGCACGGCCGGCGAGCTGGGACAGTTGGCGCGGGTCATCCTGGGCTCCGATTCGCCGGCCGGCTCGGGGGTCCAGCCGCTGGGCATCCTGCGCACCATCGCCATCCTGTCGAGCCTCGGCGAGGTTCCCGCCGAGACCGCGTTCTGCTTCGCCACCGGCAACACGGCGCGGATCCACGACCTCGACTGCGGGCTGATCGAGGTCGGGCGGTGCGCCGACTTCGTGATCATGGACCGCGCCCAGCACACCGCCGGGGCGACCCTGCTCGACAGCGTGCAGATGGGTGACCTGCCCGGGATCGGGATGATCGTCATCGACGGCCAGGTCCGCTCCCAGCGCAGCCGCAACACCCCCCCGGCGACGACCCTGCCCGAGGTGGTCTGACCCCATGAGCCACGTCTTTCAACGCCAACTCAAGGCCAGGCTTCCGGTGGCCGACCACGGCGAGGGCATCGTCATCGTCGATACCGAGGGCAACCGCTACATCGACGCCTCGGGCGGGGCGGTGGTTTCCTGTCTCGGCCACAGCGACCCCGAGGTCCGCGCGGCGATTAAAGACCAGGTCGACCGGCTGGCCTTCGCCCACACCGCGTTCTTCACCTCCCAAGCGGCCGAGGAGCTGGCCGAGGTGCTGGTCGAGGGGGCGCCGGAGGGGATCTCGCGGGTCTATTTCCTGTCCGGGGGCTCCGAAGCCATCGAGGCCGCGATCAAGATGGCCCGCCAGTATTTCCTCGAGATCGGCGAGCCCGGGCGCTGCCGGTTCATCGCCCGGCGCCAGAGCTATCACGGCAACACCCTGGGGGCGCTGGCGGTGGGCGGCAACGAGTGGCGCCGGATTCCCTACAAACCGATGCTGATGGACACCGTCCACATCTCGCCGTGCTTCGCCTACCGGGGCATGGAAGCGGGCGAGAGCGAGGACCAATACGGCCTCAGGGTGGCCGACGAGCTGGAGGCGGCGATCCTCGAGCTGGGAGCGGGAACCGTCGCCGCCTTCGTCGCCGAGACGGTGGTCGGGGCGACCGCCGGCGCGGTGCCCCCGGTGGCCGGCTATTTCAAGCGCATCCGCGACATCTGCGACCGCCACGGGGTGCTGCTGATCCTGGATGAGGTGATGTGCGGCATGGGCCGCACCGGCACCCTGCACGCCTGCGAGCAGGAGGGCATCGCGCCCGACATCCTGGTCCTCGCCAAGGGGCTGGGCGGCGGCTACCAGCCGATCGCCGCGACGCTGGTCGGCGAACGCGTCTTCGAGGCCTTCCGCCGGGGAAGCGGCGCCTTCCAGCACGGCCACACCTACATGGGCCACCCCACGGCGTGCGCCGCCGCCCTGGCGGTGCAGCGGGCCATTGCCTCGCGCGGCCTGCTGGCCGACGTCCGGGCCCGGGGCCGGACCCTGGCCGAGGGCTTGCGCCGCCGGCTGGGCCAGCACCCCCATGTCGGCGACATCCGCGGCCGGGGGCTGCTCAGGGGCATCGAGCTGGTCGCCGAGCGCGAGACCAAGGAGCCCTTCGATCCGGCCCTCAAGCTGCACGCCAAGGTCAAGGCCCAGGCCATGGCCCGGGGCCTGATCTGCTATCCCAGCGGGGGCACCGTCGACGGCATCCGCGGCGACCACGTGCTGCTGGCGCCGCCCTACATCGCCGACGATTCGGACATCGCCGAGATCGTCGCCCGGATCGGCGACGCCATCGAGGCCGCCATCGACGAGGTCCGCTGAGGTCCCGTCCCCGGGGGGGGCCGGCGGCCGACAACAGGATTCCAGGGGGCGGCGATGGTCAAGGACTGGCTTCTGGAAAAGATCAGGGGCCACGCCCTGCACGCCGGCCGCAAGGAGGTCGAGAAATTCGTCGCTGGCCTGGCCGCCATGGACGACCGGGACCTCGGCGTCATCGTCGCCGTCGCCACCGCCATCCGGGTCAACTTCGAGACCTACGGGGTCATCCCGGAGGACCTTTTTTCCGACCACGACCTTCCCTCGGTCGAGGCCATGGGGAGCCACCAGATGGAGATCAACCGGCTGGCCCGCAAGTTCACCAGGATGGGCCGTCCGGTGGATTCGACGGGAGCCATGGTGTGGTCGTATTCACTGCGCTGCCTCAACGTTCCGGAGCTGAGGCTGCTGGGGCGCCGGATGTGGTCGGAACTCAACCGCGGGTTCGGCCACGTGGAGGCCGCCCTCGAGGACGGGGAGGCGGAAAAAGGCGAACCGTTCCCCGAACGGGTGTGGCGGGAATGGAGCCTGACACCCGTCGGCCTGGAGCCGGAATGACGGCGCCTGACGGTGGTCATCGGCCGGCGGTCTCGCGATTGGGGGTTGTTGAGGCCGATGGCGGCTGATAGGCTATCGCAAGTTTCGGTTAAACAGCGTTTTTGACCGAATGGGGGGCGACAGCAGCGTGTCGGGAACCACAGCACCGGCGCACGAGCGGGGCGGAGCCATCCGCCCGAAACGGTCATGTCCGCCTTCCAATTCCTTGTTCGGACCCGGGCCTCCGGGTGGAGGCTCCGGCCTGCGCATCGGCGGCGCGGCGACCTTGCCTCGCCGTTTCATCCTCGTAGCGTTTTATTCAACCAGGGAGGTGGAATTCAGATGAACAGGAATACCGTTCTCGGTGTCGTCGCGGTTGTTGTCGTCGTTATCGGAGGTTGGCTTTTCTACAGTCAGCAACAAGAGCTTTCGCGCTTGGAACGCGAGAAAGCCGTGGCGGAGAAAGGCAAGACCACGGCTGAGGAACTGGCCCTCAAGGAGCAAGCCGCCGCCGACAGATTCATCGCCATCGGCACCGGCGGCCCGACCGGCGTCTATTTCGTGGTCGGCCAGTCGATCTGCAGGATGATTCACAAGGAAGCGGCGGAAGGCCGCAAGAAGGGCCGCAAGCACGGCATCCGCTGCGCGGCGCCCTCGACCGCCGGTTCGACCTATAACATCTCCAACATCCGGGAGGGCGAACTGGACTTCGGGGTCGCCCAATCCGACTGGCAGTTCCATGCCTACAACGGCTCCAGCAAGTTCAAGGGCAAGGCGTTCAAGGGGTTGCGGGCCGTGTTCTCGGTGCATCCCGAGCCGTACCACATCATCGTCGGCAAGGACTCCGGCATCACCTCGTGGGCCGATCTCAAGGGCAAGCGGTTCAACATCGGCAACCCGGGTTCCGGCCAGCGCGGCACCACCGAGGTCCTGATGGAAGCCTACGGGACCAGCAAGGACGACTTCAAGATCGCCACCGAGCTGACCTCGACCGAGCAGTCGAAGGCGCTGTGCGACGGCAAGATCGACGCCTACGGCTACACCGTCGGGGTGCCCAACGCCGGCGTCTCGATCGCCACCGACGGCTGCGACGCCAAGATCATCAACCTCGACACCTCGGTCGAGAAGGGGCTGGTCGACGAGAATCCATATTACGCCTTCGCGACCATTCCCAAGGGAACCTACAAGACCACCGACGCCGACGTCACCACGTTCGGGGTCATGGCCACCTTCGTGACCAGCGCCGACGTGCCAGAGGACATAGTCTACGAGGTCACCCGGGCGGTGTTCGAGAACCTCGACGACTTCAGGGCGCTCCATCCGGCGTTCAGGAACCTCGATCCCAAGATGATGATCGTGAACGCGTTGTCGGCGCCGCTCCATCCGGGCGCCATCAAGTATTACAAGGAAAAGGGCTGGATGTAGTTTTCTGAACCCCTTTCACCGGCATCCCCTGCGGGGGATGCCGGATTTCCTTGGTTCATCGATTTGACTTAGCGGATTTTCGCCATGGCCGGGCCGTCTTCGTCGATCCCCGACGTTTCCCAGGAAGACATCGAAAAGGCCATCGAGGACGTCGAATACACCGGGCGCAAGCACGGCCCGCGCCTCGCCGCCATCGTCAGCGGGATTGCCTTCCTGTGGTCGCTGTTCCAGCTCTGGATCGCCTCGCCGCTGCCGTTCCAGTTCAATATCGGCATCATCGTCGACGTCCCGGCGCGCGGCATCCACCTGGCCTTCGGGTTGCTGCTGTGCTTCCTGATGTTCCCGGCGGCGCGCTCCCTGGCGACGCGGCGGATCCCCATTTACGACGTTATCCTGGCGTTGCTGGGCGTCGGCAGCGCGCTCTACCTGTGGTTCGGCTACTCGGGGCTGGTCGAGCGCGACGGAATCCCGTGGACCTGGGATATCGCCGGCTTCGAGTTCCCTTTCGAGGCCATCCTCGGGGGCATCGGCATCCTTCTCCTGCTGGACGCGACGCGGCGGTCCATCGGCTGGCCGCTGGTCATCGTCGCCGGCGTGTTTCTCATTTATTCCATATTCGGCCAATCGATGCCCGACATGATCTCCCATCGGGGGCTCTCGCTGAGCCGGCTGATCAGCTACCACTGGCTGGGCGGCGAGGCGATCTTCGGCATCCCGATCGACGTCTCGGTCAGCTTCGTGTTCCTGTTCGTGTTGTTCGGGGCGCTGTTGGACAAGGCCGGGGCGGGCAAGTATTTCCTGGATTTGTCGTTCGCCATGGTCGGCAAATACCGCGGCGGCCCGGCCAAGGCGGCGATCCTGGCCTCGGGCATGACCGGGGCGATCTCCGGCTCCTCGATCGCCAACGTGGTGACCACCGGCACCTTCACCATCCCGGTGATGCGCTCGATCGGCATCCCGGCGGTCAAGGCCGGGGCGATCGAGGTGGCGGCCTCGACCAACGGCCAGATCATGCCGCCGATCATGGGCGCGGCGGCCTTCATCATCGCCGAGCTGATCGGCATCAGCTATTTCGAGGTGGTCAAGGCGGCCTTCATTCCGGCCGTCATCAGCTACATGGCGCTGCTCTACATCTCGCACCTGGAGGCGATGAAGCTGGGCCTGCGGGGACTGCCGAAAGACCAGATCCCGCCCCTCGGCAAGACCTTCCGCGGCGGCCTCCATTTCCTGGTCCCGATCGCGGTGCTGGTCTACCTGTTGATGGTGAAACGGTGGACGGCGGGCACCGCCGTGTTCTATTCGATCATCCTGCTGATGATCATCATCGTCATCGAGCGAATCTTCCACGAGGTCCGCGGCGGCAAGGCCGACGTCGTCCAGGCCACCAAGGACGGGGCCGTCCTGATCTACCAGGGAATGGTCGCCGGCGCCCGCAACATGGTCAACATCGCCATCGCCGTCGCCGCCGCCGGGATCATCGTCGGCGCGGTTGGCTCGACCGGCCTCAACAACATGCTGGTCGGCGTCATCGAGGCGATCTCGGGCGGCAACGTGTACATCCTGCTCGGCCTGACCGCGGTGCTGTGCCTGATCCTCGGGATGGGGCTGCCGACCACCGCCAACTACCTGGTCGTCGCCACCCTTCTGACCGGGGTGCTGGTCGAGCTAGGCACCGCCTCCGGCCTGGTGCTGCCGTTGATCGCGGTCCACCTCTTTGTGTTCTACTTCGGCATCCTGGCCGACGACACGCCACCGGTGTGCCTGGCCGCCTTCGCCGCCGCCGCCATCTCGCGCGCCGACCCGATCAAGACCGGGATCCAGGGATTCATGTACGACATCCGCACGGCGATCCTGCCGTTCATCTTCATCTTCAACCCGGAACTGCTGCTGGTCGGGGTCGACAGCTTCTGGCAGGGCCTGATGATCTTCGTAGTGTCGCTGCTCGCCCTGCTCAGTTTCGCCTCCCTCACCCAGGGCTGGATACTGGTCAGGATCAGGATCCACGAGGGGATGCTCCTCGCCCTGGTGATCCTCGCCTTGTTCCGGCCGTCGGTCGTCATGGACTGGGTCTATCCGGAATTCGCCCCCCTCGATCTGGGCCGCTTCGCGGCCGGCGAAGAGGCGGCGCCGCGCGGATACACCATCCGTTTCCACCTGGTGCGCTCGACCAACTACGGCGACCGCTACAAGCTGTATCGGATGGGGACGCCCGACATGGCGGCGGCCGGACCCGAGGTGCTTTACGGACTCAGCATCCTACCCGCCGAGGACGGGGACTACGAGGTCGTCAACCTGGAGTTCAGCGGGCTTGCCGAGCAGGCCGGGATCAAGATCGGCGATACCCTCACCGCAGTCGACGTCGAGCAGGTCGGCCTGCCGTCCAAGTACCTGGTCTATCCGTTCGGTGTGGCCCTGTTGGGATTGATCATCGCCATGCAATTGCCGCGCTGGCGGCGCCAGCGGCCGGCGGCGGCTCCGGCGACCGGCGAATAGGGAGAAAAGGCGATGTTCGGAAAAGTCCTCCTGACGGTTGATCTCACCGAACAGAGTTCCTGGAAAAAGGCCCTGCCGACGGCGGTGGAATACTGCCGGAACTCCGGGGCGGGCCTGCACGTGGTTACGGTGATTCCCGACTTCGGCATGAGCGTCGTCGGCTCGTTTTTTCCCGACGACTTTGGGGAAAAGGCGCTGGCCAGGGCCAGCGAGGATCTTGGCGCCTTCATCGGCGAACACGTTCCTTCCGAGATCAAGACCCGTCATTCCGTCGGCTACGGCACGGTCTACGAGGTGATCCTGAAGATCGCCGGGGAGATCGGCGCCGACCTCATCGTCATCGCCTCCCATCGTCCCGAGCTCAAGGACTACCTGCTCGGCCCCAACGCGGCGCGGGTGGTGCGTCACGCCGAATGCTCGGTGCTGGTGGTCCGCGACTGATGGTATGACAGCGACACCCCCGCCGGTCATCCGGGCGGGGGTGTTGGTTCGGGTGGCGAAAACCGCTTACTCGAGGGTCTTCAGGTAGGCGATGACGGCCTTGCGCTGCTCGGGCTTCTTGAGCTTGAAGGTCATCGAGGATTTCTTGGCGCCGCGTTTCTTGACGAATTTCTTGGGATTGGCGAGGTATTCATCGAGAAGCGCCTCGTCCCAGATAAAGTCGGCGCCCTTGAGGCCCTTGTAACGCTTGAATTTGGTGGTGCCGGCCTGGCGCCCGACGATCCCGGCCAGGGAGGGGCCGGTTTTGTGCTTGCCGGCCTTGATCGAGTGGCAGGCCTTGCATTTCTTGAAGACTTTCTTGCCGGCTTCGGCGTCCTCGCCCGCCGAAGCCGGTCCACCGGCCAGGGTCAGGGCCACAGCCGCCGACATGCATAGGGCCAACAATCCGCCTTTGTTCATGTTTGGTCTCTCCTGGTTGCCGTCATCATTCATGTGAAATGGCGCCGCATTATCGTCATTGACCGGCGATCATGCAACAATTGGCGTGGTCTTCGCATGACCGAGGTCAATAATCAAGAGGCCGCCACCGCAAACCGTTTCCGCATAAACGCATAAACCATAGTATCTTCGCTGTTCCGGCAGTATACTGGGGGGGCTTGAAACAGGTGCGGTGCGCGGCGCCGGGCGCCGTTTGCGCGTGTCTCCCCGCGGAAACGGGCCAATGACGGGCAACAAACTCTCCGAACAAGACGTTAACCGGCTGCTGGCGGATCCCTCGGGCGAGGCGCGCGCCGAGATGGCGGCCAAGATCGCCGCCGACTTCGACGCCGGGGAGCTGACCGAGTCCGAGCGCAAGATGGCCGAGGACATCTTCCGCCTGATGGTCAAGGACGCCGAGGTCCGGGTCCGCGAGGCGCTGTCCCAGAACCTCAAGGAGAACCCCACGGTCCCCCACGACGTGGCGATGTCCCTGGCCAGGGACGTGGACTCGGTGGCCCTGCCGGTCCTCCAGTTCTCCGAGGCGCTGTCCGACGAGGACCTGATCGAGATCGTGCGCAGCCAGGCCCCCTCCAAGCAGCTCGCTATCGCCAAGCGGCCGAAGGTCTCCGAAACCGTCTCCACGGCGCTGGTCGAGACCGAGAACGAGGAAGTGGTGACCAGCCTGGTCGCCAACGTCGGCGCCGAAATCTCGGAGGATTCGCTGCACAAGGTGGTCGAGAACTTCGGCGACAAGGAGGCCGTTCAGGGGGCCATGGTCCATCGCCCCACCCTTCCCGTGACCGTCGCCGAGCGGCTGGTGACCATGGTCTCGGAAAACATGAAAGAGGAACTGGCCCGCCGTCACGAACTGCCCCCGGACATAGCCACCGACCTCATCCTGCAAAGCCGCGAACGCGCCACCATCACCCTGTCCGGCGAGTCCACGGAGGACGACCTGGAGAAACTGATCCGCCAGTTGATCCACGATGCGGGGCCCCTGGGGCTCAAGGCGGTGTTCGAGAAGGCGGGGCTGCCCGAGGCCCATTTCCCGGCCGCCCAGGCCGCCATCGACGTCGCCAGGGAGACCGAGTACGACGGCGGCGACCGCGACCGCGAACGGTATTCGCGGCGCATGATCGAACGCATCCTGACCCAGTACGGCGACCTCGGGGTGGACTTCGATTCCGACGACCTGGAATACCTGCTGACCAAGATGGACCAGCTGCCCCCCGATACCCTTGGCGCCGCCTGAACCGGCCTTATACCAGCGGACAGAAATACTGACCTGTGGGCATCCTTCGACACGCGAGCTTCGCTCGCTGCTCAGGATGAGATTTTTGTTGAAAAACAAAGAGATGCCTCATCCTGAGCAGCGAGCGAAGCTCGCGTGTCGAAGGATGCCCACAGGTCAGTGTCTCTGACCTCTGGTATTATTCCATTATTCCCGGCCCAGTTCCTTCCACATCGAGTAGTCCTCGCGGAAGGCGCTGAGGGATTGCCAGACCCGCTTGAAGTCGTCGTCGTCGTCGGCTTCCTCTTCGGCGACCTGGCGCCAGGCCGCCTCCAGGGCGTCCAGGATCACCGCCGGCCAGCGGTGGATCTCCACGCCTTGGGCCGTGAGGTCCCTGAGGGCGGCGAACTGGAGGGCCTCGCCCTCGGCCAGGCCGTAACGGATGTTGTCGCCGCACACCGCCTCGATCTGGGCCCGGGCGGTGGCCGGCAACGCCCGCCACCGGTCGAGGTTGATCATCAGGGTGAACAGCGTCGAAGGCTGATGCCAGCCCGGAAAGTAGTAATGGCGGACCATCCGGTGGAACCCCAGTTGGAGGTCGATGGCGGGCATCGAGAATTCGGCGGCGTCGATGGCCCCGTTCTCGAGGGCCACGAAGATACTGCCTTCCTCCAGTGACTGGGTCTCCACCCCCAGCTTCTCCATTACCTTGGCGCCGAGGCCGTCGAACCGCATCCTGAGGCCCTTGAGGTCGTCCAGGGTGCGGATCTCCTTGCGGAACCAGCCCGAGGCCTCGGACGCGATGAGGCCGCAATAGATGCCATGGATGTTGTGCCGGCGGTAGATCTCCCGGGACAGCTCGCGGCCGCCGCCGAAATAGATCCACGCCAGGTACTCCTCGGGCGTCGGGCCGAAGGGAACCGAGGCGAACAGTTGCAGGGACGGAATCCGGTTGGCCCAGAAGCGGGACGGCGAAAAGGCGGCGTCGATGGCCCCGGAGCCGACGGCCTCGAACATCTCGGGCGGCGGGACCAGGGTCCCGGGCTCGTGGAACCTGATCTCGACGGCGCCGCCCGAGACCCGCCAGATTTCGCTTTCCAGGCGTTTGGCCAGGGTCCCCAACTGGGGCAGCGCGCTACTGTAGGCGCTGGCCATCTTCAGATGGACCTCCGCCGCCCCGCCGGGCGGCGGGGCCAGCCCGACCGTCACCGAGGGCGTGGCCGCCGTCTTCGCCGCCTGGCCGAGGGCGGCGGCATCGGAGTCGAGCCTCAGGCGCGGCGCGACGACGGTGGAGCCGACCACCACCCCGGCGACCAGGCCGACGACGATTCCGATGACCGTGTTGCGCATGTCAAGCCCCCTTCCGGGGTTTACGCCCTTGCCCGGCCCGGCCCGTGATCAACTCTCCAAACAGGCTCTCAGTCAAGGATCTTGTTGGGCAGCCACATGGCCAAGCCGGGATAGGCCATGACCAGCCCGAGCGGTCGGCCGGCGAATTCCACCTCCTCGGGGGTGCAATTTGGCTGACACAGGACACTAGGTTGACGTGGCAAGGCCGGCGACTCATACTTGACTGGCGAAACGGGTTGGGCAAGCCGTTGATCGGACAAGACGATGGCGGAAGACGACGTCGAAGAAGAAATGGACATGGCGGCCCTGATGGAGGCCGATGGAGCCGGCGAAGCGGAGCCCCAGCCGGCGACCCCGTCGGCGGCCCCGTCGGCGGCCGACGCCCTGCTCGTCCCCGAAGCCCACGAAGCGATCTACAACATCGAGGTCGACGTGGTCGCGGTGCTGGGACGGGCCGACCTGCCGATCCGCCAGATCTTGAAGCTGGGCCGGGGCGCCGTCGTCGAGCTCAACCGGCAGGTCGAGGAGGACATCGAGCTGTTCGTCAACGACATCCTGGTCGCCTTCGGCGAGATCGTCACCATAGGCGACGTCCTCGGCGTCAAGATCAACAAGGTCGTCAAGAGCAAATTCACCAGGGTGTGACCCTTTCCCCTCCCCGCATCGCCTTCGGCTTCCTTCCTACCCGACGGTAAGCAGGCACGATCTCTATGGGTCATTATCAATGACCTTTGGTATCAAGGCCGATCAGCGGGAATATGGCTGCCGTTGGGTGTTCCGCGAATCCCTGGAACTCGGCTACGTGTTTTACGACCGCCACAGCCTGTCGGTGAGCGGCGGCTCAGGGATAGTAGGTGATGCCGAGGACCAGGTCGTAGGTGGTGTAGTGGCCGGTGATCTTGTCGTTGCTGGCGAACGGGCCCGACGTCACGTCGCCCAGGTCCCAGTACCGGCCTTCGATCTTGGCCGCCCAGTTGCGGTTCCAGTTGTACGTCGCCCCGCCCATCAGGGCCCAACTGAAGGCGTTGGTGCGTTGGTCTTGGGAATCGGTGGCGGTCGCCCCCCCGAAGTTCTTGCGCTCCGACTGGGTCCAGTGGCGCGCCGCGCCGACCCCGGCGCCGAGGTAGGGCGTCCAGTTCCAGTCCTCCAGCTCGAAGTCGTAATAGCCGTTGAGCATGGCGAAGAAGGTCGCCAGTTCGTTGGTGTAACCGCGCACGATTCCGCCCACCGTTCCCCGGTAGTCGAGATCGAAACGATAACGCAGCCCGAGCTCGAGTTCGCTGCGCACCGGATAGCCGAATTCCTCCCACGAGTAGCCAAGCGCGCCGCTGTTGCCGGCCACCCAGTCGACGTCGTGGCGGACGACCAGGACGCTGCCCCCGGTGTATTCGTGGTCGCTCATGAACGACCGGCCGCCGATGGCGTTGACCGTCAGGTAGACTCCGCCGAGCCATCGTTCATCGTCGCCGGCGGGTTGGCCGGAAGGCTGGGGGGCCGGCGGGACCTCGGCGCCGGTCGCGTAGCGGGGCGTCGGGGCCGGTGCCACGACCCCGGGAGTCGCCGGGGCGGCAGCCGGAAGCGGAGCCGGGGCCTGGATCGCGAACGGGTGGGGCTGGTTCAGGAAATAGGTGAAGTCGTAAATCTTGTTGCCGGCCAGGGCGGGCGTGCCGGCAGACAGGAAGATCACCAATCTCAACACCCCCTGAAACGGTTTCATTGCGCCCCCCGGCAATACCGGCCGTGAACTTAGCCGATAGACAACCGGACCGTCCATAGGGGGCGGTTATTCGAAGGCGACCCCCGGCCGCCGGCCCAGCTTCCTGAGGATGATCGCCATCATGCACCAGCGGGAGAACCCCGCCTGGAGCATGTTCAGCCCGACGAAGACGGTGAAGAACAGCCAGTAGGGATGGTGCAGTTGGGACAGGGCAAGGCTCGCCAGGACGAAGGTTCCGGCGATGACGAGGATCATTCGGTCGATGCTCATGGTCGTAATCCGTTTCAATTTCTGTCAGGGTGGATTTGGGATTGCTTATATTTTCTATTTTAGTTAAATAGCAAGTATGAATTTGCGCACCGATATGCAACCCCTGGAGAACAACGCGGAGCAGGCCGCCTTGTTCCTCAAGTCGATCGCCAACCGTCATCGGCTGATGATCCTGTGCAAGCTTCTCGACGGCGGGATGACGGCCGGCGAATTGAGCCGGGAGTTGGGCATTTCGCCGCCCAACCTCTCCCAGCACCTGAGCTGGCTCAAGAAGGAGAACCTGGTCAACAACCGGCGGCAAGGGACGGCCGTCCATTATAGTCTGTCGGAACGCCGGATCAGACCCCTGATGGATGTCCTTTATTCGATGTTCTGCGGCGAGGACCCGGTTGCCTGATCCGGGATCGGACACCGCTCACGGGAGCATGACGATGACGCAACCCAAGAACCTGCTGATCAGGCTGGCCTTGGCCTGGCCCCGACTGGTCACCTGGCTGATGCTCGTTTCGACGGCCGTCCTGGTCGCCCTGGCGACGGTGCCGAGCCTCTGGCCGGCCGCTTTTCCCGCCTTGAACCCGCTGGTCGTCGACACCGACCCGGAGAACATGCTGGCTGCCGACGAGCCGGTCCGCGTGTTCCATAACCGGATGAAGGCGGAATTCGCCCTCAACGACATCGTCGTTCTCGGCATCGTCAACGAAGACCACCCCGATGGGGTCTTCAACCCGGACAGCCTGGGCCGGATTTACGAACTGACCCGGTTCGCCGCCACCCTGCAATGGCCGGACCCGGAGGCTCCCGAAAAGACCATGGGCGTGGTCACGGTCGACATGATCGCCCCGTCGATGGTCGACAGCATCGAGCAGCGCGGCCTGGGTGCGGTGTCCTTCGACTGGCTGATGCCGCGGCCCCCGCGAACCCGCCAGGAGGCTCTGGCGGTGCGGGACCGGGCGCAGCGCCTGCCGATGCTCGACGGCACCCTGCTGAGCGAGGACGGCAAGGCGTTGAGCCTGTACCTTCCCCTGACCCACAAACACCTCAGCTACCGGGTCCGCGAGGCCCTGCTGGACAGGGTTTCGTCCTGGGAAGGGACCGGGGACGTGCTCCACATCACCGGCCTGCCCGTCGCCGAGGACATCTTCGGCGTCGAGATGTTCATCCAGATGGCGATCTCGGCGCCCGCCGCGATGGCGGTGATCTTCCTGTTGATGTGGATCTTCTTCCGAAACCTGAGGCTGATCGTCTCGCCGATGATCATCGCCATGGTGTGTTCGATGAGCACCATGGCCCTGCTCGTGGCGACCGGCAACACGATCCACATCATGAGCTCGATGATCCCGATTTTCATCATGCCCATCGCCGTCCTGGACGCGGTCCATATCCTGTCCGAGTTCTTCGACCGCTACCGGGACACCGGCGACCGCCGGGCCACGATCGTGGCGGTGATGGACGAGCTCTACAAGCCGATGCTGTTCACCTCCCTGACCACCAGCGTCGGCTTCGCCTCCCTGGCCCTGACCCCGATCCCGCCGGTCCAGGTCTTCGGCGTCTTCGTCACCGTCGGCGTCATGCTGGCATGGTTCTGGACCATCACCTTCGTCCCGGCGTTTATCATGTTCATACCGGAGGCCAAGCTGGCCGGTTTCGGGCGCCAGCAGGCCAACGGCGAAGGAAAAGGCGATTGGCTGAGCCGCGCCCTCAGCGGGATCGGCCGGTTCAGCCATGGCCGCCCCCGGTTCGTCCTGCTCGCCGTCCTGGCCTTGGCCATGCTGTCCGCCTTCGGAATCTCACGGATCGTAATCAACGACAACCCCATCAAGTGGTTCGAGGAAGATCACCCGATCCGCGTCGCCGACAAGGTGCTGAACGATCATTTCGCAGGCACCTATATGGCCTTTCTGGCCCTGACCCCGGGCATGGAAATCGACAGCGCGGCGGACTACAGGTCGCAGTTCGAGCGCCGCCTGTCGGCCAGGGAGTCCGGGCTCGAGGGCGTCACCGAAGTCTTCGCCCAACTGCGCGCGGAGGCGGTGGCCATCGACGCCGCCACCAGGGCCGAATTCCTCGATCTGCTCGGCCAACGGGTCGCCGCCCGCCTCGACGCCGCCCCCGACGACCTTTACCAGGCCTGGGACGAAGCCGACCTGTTCGTCGATTCCGAACGCCAGCGCTCAGAACTGTTCAAGCAGCCCGAGGTGCTGCGCTATATGGAAGGGTTACAGGAGGCGCTCGGGGCCATGGAGGTGGTCGGCAAGTCGAACGCCCTGACCGACGTGGTCAAGACCGTCCACCGCGAGCTTCTGCTCGGCGCGGACGACGAATTCCGGATTCCCGACACCTCCGAGGCCGTCGCCCAGACCCTGCTCACCTACCAGAACAGCCACCGTCCCTACGACCTGTGGCACTTCGTGACCCCTGACTACCGCAAGGCGACGATCTGGGTCCAACTGACCAGCGGCGACAACGTGGACATGAGCGCGGTGGTCGACGCGGTGGACGCCTACGTGGCGGACAATCCCCCGCCGATGGGACTGGAGCACCGTTGGTACGGCCTCACCTACATCAACGTGGTATGGCAGCAGAAGATGGTCAGCGGCATGGGGAAGGCGCTGCTGGGCAGCTTCGTGATCGTCCTGGCGATGATGGTCTTCCTGTTCCGCTCCCTGTGGTGGGGAGTGCTGTCGATGGTGCCGCTGACCGTCAGCGTCGGCCTGATCTACGGCGTCGTCGGGCTGATCGGCAAGGACTACGACATGCCGGTGGCGGTCCTCAGTTCCCTCAGCCTGGGCCTGGCGGTGGACTACGCCATCCACTTCCTGGCCCGTTCGCGGGCCGCCTTCGAGGCGCACGGCACCTGGCCGGCCGCCCTGGAGTCGGTGTTCGGCGAGCCGGCCCGGGCCATCGGGCGCAACGCCATCGTGCTCGGCGTCGGCTTCCTGCCGCTGCTGCTGGCGCCGCTGATCCCCTACTACACGGTCGGCGTGCTGATCGCCGCCATCCTGGCCACCGCCGGCCTGGCCACCCTGGTCATCCTGCCCGCCGCCATCACCCTGCTGGAATCCAGGCTGTTCAACACCAAGGGAGTGCCCCATGCGAGCGCTGAAGATCGGCCTTAGCTTTCTGGCCGCCCTGGCCCTGTCCCCGGCAGCGAACGCCGGGGACACCATGGACGCCACCGACATCGTCCACCGGGCCAACTACATGTCCTATTACCAGGGCCGGGACGGCCGCGCCCAGGTGACCATGACGATCACCGACTCCCAGGGCCGCGAACGGACCCGCAAGATGACCATACTGCGCCGGGACGATTCCGAGAGCGACGCCCTGGATGGCGCCGCCTACCTGGGAGGACAGAAGTTCTACGTCTACTTCCACCGCCCGGCGGACGTCTCGAAGATGGTCTTCATGGTCTGGAAACATCTGCAACGCGACGACGACCGATGGCTTTATTTGCCGGCGCTCGACCTGGTCAAGCGGATCGCCGCCAGCGACAAGCGGACCAGCTTCATCGGTTCGGACTTCTTCTACGAGGACGTCTCGGGGCGCCTGCCGGAGGACGACGAGCACGAATTGATCGAAACCAGCGAAACGTTCTACCGGCTGCGCCACACCCCGAAGGACCCGGCGTCCGTCGAGTTCGCCTGGTTCGAAACCTTCATCCACAAGAAGACGTTCCTGCCGATCCAGGCGGTCTACTTCGACGGTGCGGGAAACAAGCTCAGGACCATCACGGCGACGCGGGTGGATACCGTCCAGGGCCACCCCACGGTCACCGCCGCCACCGCCGTCAACCATTCGACGGGTAGCCGGACGAACATGGAATATTCCTCGGTGGCCTATGACATCGGCTTGCCGGACGACATCTTCAGCGAACGCTACCTGCGCCGGGCGCCGAAGAAATACCTGAGGTAGGACCAATATGGGCCGGTGGATTCTCCTTGCGGCGATCCTCTTCGCCTCCTCTCATGGGGCGGCGCAGGAACCCGCCTTGCCCGATTTCGGTGAAGGGGAATTGCAACCAGCGCCGCCGGAACCCGCCGCGGAATTCGAGTTCGGCGGCTTCTGGGACACCCGGCTGGGCGCCCGGGTGGTCGGGGACGACGACCAACACAGCCTGTCGCTGGCCGAAACCCGTCTCCAATTCGAGCTGTCGAGGGACTTCGAGGATTTTTCCCTCAACCTGACGGGAGACCTTCTTTACGACCACCTGGAAGGCCAACGCGAGATCGACCCGGAGAAGGGCAAGGGCGTCTTCGACCTGCGCCAGGCCAACATCGTCGCCACCCCCCACGACCAGGTGGACGTCAAGCTGGGCCGCCAGGTGCTGACCTGGGGCACCGGCGACCTGGTCTTCATCAACGACCTGTTCCCCAAGGACTGGAACAGCTTCTTCCTGGGCCGGGACGAGGAATACCTGAAGGCGCCGTCCGACGCCCTCAAGGCCTCCTGGTTCACCGACGCGGCCAATATCGACCTGGTCTACACCCCGCGTTTCGACGCCGATCGATTCATCGACGGACGGCGGGTCAGCTACTATTCAAGCACCGCGCGGCGGATCGTCGGACGCGGCGGGGGCGAGGTGTCGCCGGACACCCCCACCCGGTGGTTCGACGACGACGAGTGGGCGGGGCGCCTGTACCGCAACCTCGGCGCCTACGAGGTGGCCGGCTACGCATATCGGGGACGGTGGAAGAGCCCCCAGGGCCAGGACGCGGCGACGGGACGGGCGACGTTTCCCGAACTCAGGGTCTACGGCGGTTCCGCTCGCGGTCCGGTGGCCGGCGGCATCGCCAACCTGGAGGTCGCCTATTACGATTCCCGCGACGACCGCGGCGGCGCCAACGCCCTGGTCCGCAACTCCGAAACCCGCTTCCTGGCCGGCTACGAACGCGAAGCGGCGCGGGACCTGACTCTGGGGGTCCAGTGGTACGTGGAATGGATGACGGACCATGATGCCTACCTGGCCACCCTGCCGGCGGGCTCGCCGGCCAGGGACCAGGACCGCCACCTTGTGACCGCCCGTCTGACCTACCTGACCCACAACCAGAACGTCGAATGGTCGCTGTTCGGGTTCTACGCGCCGGGCGACCGCGACGCCTACCTGCGACCCCGGGTGACCTACAAGGCCAGCGACTCGTGGACGGTGGAGAGCGGGGGCAACGTCTTCTTCGGCGAAGACGACCACACGTTCCTCGGCCAATTCCGAAACAACTCCAATGTCTATCTCGCCCTGAGATACGGGTTTTAGTTTCCCCCCGGCGGTCCGCTCGGGCTATGGTCCGGCCATGGCCGCCCAGCGAGCGACGGCGCGTGACGCCAAGTATCCCCTGGGGGCCACCATGGTCCTGGCGGGCGGCCTCTGTCTCAGCTTCGGCGGCCTTCTGCTGCGCTACATCGAGGACGCCGACGGCTGGACGATCCTGTTCTACCGCTCCATCGCCTTCACCCTCACCGTGCTGGTCCTGGTCGTCGTCCGCCACCGGGGGAGGACGCCGCGGGCCTTCCTGGAGATCGGCTGGAACGGCGTCCTGGCCGCCGCCTCGCTGGGCGCCGGGTTCACCTTCTACGTCTTCGCGATGCTGCAGACGACGGTGGCCAACGTCGTCTTCATCGCCAGTGCGGGTCCCCTGTTCGCCGCCGTGATGGGCTGGATGGTGCTCGGCGAACGGGTGCGTCCGGCGACCTGGCTGGCGATCTTCCTCGCCCTGGCCGGCATCTCGCTGATGTTCGCCGACGGCCTGGCCACGGGCAACCCCATCGGCAACTTCGTCGCCCTCGGGGTGCCGCTGACGTTCGCCTCGATGATCATCTTCATGAGACGGGGCAAGAGCTTCGACATGGTGCCGGCGATCTGCCTGGCCGGGGTGTTCAGCATCGTCGCCTCGGCGGTGATGGCCGATAGCCTGGACATCTCAGGGCGCGATCTCGCGTTGTGCATCCTGTTGGGCGCCGGGCAGGTCGGCGGCGGGTTCACCCTGATCACGCTAGGCATCCGTTACGTGCCGGCCGCCGAGGTCGCCCTGTTCTCCTTCTCGGAGACGATCTTCGCCCCGATCTGGGTGTGGCTGGCGATCGGTGAGGTTCCCAACCCGCTGGCCATGGCCGGGGGCGCCATCGTCTTCGTCAGCGTCGCCGGACGCATGGTCGTCGGGATGCTGGAGCAACGCCGCCAGGCCCCCGGCCCCCGGGGCGGCGAAGGAGTGGCTTGACACGGCGGCGGCCGGGGGCACTATGGTTGGCGGTCCTGGGGAGTGATTGGGCAATGGGTTCAGTCATCTGGAGCGAAGATTATTCGCTCGGCGTGGACGGCCTGGACAGCGACCACATCCTCGCCCTGTTCTGGCGCCATGCCCGCGGCCGCTCCCTCGATGGCCTGCTCGAGCGCGCCACCCACCACCACCACCGGGTCCACCGGGTGATCGCCGCCCATCCCGTGGGCGGAAGGTGGCGGGAGTACAAGCAGTGGATGGCGGTGGACGGGTGATCCCGAGCCGCCGCTGAAGGAGGCCGGCGATGTTCTACGAGACCAGGGATAACCGGCACGGCCTGCCCCGCGACCCGTTCAAGAGCTGCATCGTGCCCAGGCCCATCGGCTGGATCTCGACCCTCAGCAAGGCCGGAATCGGCAACCTGGCGCCCTACAGCTTCTTCAACGGCGTCTCCGCCAACCCGCCGATGGTGATGTTCGCCAGCGGCGGGCGTCACCCCCGCGGGGTCAAGGACACCCTGGCCAACTGCGAGGCGACCGGCGAGTTCGTGGTCAACGTGGTGGGGTGGGAGTTGAGGGAGGAGATGAACCGGACCAGCGCCGCCGTCCCCCCCGAGGTCGACGAGATGGAGCTGGCCGGGCTCGCCTCGGCGCCCTCGCGCCTGGTCGCCCCGCTGCGGGTCGAGGCGGCGCCGATCCACCTCGAGTGCCGGACCCACCAGATCGTCGAGTTGCCGTGCGACGACCCCGAGGGCCGCAACGCCATGGTCATCGGCTGCGTGCTGGGCATCCACATCAGCGACGACATCCTGAGCGAGGGCCTGGTCGACATGTCCAAGTTCCACCCCATCGGCCGCCTCGGCTACATGGACTACGCCCGGGTGGACACGGTGTTCACCCTCGAGCGCCCGGATTAATTATATCCTGTCACCATTAATCGCTAGGGTTTGAAGCGCCGCGGGGCGATCCGCCACAGGCCGTAGGCGGCGAACGCCCCGAGCGGGCCGCCGTAGCCCATCGCTTCGGGGGCGCTCAGGTAGAGGATGATCCCGGCCGCCACCGGGCACAGGAAAACCACCACCACCCAGGCCGTCCACAACACAACACGGCGCACCGCGTCACCTCGCGGTCCGGCCAAGCGGCCCCCCCTCGTCGCCAACCTTCGAGGGGGGCGCCGGGGACGCTATTGCTTGCAGGCCGTCAACTGCTCCTGCAGGGCCACCACCACGCCGGCGGTCATCTGCACCGTCTTCCACTGGATGTAGTTTCCACCAGCCATGATTATGATGGCGACGATCAACGCTCCAGCGAAAAGCTTGCTTTCCATGGTTTGCTCCTTGCGGTCCGCCAGACAAAAAAATGTGGCCCAACCACCGGTCCCCGTGGGTGTTTTGCGGATCGGTGTCGCGGCTGACAGGAGATTACCACGGATGATCACCGCGGCAAACCGTCAACCGTCGGCGGGAAAACCGGTGCTCACCCGAGGTGCCAACACCGTAGGCACAAGGGCCTAGCCGCCGAAATGACTAGACCCTTGATATCATTGGTCGGAGTGAGAGGATTCGAACCTCCGGCCCCTGCCTCCCGAAGACAGTGCTCTACCAGGCTGAGCTACACTCCGCCAGGGGCGCGAAGAGCGGTTATAGCGCCGACGGGCGGGTCAGTAAACCCGGGCGATGCAGAAGTCGATGAGGTCGAGAAGGACCCGTTTCTCGGCGCCCTCGGCGAAGATGCCCATGGCGTCCCGGGCGATGGCCCCGTAGTGGCGGGCGCGTTCGGCGGTGTCGGTGAGCGCCGAGTGTTTCTCCATCAGCTCGATGGCCTGCTCCAGGTCGCCCGGGCGCTGGTCCAGGTCCTCCAGCGTGCGTCGCCAGAAGGCGCGGTCGTCCTCGTCGCCGCGGCGGAAGGCGAGGACCACCGGCAGGGTGATCTTGCCCTCCTTGAAGTCGTCGCCGACAGCCTTGCCCAGCGTCGCCTGGCGGGCCGAGTAGTCGAGCACGTCGTCGATCAACTGAAACGCGATGCCCAGGTTGAGGCCGTAGGATTCCAGCGCCTCCTCCTCGACCCCGGGGCGCCCGGCGACCACCGCCCCGATCCTGCACGCGGCGGCGAACAGCTGGGCGGTCTTGGCCGTGATCACCTCCAGATAAGCGGTCTCGCTGGTCTCGGTGTCGTTGGTGGTGACCAGCTGCATGACCTCGCCCTCGGCGATCTTCGCCGAGGTCCGGGACAGGATCGACAGCACCTCCAGCGAGCCGTCCTCGACCATCAGCTCGAAGGAACGGCTGAGCAGGAAGTCGCCGACCAGCACGCTGGCCTGGTTGCCCCACACCGCGTTGGCGGTGGCCAAGCCCCGGCGCAGATCGCTTTTGTCGACCACGTCGTCATGGAGCAGGGTCGCGGTGTGGATGAACTCGACGCAAGCGGCCAGCGCCACATGGCGGCCCCCCGAATAGCCGCACAGCCGCGCCGAGGCCAGGGTCAGCATCGGGCGCAGCCGCTTGCCGCCGGCGGCGACGATGTGCCCGGCCAGTTGCTGGATCAGACCGACCGGGCTTTTCATGCGCCTCACGACCAGCTCGTTGACCGCCTTGATGTCGTCGGCGACCAGGGCGCTCAGGGCGTCCAGCGACGGCTTGCGGTCTCGTTCGCCTTCCAGGCAAACCACGATACCCACTGAATCATCTCCCATGGAACTTGACGGATGCCCCCGCAGTCTGGAGCATATGAGGAAATATGTATATAGTCCGCTGGCGGACGCTTGTGAAGGCGAAGGACCTTGGGGCGCCATGGTGGAACTGATCCGGACCAACGATCCCGTGCTGTTGTCGTGGCTGTGCGCGGCGCTGAGCGAGGAGCGGATCGAGGCCATCGTGCTCGACACCCACACCAGCAGCATCTTCGTCGGCGGGTTGGACGGCATCGCCCGCAGGGTCATGGTCGACGAAGCCGACCTGGGGCGGGCGCAACGCGTCCTGGCCGCCAGGGACGGGGACTCCGGTGGGCGCTGAGGGGGTGGCCGAGGACTCGCTGCTCGGCGGCCGGCTGCGCTTCGTGCAGCCGAGCCAGGGCTACCGGACGGCCATCGATTCGATCCTGCTCGCCGCCGCGGTGCCGGCGGCCGACGGCGAGCGGGTGCTGGACGCCGGCTCGGGGGCCGGCGCCGCCGCCCTGTGCCTGGCCGCCCGGGTCACGGGGTGCCTGGTCGCGGGCCTCGAGATCGACCCCGTGCTGGCCGGACTCGCCGAACGCAACGCCGAGCTCAACGGCTTGGCGGGGCGCCTGACGTTCGCCGCCGGCGACCTGCTGGCGCCGCCCCCGGAGGTCGCCGCCGGCGGCTTCGATCACGTCATGGCCAACCCGCCCTTCCACAAGGCCGGCGCCGGCAACCATCCCCCCGATCCCTCCAAGCGGCGGGCCACCGTCGAGGGCGCGGCCGGGCTCGGCGACTGGCTCGGCTTCTGCCTGGGGATGGTCCGCGCCAAGGGGACCGTCACCGTGATCCACCGCGCCGAGCGCCTGGACGAGGTGCTGGCCCGGCTCCACGGCGGGTTGGGCGAAATCGTCGTCTTCCCCCTGTGGCCGGGCGCCGGCAAGCCGGCCAAGCGGGTCCTGGTCCGCGGCCGCAAGGGGGTGCGCACACCGATGCGCCTGGCCCCGGGGCTGGTCCTCCACCAACCCGGCGGCGCCTACACCGCCGAGACCGAGGCGGTGCTGCGCCAAGGCGCCGGCTTGACGTTGTGACTGAGTTTAATGGTGACTGTATATAGTTTTTT
>CAZWEZ010000027.1:24806-38286 GCA_964632795.1 uncultured Thalassospiraceae bacterium | reverse complement strand
GCTGTCAGATGAACGTCTACGATTCCGCGCGCATGGCGGACGTCCTGGCGCCCCTCGGCTATATCCAGGTCGAGGACCCCGCCGAGGCCGAGGTGGTCATCCTCAACACCTGCCACGTCCGCGAGAAGGCCGCCGAGAAGGTCTATTCGGAACTGGGCCGGCTGCGCCGCCTCAAGGAAGCCAGGGCGCGCCGCGGCGTCGGCATGGTCCTGGCCGTCGCCGGCTGCGTCGCCCAGGCCGAGGGCGCCGAGATCACCCGGCGCGCCCCCCACGTCGACTTGGTCTTCGGCCCCCAGACCTACCACCGCCTGCCGGCCATGCTGGCCCGCCTGGAGGCGACCGGGAGCGCCGTGGTCGATACCGAGTTCCCCGCCCAACCCAAGTTCGGCCTCCTTCCCGAGGCGACGACGGCCACCGGCAGTTCGGCCTTCCTGACCGTCCAGGAGGGATGCGACAAGTTCTGCACCTTCTGCGTGGTCCCCTACACCCGGGGCGCGGAGTACTCGCGGCCCGTCGCCGAGGTCGTCGCCGAGACCCGCCGCCTGGCCGCCGCCGGGGTCCGCGAGATCACCCTGCTGGGCCAGAACGTCAACGCCTACCACGGCCGTCGCGATGACGGAACGGAATCGGGGCTGGGCCGGCTGATCGCCGCCGTCGGCGAAATCGACGGCGTCGAGCGGATCCGCTACACCACCTCCTATCCCGCCGACATGGACCACGGGCTGATCGCCGCCCACCGCGAGGTCCCCCAGTTGATGCCGTTCCTCCACCTGCCGGTGCAGTCGGGCTCGGACCGCGTGCTCGAGGCCATGAACCGCCGCCACGGCGCCGACGACTACCGCCGGCTGGTCGGCCGGCTGCGCGCCGCGCGCTCCGACATCGCCCTGTCGTCGGACTTCATCGTCGGCTTCCCCGGCGAGAGTGACGACGATTTCCGGGCCACCGTCGAGCTGATCGAGGAGATCGGCTTCATCCAGGCCTACTCCTTCAAGTACAGCCCCCGCCCCGGAACCCCGGCGGCGGCGGCCGACGGCCAGGTCGAAGACGCCGTCAAGGAGCAGCGCCTGGCCGCCCTCCAGGAGGTCCTGAACCGCCACCAGCGCACCTTCAACGAATCCTGCGTCGGCCGCGTCCTGCCGGTGCTGCTCGACCGCCCGGGGCGGCTTCCCGGACAACTGGTCGGACGCAGCCCCTACATGCAGCCGGTCCACGTCGAGGCCGGGGCCGAGATGCTGGGCTCGATCGCCGAGCTGCGCATCGAGGCCGGCTACGCCAACAGCCTGGCCGGGGTCGCCACGCAAAGGGCCGGCGGGTGAGCGCCAAACGCAAGCCGGCCGCCGCCAAGGCCCAACCGGGACGGCTGTCGTTCGACGACAACGGCCTGGTGATCCAGCTTTTCGGCTCCCACGACAGCCATCTGGCGCGCATCGAGCAGGCCTTGGACGTCGCCATCCACGCCCGGGGCAACGAGATCACCATCGTCGGCCCCGAAGCGGAGGTGAGCACGGCGCGGACCGTGCTCGACGGCCTCTACGGGCGGCTCGTCAAGGGTCTGGCGGTGGGCCCCGAGGAGGTCGACGCGGTGCTCCGGATGGCGGCCGCCGGAGACGGCGACATCGCCGACGCCGAGCTGACCATCAAGACCCGCAAGCGCTCGATCTCGCCGCGCTCGCCGACCCAGGCTGCCTACCTCAGGGCCATCGACCGCTACGATCTGGTGTTCGGCCTCGGCCCGGCCGGCACCGGCAAGACCTATCTGGCGGTGGCCAAGGCGGTCGAGGGGCTGATCACCGGCGAGGTCGACCGCATCATCCTGTCGCGCCCGGCGGTCGAGGCCGGCGAGCACCTGGGCTTCCTGCCCGGCGACATGCGCGACAAGGTGGACCCCTACCTGCGGCCCCTCTACGACGCCCTGTACGACATGCTGCCCGGCAACCAGGTCGCCAAGCGCCTGGAGAACAACGAGATCGAGGTGGCGCCGCTGGCCTTCATGCGCGGGCGCACCCTGGCCAACGCCTTCGTCATCCTGGACGAGGCCCAGAACACGACGCCGATGCAGATCAAGATGCTGCTGACCCGACTCGGCGAGAACTCGAGAATGGTGGTCACCGGCGACCTGTCGCAGGTCGACCTGCCCCGCGGGGTGCGCTCGGGCCTGAGCGAGTCGTTGGACATCCTCGAGGGCATCCCCGGCGTCGGCGTCGTCCACTTCACCGACCACGATGTCATGCGCCACCATCTCGTCTCCGAGATCGTCCGCGCTTACGACCGCGCCGAAAACCGCCGGCACACCGCGGCCCGTTACGAGACCGAGGAAGACCCCGGCGAAGGCGGGGCCGCCCCCCCCAAAAACGGAGCATGACTGAGGTTCCGGACATCGACGTCACGGTCCCCTGTGCCGATTGGTCGGCGGCCGTCGCCGCGGTCGAGGAGGTGGCCCGGCGGGCCGCCCGGGCGGCCTTCGAGGCCGCCGCCGAGGAGGCCGGCACCCTGCCCGCGGCGCCGGCGGAGGCCTCTCTGGTGCTGGCCGACGACGCCCTGACGCGGACCCTCAACCGGGACTACCGGGGCCATGACGCGGCCACCAATGTGCTGTCCTTCGCCAACCTGGACGGCGCCGCGCCGCCGGAAGGGGCCGGGCCCGGGATGCCGGTGATGCTGGGCGACGTGGTCGTCGCCTTCGAGACGGCGGCCGCCGAGGCCGCCGCCGAGGGCTGCCTCCTGGCCGACCACCTCAGCCATCTGGTGGTCCATGGGGTGCTGCATCTGCTCGGCCACGACCACCAGGACGAGGCGGCGGCGGCGGCGATGGAAGCCATCGAGATCCGGGCGCTGTCGCGCCTCGGCCTCGCCAACCCCTATCCCGACCGGGAGACGTCTTGATGCCGGCGGCCGGTCCGCGGCGGTGGCGCGAGGCCGTCGCCGCCGCCTCGGGATGGCGGCGCCACGGGGTGGCGGCCGGGCTCGGGGCGGCGGCGGCGTTCGCCCTGCCGCCGCTGCACCTGCTGATCGTCCTGGTGCCGTCGTTCGTCGGCCTGGTGTGGCTGATCGACTCGGCCGGCCGGCCCCGGCGGGCCTTCGCCGCCGGGTGGTGGTTCGGCTTCGGATACTTCACCGCCGGCCTCTACTGGATCGCCTTCGCGCTGCTGACGTTTCCCGAGCGCTTCGGGTGGATGGTGCCGTTCGCGGTGTTCGGGCTGGCCGGCGGGCTGGCGTTGTTCCCGGGCGCCGCCGCGCTGCTGACCCACAGAACCTGCGCCGCCCTGTCGGGGAACCGCCCGGGGAACGCCGGGAGCGGGCGGGTGCTGATCCTCGCCGCCTGGTGGGTGGCCATGGAGTGGCTCCGGGGATGGGCGCTGACCGGCTTCCCCTGGAACCTGATGGGCACCGTGTGGACGGTGTCGGACGGCGTCATCCAGGGCGCCGCGGTGAGCGGGGTCTACGGGCTCAGCCTGCTCGCCGTGACGGTGGCGGCGATGCCCGCCGTGCTGGCCGACGAGGGGAGCTCGACGGTTCGCCGGACGGCGCCGGTGGTCGCCGTGCTGGCGGTGCTCGTCGCGGTCTGGGGCGGCGGCGTGGCGCGGCTGGCCGGGGCCGGCGACGAGACGGTGCCGGGGGTCCGCCTGCGCCTGGTCCAGCCCAACATCGAACAACGCCTCAAATGGAAGCCCGAGCTGCGCTGGCAGCACATATCCCGCCAGTTGCGGATGAGCGTCGCCACCGCCCCCGGCGAGCAACCGCCGAGCCACGTCATCTGGGCCGAGACCTCGGTTCCCTATTTCCTGACCGACGATCCCGAGCTTTTGGCGGTGATCGGCGCGGCGGCGCCCGACGGCCTGATGATCGTCGGCGCGCCGCGCTCGACGCCGCCGGGAGAGGAACCGTTCCGCATCTGGAACAGCATCGTCGCGGTCGATCCCCAAGGCGCGGTGGCCGGCGTCTACGACAAGTTCCACCTGGTCCCCTTCGGCGAGTACGTGCCGTTCCCCCGCCTCCTCCGGTTCGCCAAGATCACCGCCGGGAGCACCGGCTATACGCCGGGGCCGGGGCTGAGGACGCTCCGCTGGCCGGGCCTGCCGCCGGTCAGCCCGCTGATCTGCTACGAGGTCATCTTCCCGGGACGGGTGGCCGACCCCGGGGACCGCCCCCAGTGGCTGCTCAACCTGACCAACGACGCCTGGTACGGCCGCACCCCGGGGCCCTACCAGCACTTCGCCGCCGCCCGCCTGAGGGCGGTCGAGGAAGGGCTGCCCCTGGTCCGGGTGGCCAACACCGGGATCTCGGCGGTGGTCGACGCCTACGGGCGGACCCGGGGACGCCTGGAACTGGGCCGCGAGGGCGTGCTCGACAGCGACCTGCCGGTCGCCCTGGAGGGGAC
Organism: uncultured Thalassospiraceae bacterium; assembly: GCA_964632795.1. Taxonomy (GTDB): domain Bacteria; phylum Pseudomonadota; class Alphaproteobacteria; order Rhodospirillales; family 2-02-FULL-58-16; genus CAZWEZ01. The sequence goes on along the minus strand of CAZWEZ010000027.1, from coordinate 33,908 downwards.
CACGCCCTATGGACGGCTGGGCGACTGGGTTGTGCTGGCAGTCCTGCTGGCCACCCTGGGGGGGGGGATATGGCTGTCCTATGCTAGGGAAAACTACTTAAGGGAAAATTAACAGGTGCCACTACCACCCCTTGCATACGATCTTTTGATTTCTCGCATTGACCTTGAACTTTCTTGAAATTAGTATATTATGAAATTGCACGGTAGTTATTGATTGTGCATATGATAGTTATTAATTGTGCATGAAGCGAAAACCATTTGTTTGTGATTTTCAATCGTATGCGACAACCATCAAAATCTTTTCGATGGCACTTGTGACATACGTCGACGATCACGATTTGAATCTAATCACAACGATAACTGTATGAGTCGATAATGAAGAAACCAACGAGTTCCAAAAAGGGCAAGGGCCGAGCCCGCGTCCGGCGTTTCAAGGTTCCCAAGCACCCGCCCGGGGTGCCGCGGCCGGTCGATATCCACGTCGGACGCCGTGTCCGACTGCGCCGGACCCTGCTCGGGCTCAGTCAGGAGAAGCTGGGTGACGCCGTCGGCCTCACCTTCCAGCAGATCCAGAAGTACGAGCGCGGGGCCAACCGGATCGGGGCCAGCCGATTGTTCGAGTTGAGCCGCATCCTCGATGTCCCGGTGTCGTTCTTCTTCGACGACATGCCCGAGGAAATCAAGGCTCGGGAAGGACGCGGGCTGAGCGACCAGACCCAGATATCCTTCGAGCCCGATCCCCTGGCCCGCCGGGAAACCCTGGAATTGGTGCGCGCCTACTACAGGATCACCAACCCCAAGGTCCGCAAGCGGCTGTTCGAGCTGACCAAGTCCCTGGCCAACGCCAGCGACGGCGACTAGCCCGACCCTGCTTCCCCCCGGTGGATGGCTGCCATCGGCCGGGGACGAACGGGGGCCGTGCCGAGACTGTCCCGGGGCTGCCGACATCTTGTTGCGGCGGTCGTTCTCGAGGTCTGTCTGAAACCCCTTGACGCCCGAGCAAAAAGACTGCAACAAGGTCCGCCGCCGCCCATCCCCGGGCGGCGGACGTGGGTGGATTTGGACTGCTTGCCGCCACGTAAAAAAAGGCGCTAAGTGGGCTCATTACGGCGCCGCGCCTGTTTGAGGCCCCCGGTCCAATTGGACGCACACAAAGCTTCGGAGGGCCCTGTGATGTCTAAGGCCGACTACATCTTCACCAGCGAATCCGTTTCGGAAGGGCATCCCGACAAGGTCTGCGACCGCATCTCGGACGCCGTGGTCGATACCTTCCTCGCCGCCGATCCCCATTCCCGGGTCGGCGTCGAGACCCTGTGCACGACCAACCTCATCGTGCTCGCCGGCGAGGTCCGCGGGCCGTCCTCGATTACCCACGACACCTTGGAGGTGGTCGCCCGCCAGGCGGTTCGCGACATCGGCTACGAGCAGGACGGGTTCCACTGGGAGACGGCCGAGGTCGCGGTCCACGTCCACCCCCAATCGAGCGACATCGCCATGGGGGTCGATGCCAGCGGCAACAAGGACGAAGGCGCCGGCGACCAGGGGATGATGTTCGGCTATGCCTGCAACGAGACCGAGACCCTGATGCCGGCCTCCATCCACTACGCCCATGCCATCCTGCGGAACATGGCCGAGGCCCGCCACGCCGGCCGCATCCCGGGCCTGGGGCCCGATTCCAAGAGCCAGGTCACGCTGCGCTACGTCAACGACAAGCCGGTCGCGGCGACCGCCGTGGTGGTCGCCACCCAGCACGGCGTCGAGATGTCCCAGGATGACGTCCGCGAGATCGTCCGCCCCTTCGTCGTCGACACCCTGCCCGAGGGCTGGATGTGCGACGACAAGCACTTCCATGTCAATCCCACCGGCCGCTTCGTGATCGGCGGGCCGGACGGCGACGCCGGGTTGACCGGGCGCAAGATCATCGTCGACACCTACGGCGGCGCGGCGCCCCACGGCGGGGGCGCGTTTTCCGGCAAGGACCCGACCAAGGTCGACCGTTCGGCGGCCTATGTCGCGCGCTATCTGGCCAAGAACGTGGTCGCCGCCGGCCTCGCCAACGCCTGCACCATCCAGCTGGCCTACGCGATCGGCATCCCCGAGCCGCTGTCGGTCTACATCAACACCCACGGTACCGGCGAGGTCGACGACGACACCCTGGGCGACGTCCTTCAGGACATGGTCGACCTGTCGCCGCGCGGCATCCGCCAGCACCTGAAACTGAGCCGGCCGATCTACGCCCGCACCGCGGCCTACGGCCACTTCGGCCGGGAGCCGGAAGACGACGGCGGGTTCTCGTGGGAACGCACCGACCTCGTCGACCGCCTCAAGAAGACCTTCGGGGCCAGTTGAGCGACGACAGGCCCCGCTCGTTCGGCCGTCGCCAAGGCCGCCGCCTGCGCCGGGGCCGGCGCCAACTCCTGGAACACCTGCTGCCCGCCGTCCGTCTGGCGCCGCCCGCCGCGGGCGGCTGTCTCGACCCGCCGGCCGCCTTCACCGAGCCGCCACGCGCGGTGTGGCTGGAGATCGGCTTCGGGGCCGGCGAGCACCTGGCGGCGCAGGCCGCGGCCCACCCGGAGATCGCCTTCATCGGCTGCGAGACCTACCTCAACGGGGTGGCCAGCCTGCTCTCCCACATCGACCGCCTGGGGCTGGCCAACGTCCGCCTCTTCGACGACGACGCGCGGCTGCTGCTCGGGGCCCTGCCGGCGGCAAGCATCGCCCGGGTGTTCGTGCTGTTCGCCGACCCGTGGCCCAAGAAGCGCCATCACAAGCGCCGCTTCATCTCGCCCGCGACCCTGGACGTGCTGGCTCGCCTGCTCGAGGACGGCGGCGAACTGCGCTTCGCCAGCGACCACATGGGCTACGTGCGCTGGACCCTGGAGCACGTCCTCGCCCATCCCGCGTTCGCCTGGCCGGCGCGCCGCCCCGGGGACTGGCGCCGGCGCCCCGAGGACGGCTTCGAGACCCGCTACGAGGCCAAGGCGCTGGCCCGCGGCGTGCCCTGTGTGCATCTGCGCTTCCGGCGCCTGGCACGGGGCTGAGCGGGCCGCCCCGGAGCGCACAAAACCCTTGTCTTGACGGTGCCCGGGGGTATATATGGTGCGGCGTCGATGAACGATGCGCTCTCGTTAGGCTCGGCATTGGATCGGGTTTGGTGGGGTGGGCCTAAGGCCCGCCTTTCATGTTTTGGGCCGCTTTTTTCCGGTCCGGGCCGGGCGGCAAAGGATGGAGTCGCCTGAGATGGATATCGCGGGCCGCATCGAGCGGCTGGTCGCACCTAGCATCGAAGACATGGGATTCGACATCGTGCGCGTGCTGCTATCCGGCCAACAGCATCAGCGGCTTCAGGTGATGGTCGAGCGTCGGGACGGTGGAGCGATAGCGGTCGAGGACTGTGCCGAAGTGAGCCGCGCCATCTCCGTGGCCCTCGATGTCGAGGCCCCCCTGGAGGGCGCCTTCACGCTGGAGGTGAGCTCGCCGGGGATCGACCGCCCGCTGGTCCGGCGCGCCGATTTCGAGCGCTTCGCCGGCTTCGAGGCGAAGATCGAAACCGGCCGTGCGATCGATGGCCAGCGGCGGTTCCGAGGCCGGCTGCTGGGCATCGACGGCGACATCATCCGCATCCGGGTGGACGGCGCCGAGGTCGAGTTGAGCCATGGTGACGTCAAGCGAGCCAAACTGATCCTGAACGACGAGTTGATCGAGACATCAAAGGAATGACACCCACGATGAGCGAACCGAACCCGGAACCCAACTCGGTTCACGCCCGCCCCGAGCTGTTGCAGGTGGCCGAGACCGTGGCCCGCGACAAGGGCATCGAACAGGACGAGGTCCTGGAGGCCATGGAGCAGGCGATCCAGAAGGCCGGCCGCTCCAAGTACGGGCACGAACACGACATCCGCGCCACCATCGACCGCAAGAACGGCGAGATCGCCCTGGCCCGCTACATCGAGGTCGCCGAGGAGATCGAGAACGAGGTCACCCAGATCACCCTCGAGGCGGCCCGCAAGAAGAAGTCCGACGCCGAGATCGGCGACTTCATCATCGACCCCCTGCCGCCCATCGACTTCGGGCGCATCGCCGCCCAGACCGCCAAGCAGGTGATCGTCCAGAAGGTCCGCGAAGCCGAGCGCAAGCGCCAGTACGAGGAATACAAGGACCGCATCGGCGAGATCGTCAACGGCCTGGTCAAGCGCATCGAGTTCGGCAACGTGATCGTCGATCTGGGACGCGCCGAGGCGCTGTTGCGCCGCGACGAATCGATCCCCCGCGAGCACTTCTCCAACGGCGACCGGGTGCGCTCCTATATCGTCGACGTCCGCGAGGAGCCCCGCGGGCCGCAGATTTTCCTGTCGCGCACCCACCCCCAGTTCATGTCCAAGCTGTTCGCCCAGGAAGTGCCGGAAATCTACGACGGCATCATCGAGATCAAGTCGGTGGCCCGGGACCCCGGCTCGCGGGCCAAGATCGCCGTCCTGTCCAACGATTCCAGCATCGATCCCGTAGGCCCCTGCATCGGCATGCGCGGGTCGCGCGTCCAGGCGGTGGTCGGCGAGCTGCAGGGAGAGAAGATCGACATCATCCAGTGGTCGCCCGATTCCGCGACCTTCATCGTCAACGCCCTGGCCCCGGCCGAGGTCGCCAAGGTGGTGCTGGACGAAGAGGCCGCCCGGATCGAGGTGGTGGTCCCCGACGAGCAGCTCAGCCTCGCCATCGGGCGCCGCGGCCAGAACGTGCGCCTGGCCTCCCAGCTGTCGGGCTGGGACATCGACATCCTGACCGAGGCCGAGGAATCGGAGCGCCGCAGCCAGGAGTTCATGAGCCGCTCGCAGATGCTGATCGAGGCGCTGGACGTCGACGACGTGATCGCCCACCTGCTGGTCACCGAGGGCTTCACCTCGGTCGAGGAGGTCGCCTTCGTCCCCCTCGACGACCTGGTCCGGATCGAGGGCTTCGACGAGGAGGTGGGCAACGAACTGGGCGAGCGCGCCCGCGCCTACCTGGCGGCCCGCGATGAGGAGTTCACCCGCCGCCGCCGCGAGCTGGAGGTCAGCGACGAGTTGGCCGGACTCGAGGGGATGACGCCGGCGATCCTGGTGGCACTCGGCGAGAACGAGATCAAGACCCTCGACGACCTGGCCGACCTGGCCAGCGACGAGCTGATGGAGATCGTTCCCCCCAACTCGCTCAGCGAGGCCCAGACCAACGAGATCATCATGGCGGCCCGCGCCCCGTGGTTCGCCGACGAGGAACCGGCGGCGGACGACGGCGACCCGCCGCCCGAGGACGACGGTTGAGAAGGTTGAGCGGAGATGGCCCGACGGCAGCGGAAATCGTCCGGCAAGGGCAGCGACGGCAAAGGCCGGGGTCCGCTCAGGCGGTGCCTGGTCAGCGGCGCGTTGCGCGCCAAGGGCGAGATGCTGCGGTTCGTGGTCGACGCCCAGGGCGAGGTGGTGCCGGACCTGGAGGGCCGCCTTCCGGGACGGGGCATGTGGTTGAGCCCCGAGCGCGACATGGTCACCGCGGCCGGGGCCAGGAACCTGTTCGCCAAGGCGGCGCGGACCCGGGCCGTGGCCCCGGAGGGCCTCGCCGACCTGGTGGAACGGCTGCTGGCGCGCCGCTGCCTGGCGCTGATCGGGATGGCGCGCCGCGCCGGCCAGGCGCGGGCCGGCTCGGAGAAGGTCAGGGCCTGGCTGCGCGCGGGGCGCGCCGGAGTCCTGCTGGCGGCTTCCGACGGCGCCGCGGCGAGCCGCGCCAGGATGCGCACCCTGGCCCCGGAAGCGCCGGTGCTGGAGCTGTTCGACGGCGACGAACTGGGCTCGGTCGCCGGCCGGGGACGCACCGTCCACCTGGCCCTGGCGCCGGGCCGGCTGGCCGACACCCTGCTCCGCGAGGCGGCCCGCCTGAGCGGTTTCCGGAGCCCCCCGGGGGTCGCGGGGGCGCCCCCCGCAATTAAAATCGGCCCGGGCTCGCGGAGCGGCCAATTGAGGATCGAACTGATTTCGAACGGAATGCAATGACCGAGACCACGGAACAAGACGAGAAGACGCCGCTGACCCTGTCCCGGCCGGGGAAGCTGGAACTCAAGAAGACCGTCGAGTCCGGTCAGGTCCGGCAGAGCTTCTCCCACGGCCGCTCCAAGATGGTGACCGTCGAGGTCCGCAAGAAACGGACCTACGTCGCCGATTCCGGGGGCCTCATGGCCGAGGTCAAGAGCGACCTCGAAGCGGGCTTGCCGCCGGGTTCCCCCGCCGAGGCCGAAGCCCTCTTGCAGGCTGTCGATGCGGCGCGGCCGGCCGCCCCCAGCCTGACCACCGAGGAAAAGGCGGCCCGCGCCCGGGCCCTCGAGGACGCCATGAAGGGCGAGGACATGGCCGATTCCCCGGTGGCCGGCGTCACGCCCTTCGCGGAAGCCGTCGAGGCCGATGCGGAACGGGCCGCCGAGGAAGAGGCGCGACGCCGGATCGAGGAAGAGGAACGGCGCAAGGCCGAAGGCGAGGAACGCCGCCAGGCCGACGAGGAGGCCCATCGCCGCGAGGAGATGGCCAAGGCCTCGGCGTCGGCCGCCGCCGCCAAGCTGCAGGCCCTGGAGGAAGGCGAAAAGGAAAAGGAAAAGAAGGGCCGGGGCGCCAAGCGCCAGCTCCGCGCCGAGGGCCGTCAGCAATTCCCTTCGGCGCGGCGCGGCGAGCCCCGGCGGCGCTCCGGCCGCCTGACCATCGTCGACGGCGACGGCGAACCGGAGGAACGCACCCGCTCCCTGGCCTCGGTCAGGCGCGCCCGGGAGAAGCACAAGCAGCAGTTCCAGCTCAGCGAGACCACCAAGGTGGTCCGCGACGTGGTGATCCCCGAGACGATCACCGTCCAGGAGCTGGCCAACCGCATGGCCGAACGGGCAACCGACGTCATCCGCACCCTGATGAAGATGGACGTCATGGCGACCGTCAACCAGGAGATCGACGCCGACACCGCCGAGCTGGTGGCCACCGAGTTCGGCCACAAGTTCACCCGGGTCAGCGAATCCGACGTCGAGATCGGGCTCAAGGGCGGCGAGGACGACGAGGCCCACCTGGCCCACCGGGCCCCGGTGGTGACGGTGATGGGCCACGTCGATCACGGCAAGACGTCGTTGCTCGACGCCCTTCGCCAGACCGACGTGGTCTCGGGCGAGGCCGGCGGCATCACCCAGCACATCGGCGCCTACCAGGTGACGGTGCCCTCGGGGGTCCAGATCACCTTCATCGACACCCCGGGCCACGCCGCCTTCACCGACATGCGCGCCCGGGGCGCCAGGGTCACCGACATCGTCGTCCTGGTGGTCGCCGCCGACGACGGGATCATGCCCCAGACCGTCGAGGCCATCAATCACGCCAAGGCGGCCGAGGTGCCGATCATCGTCGCCATCAACAAGATGGACAAGCCCGGCGCCGACGCCGGCCGGGTGCGCACCGACCTTCTCCAGCACGACGTGGTGGTCGAGGAGATGGGCGGCGAAATCCTGTCGGTCGAGATCTCGGCCAAGCAGCACGACAACCTCGACAAGCTGGTCGAGGCGATCCTGCTGCTGTCGGAGATCCTCGACCTCAAGGCCAATCCCGACCGCCCCGCCGAGGGCGTGGTGATCGAGGCCAAGATGGTCCACGGCCGCGGATCGGTGGCCACCGTCCTGGTCCAGCGCGGAACCCTGAGGCTGGGCGACATCTTCGTCGCCGGCTGCGAATGGGGCCGGGTCCGGGCCCTGATGGACGACCACGGCGAGGCCATTGAGGAGGCCGGCCCGGCGGTGCCGGTGGAGGTCCCGGGCCTCAGCGGGGTGCCCTCGGCGGGCGACGACGTGGCCGTCGTCGACAGCGAAAGCCGGGCCCGCCAGGTGACCAGTTTCCGCCAGCACGAGCGGCGCGTCGCCAGGGCGGCGGCCAGCAAGCGCGGCACCCTGGAGGAGATGTTCGCCAGGATCGAGGAGGGCGAGGCCGACCGCCTGCCGGTGGTGATCAAGACCGACGCCCACGGTTCCGAGGAGGCCATCCTCGCCGCCCTGGAGAAGATCGGCACCGACGAGGTCAAGGTCGATATCCTGCACTCGGGCGTCGGCGGGATCAACGAATCGGACGTCACTCTGGCCGGCGCGTCGAAGGCCCTGATCATCGGCTTCAACGTCAGGGCCAACCGCCAGGCCCAGGAGCAGGCGCGGCGCGACGGCGTGGATATCCGCTATTACGCCATCATCTACAACCTGATCGACGACCTCAAGCAGGCGCTGTCGGGGATGCTGGCGCCGACCCTGCGCGAGCTGCTGCTGGGCAACGCCGAGATCCGCAACGTCTTCAACATCTCCAAGGTCGGCAAGGTTGCCGGCTGCATGGTGGTGGACGGCATGGTCCGGCGCGGCGCCAGGGTCCGCCTGGTGCGCGACAACGTGGTGATCCACGAGGGCAGCCTGTCCCAGCTCAAGCGGTTCAAGGACGACGCCAAGGAAGTCAAGGAAGGCTACGAATGCGGCATGGCCTTCGAGAACTACCACGACATCCAGACCGGCGACATCATCGAATGCTTCGAAATAGAGGAGGTGGCTCGGGAGCTGTGAGGCCCGGGGCCTCCCTTGCCGCCACCGGATCGCCGCCGCCCCCGCGCCCATCGAGGGAACCATGAGAGGACCAGGCGAAAGATCGCCCAGCCAGCGTCAGTTGCGGGTCGGTGAGGAACTGCGCCACGTCCTGGCCGCTATCCTCAAGCGCGACGCGGTCCGCGACCCCGACCTCCAGGACGTCCCGGTCACCGTCACCGAGGTCCGGATCAGCCCCGACCTGCGCCAGGCCACCGCCTACGTGATGCCGCTGGGCGGGGGCGAGGTCGAGACCGTGGTCGCCGCCCTGAACCGGGCCCGCCCCTTCCTGCGCCGGCGCATCGCCCGCGCCGTCAGGCTCAAGTACGCCCCCGACATCGCGTTCTCGGCCGACCCCAGCTTCGACAGCTCGGCGCGGATCGAGGAGCTGTTGCGCGACCCGCTGGTCGCCCGCGACCTGGCGCCCGGGGGCGACGACGAGGATCCGGGCCATGGGGCGTAGGCGCCGGGGCAAGCCGATCCACGGCTGGCTGGTCATCGAC
>CAZWEZ010000027.1:0-24796 GCA_964632795.1 uncultured Thalassospiraceae bacterium | reverse complement strand
CCGGTGGCCCTGGGCGAGGCGACCAAGACCATGGCCTTCGTGGTCGACGGATCCAAGGCCTACCGGTTCACCGTGCGCTGGGGCGAGGGGCGCGACACCGACGACGCCGAGGGCGCGGTGACGGCGCTCAGCGATGTCCGTCCTCGCGAAGAAGACATCCGCCGCGCGCTGGGCGATTTCACCGGCGACATCGAGCAGGTCCCGCCGGCCTTCTCGGCGGTCAAGGTGGGCGGCCACAGGGCCTATGAGCTGGCCCGCGCCGAGGTGGCGGTGGAGCTGGCCCCGCGGACCGTCCGCATCGAGCGCTTCGAACTCGTCGGATGCCCCGATGCCGACCACGCCGAGTTCGAGGTCGGCTGCGGCAAGGGCACCTATATGCGCTCCCTGGCCCGCGATCTGGCGCTTCGCCTGGGGACCCTCGGCCACGTGACGGCGCTGCGCCGCACCAGGGCCGGCCCTTTCGCCGAGGAGGCCGCGATTTCCCTGGATAACTTCGAAGGCCTGGGGCATAGTGCCCCGCTCGTGAGCCACCTGCTCCCGGTCGAGACCGCGCTGGCCGACATCCCGGCGTTGGCCCTGACCGAGGCGGAGGCTCGTCGTTTGCGTCACGGCCAGCCGGTCGCGGTACTTCCCGTGGCAACCAGGTCTCCCCACAGCAACGTCGCCCAGGGCGCCGTGGTGTGCGCCATGTCCGGGGACAAGCCGGTGGCCCTGGCCAGGATAACCGGGGGCGAAATTCGCCCCTTGCGCGTTCTCAACTTGTGAAACACGGAGTCATCGATGTCGATTACCGCCGAACGGAAACGCGAACTCATCCTGGAGTTTGCCGTCAAAGAGGGCGACACCGGGTCGCCCGAAGTCCAGATCGCCATCCTCAGCGAAAGAATCAAGAACCTCACCGAACACTTCAAGACCCACGGCAAGGACCATCACTCGCGCCGCGGTCTGCTGATGATGGTGAGCCAACGGCGCCGCCTGCTCGACTATCTCAAAAGGAAAGAGGACAAGCGCTACGACGGAGTGATTCAACGTCTCGGATTGCGCAGGTAGTGGGTCGCCACCCGATAGCGACGACGAACGGCGCCGCCAGGCGCGGCGGGTGTGACCCCGGGGTCGCCGGCCAGGGGGCCGGCACCCATATGATGTGAAGAGGAAGAAAGAGAAGATGTTCAAGGAATTCAAGAAGGAAATCCAATGGGGCGGGCGGACGCTCGTCCTCGAAAGCGGCAAGATCGCCCGCCAGGCCGACGGCGCCGTCATGGTGTCCTACGGCGACACCAAGGTGTTGTGCGCGGCGGTCGGCGAAAAGGAACCTCGGCGGGGCTTGGATTTCTTTCCATTGACCGTGCACTACGTGGAAAAGACCTTCGCCGCCGGCAAGATCCCGGGCGGCTTCTTCAAGCGCGAGGGCCGGCCGGGGGAGAAGGAAACCCTCACCTCGCGGCTCATCGACCGGCCCATCCGTCCCCTGTTCGCCAAGGATTTCCGGTGCGAGACCCAGATCATCTGCACCGTTCTCTCCCACGACCTGGAGAACGACCCCGACATCGCCGCCCTGATCGGCACCTCAGCCGCGCTGACCCTGTCCGGGCTCCCCTTCATGGGCCCCATCGGCGCCTGCCGGGTCGGCTATATCGACGGCGACTACGTGATCAACCCGATCCTGACGGACCTCCAGCGTAGCGACCTCGACCTGGTGGTCGCGGGCACCCGCGAGGGGGTGCTGATGGTCGAATCGGAAGCCGACGAGCTGTCCGAGGAGGTCATGCTGGGTGCCGTGACGGCCGGCCACGAGGCCTATCAGCCGGTGATCGAGGCGATCATCGACCTCGCCGAGGCCTGCGCCAAGGAGCCCAGGACGTTGCCCGAGCCGCCGGCCGGGCGCGAGGCCATCGTCGCCCGGGTCAACGCCCTGGCCGAGGCCGACCTGCGCGCCGCCTACGCCGAGACCGAAAAGATGGCCCGCCACGACAAGGTGGGCGCGGTCAAGGATCGCGTCGCCGCCGAGGTGGCCGGCGACGACTCCCTGAACCAGGAAGTGGTCGAGGAGGTACTGAAGGACGCCTTCAAGGACCTGGAGAAGAACATCGTGCGCCGGGACATCCTCAAGACCGGCAAACGGATCGACGGCCGCGACACCACCACCGTGCGCCCCATCTCCGCCGATGTCGGCATCCTGCCCCGGACCCACGGCAGCGCCCTGTTCACCCGCGGCGAGACCCAGGCGCTGGTGGTCACCACGCTGGGCACCACCCAGGACGAGGCGCGCATCGACGCCCTGTCGGGCGATTACCGCGAGCACTTCCTGCTCCATTACAATTTCCCGCCCTATTCGGTCGGCGAGGCCGGACGCTTCGGCTTCACCGGGCGCCGCGAGATCGGCCACGGCAAGCTGGCGTGGCGGGCGCTTCACCCGCTGATGCCCAGCAAGGAGGACTTCCCCTACACCATCCGGGTGGTCTCGGAGATCACCGAATCCAACGGCTCGTCGTCGATGGCCACGGTATGCGGCACCTCGCTGTCGATGATGGACGCCGGGGTTCCCATCAAGCGCCCGGTGGCCGGCATCGCCATGGGCCTGATCAAGGAGGACGACGGCATCGCCGTGCTGTCGGACATCCTCGGCGACGAGGACCATCTCGGCGACATGGACTTCAAGGTCGCCGGCACCGAAGAGGGCATCACCTCGCTGCAGATGGACATCAAGATCACCTCGATCACCGAGGACATCATGCGCCAGGCCCTGGCCCAGGCCCGCGACGGGCGCTTCCACATCCTGGGCGAGATGAACAAGGCCATCACCCGGGCCCGCGACGACATCAGCGATCACGCGCCCCGGATCACCATGATCATGATCAACAAGGACAAGATCCGCGACATCATCGGCCCGGGCGGCAAGATGATCCGCGAGATCTGCGAAACCACCGGGGCCAAGATCGATGTCGAGGACGACGGCTCGGTCAAGGTCGCCGCGGTCGACGAGAAGGCCTCGGCGGCCGCCGTCAAGTGGATCAGGGAACTGACCGCCGAACCCGAGATCGGCGCGCTCTACACCGGCAAGGTGGTCAAGACGGTCGACTTCGGGGCCTTCGTCAACTTCATGGGCAATCGGGACGGCCTGGTCCACATCAGCGAACTGGCCCAGGGCCGGGTCGGCCAGACTACCGACGTGGTCAAGGTCGGCGACGAGGTCAAGGTCAAGCTGATCGGCATCGACGACCGGGGCAAGGTCAAGCTGTCCCTGAGGGCGGTGGACCAGAAGACCGGAGAGGATATCTCGGCCAAGAAAGAGGCCAGGTAAGAAGCCATGGCGAGCGGTGGGGCGGACGTCGAGTCGGAAGGCCCGGAGGTTTCCCCGTGAAGCCCCTCGAGCCCGTCGTCATCTCCGGGCGCGAGGTGCTGCCGCTGGTCGAGGGCGGCAAGGGCGTCTCGATATCCAACGGCAAAAGCTCCGGGGCCTGGGCGGCGGTCGGCGCGGTCGGCACCTTCTCGTGCATCAACCCCGATTCCTTCGATGAGGCGGGCCGCCCCATCCCCCAGGTCTACAAAGGCAAGACCCGCCGCGAGCGGTGCGAGGAACTGGTCGCCTACGCCATCCGGGGCGGCATCACCCAGGCCCGCATCGCCCATGAGGGATCCGACTCCAAGGGCCGCATCCACATGAACGTGCTGTGGGAGGCGGTGGCCACCGAGCGTATCCTGAACGGCGTCCTGGAGGCGACCCGGGGACTGGTTCACGGCATCACCTGCGGCGCCGGAATGCCCTATAGGGTGGCCGAGATCGCCGCCCGGTTCGGCGTCTACTACTATCCCATCATCTCCTCGGCGCGGGCCTTCCGGGCGCTGTGGAAACGCGCCTACCACAAGTACAAGGAACAGCTGGGCGGGGTGGTCTACGAGGATCCCTGGCTGGCCGGCGGCCACAACGGGCTGAGCAACTCCGAGGACCCGCTGGACCCCCAGCCCCCCTACCAGCGGGTCCGCGAGCTGCGGACCGCGATGGCCGAGTTCGGCCTCCACCGGACGCCCATCTTCATGGCCGGTGGGGTGTGGTACCTGCGCGAATGGGAGGACTGGATCGACAATCCGGAACTGAGACCGATCGCCTTCCAGTTCGGCACCCGGCCGCTGTTGACCCGGGAAAGCCCGATCCTGGAGTCGTGGAAGGAGAAGCTGCTCAAGCTGACCAATGGCGACGTGGTGCTCAACCGCTTCAGCCCCACCGGCTTCTATTCCTCGGCCATCCGCAACCGCTTCATGAACGAGTTGGAGGAGCGCGAGAACCGCCAGGTGCCCTACGCCCGCAAGGAGGACGGGGGATTCACCGCGCCCCTGCCGCTGGGTCCCCGCGGCCGGCCGGTCTATCTGACCCCCGAGGACAGGGTGCGAGCCGAGGGTTGGATCGCCGAGGGCTTCACCGAGGGCATGAAGACCCCCGATTCGACCCTCATCTTCGTCACCCCCGAGAAGGCCGCCGGCATCCTCACCGACCAGCAGGAGTGCATGGGCTGTCTGAACTCCTGCCGGTTCTCCAACTGGGCCAACAACGAGGAAGGCACCACCGGCAAGAAGCCCGACCCCAGGTCCTATTGCATCCAGAAGACCTTGCAGGCCATCGCCCACGGCGGCGACCTGAGGGACAACCTGATGTTCTCAGGCCACAACGGACATCGTTTCGCCACCGATCCGTTCTACGCCGACGGCTTCATTCCCACCGTCGCCCAGCTCATCGAGCGCATCCGGACCGGGGACTGATACCAAGGAGCGATGATACCGCTGACTGAGGGGATCGGCCGCGCCGGCGGCCTGTTGTTTTCCACGAGTTGACGACCCTGTTCCGGAAAAACCACACTGTGGGTGTTGTTTATTTGAACTATTGAACGTCTAATCGACGGGGGCCATATTGGGAGGATGGTAACGGTGAGACCCTTCAGCCAAGCCCTCGAGCGTCTGCGCGCCGTGGGACTGCGCCCGACCCGGCAACGGCTGGCCCTGGCCAAGCTGCTGTTCGAGGGCGGGGACCGTCACGTGACCGCCGAGATGGTCCACGTCGAGGCCATCGACAAAGTGATCCGGGTCTCCCTGGCCACCGTCTACAACACCCTCCATCAGTTCACCTCCGCCGGCTTGCTGCGCGAGATCGTGGTCGACTCCTCGCGCTCCTATTTCGACACCAACACCAGCCCGCACCACCACTTCTTCTTCGAGGGCTCGGGCCACCTGAAGGACATCCCGGGCGGCCAGATCATGGTCACCGAATTACCCCAGGCCCCCGAGGGGACCTCCATCAAGAGCGTCGACGTGATCGTCAGGCTCCACGAGCCTGAACAAGATACCCCAAGAAAACCAGCCTGATACATCGCAATTTAAAATAGTTCTAGAAACTGTTGACGCGGGTCCCCTCGAACGCCATATAGGCGGTAACGTCGCCGGGACATCGCCACCGGCACGGCGTGCTTCGTTTTTTCAATATCCGAGAACCTTCGAAGGGAGAACACCATGCCATCGTTGAAGGGAACCAGGACCGAAGACAACCTCAAGGCGGCGTTCGCCGGCGAATCCCAGGCCAACCGCCGTTACCTGTATTTTGCCCAGAAGGCCGACATCGAGGGTTACAACGACGTCGCCGCCGTCTTCCGCTCCACCGCCGAGGGCGAGACCGGCCACGCCCACGGCCACCTCGAGTTCCTCGAGGAGATCGGCGATCCGGCCACCGGGCTGCCGATCGGCGACACCCAGAACAACCTCAAGGCGGCGGTCGCCGGCGAAACCCACGAGTACACCGACATGTACCCGGGGATGGCCAAGAGCGCCCGCGAAGAGGGCCTCGACGAGATCGCCGACTGGTTCGAGACCCTGGCCAAGGCCGAGAAATCCCACGCCGGGCGCTTCACCAAGGCGCTCGAAAGCTTGGAGTAGGCGGCTCCGAATTGTGCGCCGTCGCGGGGGGGCCGCCGCCGGTCCCCCCGTTTTCATTTTCCCACCCCCGCTGCGGGAAATTCCGTGATATGGTCGCCACGACCTTGACCGATCCCGAAGGAGGTCGGCGATGAGAGAAGGCAGCCTGGAGGCCCCGGTCCGCCATCCCATTCCGTGGCGCGACGCGGACTACCACGACCCCGGGAAACTGGACGCCGAGCTGCGCCGGGTGTTCGACATCTGTCACGGCTGCCGGCGCTGCTTCAACCTCTGCGACAGCTTCCCGCGCCTGTTCGACCTGATCGACGCCACCGACAACGGCCAGCTGGACGACGTCGCCAGCGCCGATTTCAAGTCGGTGGTCGACGCCTGCACGCTGTGCGACATGTGTTTCATGGTCAAGTGCCCCTACGTGCCGCCCCACGAGTTCGACCTCGACTTCCCCCACCTGATGCTGCGCTACCGCTCGCTGGAGGCCAGCCAGGGCAAGGTGGGGCTGGCCGAGCGCAAGATGGCCGACACCGACGGCAACGCCGCGCTCGCATGCAAGCTGGCGCCGCTGGTCAACTGGGCGACCGAGCGCCACAACCGCCTGACCCGCCCGCTGATGGAGACCCTCACCGGCGTCCACCGCGACGCCGCCCTGCCCAGGTTCCACGGCCGGACGTTCGTCTCGCGGGCCGCCTCGGAGCCCCCGGAGGTCGACACCCGGGCCCCGGCCCACGGCCGCAAGGCGGTGATCTACGCCACCTGTTTCGTCAACTACAACGATCCCGAGGTCGGCATGGCGGCGCGGGCCGTGCTGGCCCGCAACGGGGTCGAGACCGAGGTCGTCCATCCGGGCTGCTGTGGAATGCCCCACCTCGAGCACGGCGACATCGCCGCCGTCGCCAAGGCCGCCGGCAAGGTGGCGGTGACGATGAAGGCGTGGCTCGACAAGGGCTACGACGTGATCTCGCTGGTCCCCTCGTGCTCCCTGATGGTGAAGTTCGAATGGCCGCTGATCCTGCCCGAGGACGACGATGTGAGGCGCCTCGCCCGGGCCACCTTCGACGTCTCGGAATACGTCGTGGACATCGCCGCCAAGGAGGGCCTGGCCGAGGGCCTGCACCCCTTAGCCGGCGGCGTCACCGTCCACATCCCCTGTCACGCCCGGGCCCAGAACATGGGCCGCAAGGCCAACGAGATGCTCAAGCTGCTGCCCGACACCGAGGTCCATGAGATCGAACGCTGCTCGGGACACGGCGGCCTGTGGGGGACCAGGAAGGACAACTTCGAGGTGGCGCTGAAGGTCGGCCGGCCGGTGGCCCGCAAGGCGGCCGAGAACAAGTCCGCGTTCGTGGTCTCCGAATGCCCCCTGGCCCATCTCCACATCCTCCAGGGGATCGAACGCCAGGACGGCGGCCAGCCGCCGCCCGAGGACGCCCGCCATCCGATCCAGGTGATGGCCCGCGCTTACGGGCTGTAGGCAGCCGTCCATACATGGCCAAACGCGAGATCAGCCGCGACGACATCCTGGCGATGGAGGACTACGCCCGCCAGCGCCGGCAACGCCGCCAGGTAATGGCCGGGATCAAGCGCCACCGCCGCCTGGCGGTCGGCCCCGACGCCACCTTCTATTTCGAGAACTACGACACCATGTTCCACCAGGTCCACGAGATGCTGTACGTCGAGCGGGGCGGGGCGGCGCAGATCGCCGACGAGCTGGCGGCCTACAACCCGCTGATCCCCAATGGTGCGGAGCTGGTGGCGACGCTGATGTTCGAGATCGACGACGAGGCCCGCCGCCACCGCGTGCTGTCGGCGCTGGGCGGCGTCGAGCACACGGTGACCATCGGCCTCGAGGGCGAGACCGTGGCCGCGGTGCCCGAGGGCGACGTCGAGCGCTCGACCGCCGAGGGCAAGGCGTCGTCGGTCCATTTCCTGCACTTCCCGTTCACATCGGCTGGGATCGCCGCCTTCCGCAAGCCCGGCGCCCGGGTGGCGGTCGCCATCGACCACCCCGGCTACGGCCACATGGCAGTGATGCCCGAAGCGGTCCGCGCCGCCCTGGCCGGGGACTTCGATTAGGGAATTCCTACTCGATCACCTCGTCGCGGTGGATGCCCCAGAAATCGATCCGGCGCAGCCAGCCCTTGAAGCCGCCGCTCTCGACCAGGCACCATTCGCCGCCGTTGGGGCATTCCAGCAGGTCGCCGACGACCCCCTTGTCGGCCCGCGCCACCGGCGCCGCGACGGCCTCGGCGCGCGAACGGATGGTCCCCACGTCGGCGATGACGATGAAGGTCCGCCGGCCGCCCAGCATGCTCTGGTGGACCCAGCCCTGGGTCCCCTGCCAGTCCCGGACCTTGCGCCAGGTGCGGTACTCGGCGATCACCTCGACCGGCAGGTTCTGGCGGTGGTATTCCCACTCCACCGGGTACTGGACGCCGGGCCCGGCGCGCATGAACACCTTGCCGGCGCGCAAGGAGACGAAGCGGGGCAGCGGCAGGCCGGTGCCCTCGGTGGCGGCGCTCGCGGGCGGCGCCGGGAGGGCGGCCGGGAGCAGGATGGCGACCAGGAACAGGACGGCGGCGGAGGCCCTCAAGGGGAATGCCTTCAAAGTCGATGGAAAAATACCGATATCCTGTTCACCATATTATGATCGCCGGGCTTCCGGCAAGCCGACATCGACCCGGAGGAAGGCTGATGGCGCGAAAGAAACCGCTGGTGGTCGTCACCCGCAAGCTTCCCGAGGTCATCGAGACCCGGATGATGGAGCTGTTCGATGCCCGCCTCAACGACGACGACGCGCCCCTGGACAAGGCCGCCCTGATCGAGGCGGTGGCGACCGCCGAGGTCCTGGTGGCGACGGTCTGCGACCGCATCGATTCAGAGGTGATCGCGGCCGCCGGGCCGAAGCTGGGCCTGATCGCCAACTACGGCACCGGGGTCGATCACATCGACCTGGCCGCCGCCCGGCGCCGAGAGATCACGGTCACCAACACGCCGGACGTGCTGACCGGGGACACCGCCGACATGACCATGGCCCTGGTCCTCGCCGTCCCCCGACGCCTCGCCGAGGGCGAGCGGGTGCTGCGCGCCGGGAGGTGGGCGGGGTGGTCGCCGACCTGGATGCTGGGCCACCGCGTCCACGGCAAGCGCCTGGGCATCGTCGGCATGGGCCGCATCGGCCGGGCGCTGGCCCGCCGGGCGCGCGGCTTCGGGCTCGCCGTCCACTACCACAACCGGCACCGCGTCCACCCCGAGATCGAAGACGAGCTGGAAGCCACCTACTGGGAGAGCCTGGACCAGATGCTGGCCCGCATGGATATCGTCTCGGTCAACTGCCCGCACACCCCGGCCACCTACCACCTGCTGTCGGAGCGCCGCCTGAAGCTGCTCCAGCCCCATGCCTACGTCGTCAACACCTCGCGCGGCGAGGTGATCGACGAGAACGCCCTGACCCGGCTCTTGATCGAGGGGCGGATCGCCGGCGCCGGGCTGGATGTCTACGAGAACGCGCCGGCGGTCAACCCCAAGCTGATGGCGCTCGACAACGTGGTGCTGCTGCCGCATTTGGGCTCGGCCACCGTCGAGGGCCGGATCGACATGGGCGACAAGGTGCTGATCAACATCAAGACCTTCGTCGACGGCCACAAGCCCCCCGACCGGGTCCTCATTGACGCCTTCTGAAGCGGGCCGGAAAGTCGGTCCCGAGAGCACATCAAGCATGCGAGGACCCGCTGGCATCCTTCGACACGCCGCTTCGCTGCTGCTCAGGATGAGGTTGTTGTTGAAATCCAAAGAAATTCCTCATCCTGAGCAGCGAGCGTAGCTCGCGTGTCGAAGGATGCCAGCGGGTCCGATCAATCTTGAAATGCACTAAAGAATAAACTTCCTGAGGTCGGTGTCCTTGGCCAGGTCGGCGACCCGCTCGCGGACGTAGGCGGCGTCGATGGTGATCGCTTCGCCGCTGCGTTCCGAGGCCGTGAAGCTGATCTCCTCGACCAGCTTCTCCATCACCGTCTGCAGGCGCCGGGCGCCGATGTTCTCGACCCCGCTGTTGATCTCGGCCGACAGGTCGGCGATCTCCTCGACCGCGTCCTCGGTGAACGTCAGGCTCACCTCCTCGACCGCCATCAGGGCGATGTACTGCTTGATCAGGCTGGCCTCGGGCTCGGTCAGGATGCGCACGAAGTCGTCCCGGGTCAGCGCCTTGAGCCCGACCCGGATCGGCAGCCGGCCCTGCAGTTCGGGCAGCATGTCCGACGGCTTGGCGAGGTGGAAAGCGCCCGAGGCGATGAACAGGATGTGGTCGGTCTTGACCGTGCCGCGCTTGGTCGACACCGTGGTCCCCTCGATCAGCGGCAGCAGGTCGCGCTGGACACCCTCGCGGCTGATGTCGGCGCCGCTGATACGCTCGGAGCGCGCCGTGATCTTGTCGATCTCGTCGAGGAACACGATGCCGTTGTTCTCGACCGCCTCGATGGCCTCCCTGATCACCTTGTCCTCGTCCAGCAGCTTGTCGGACTCCTCGTCCATCAGCACCTCGTGGGAATCGGCCACCATCATCCGCTTGGTCTTGGACTGGGTGCCGAAGGCCTTGCCCATGATCTCGTTGAGGTTGATCATCCCGACCTGGGAGCCGGGCATGCCGGGGATGTCGAAGGTGGGCAGGGATTGGCCGCCCGAGTCCGAGACCTGGACCTCGATCTCCTTGTCGTCCAGCTCGCCGTTGCGCAGCTTGAGGCGGAACTTCTCGCGGGTCTCGCGGCTCGCCCCCTCGCCGACCAGGGCGTCCAGCACCCGTTCCTCGGCCAGCAGCTCGGCCTTGGCCTTGACGTGCTTGCGCTGGCGCTCGCGGGTCATGTGGATCGACAGCTCGACCAGGTCGCGGATGATCTGCTCGACGTCGCGCCCGACGTAGCCGACCTCGGTGAACTTGGTCGCCTCGACCTTGATGAACGGCGCCTGGGCGAGACGGGCCAGACGGCGCGCGATCTCGGTCTTGCCGACCCCGGTAGGGCCGATCATCAGGATGTTCTTGGGCAGCACCTCCTCGCGCAGGTTATCGTCCAGCTGCTGGCGCCGCCAGCGGTTGCGGAGCGCGATCGCCACCGCCTTCTTGGCCTCGTCCTGGCCGACGATGTAGCGGTCGAGCTCGGAGACGATCTCGCGCGGGGTGAAACTAGTGTTCTGTATCATAGGGATTCGACGATCACGTTGGCGTTGGTGTAGACGCAGATGCCGGCCGCGATCTCCATCGACTTGAGGGCCACCGCCTCGGCGTCCAGGTCGTCGCGCCCGATCAGTGCGCGGGCGGCGGCCAGCGCGTAGTTGCCCCCCGAGCCGATGCCGATCAACCCGTCCTCGGGCTCGAGCACGTCGCCGGTCCCGGTGAGGACCAGCGACACCTTCTTGTCGGCGACCGCCATCATCGCCTCCAGCCGGCGCAGGTAGCGGTCGGTGCGCCAGTCCTTGGCCATCTCGACGCAGGCCCGGGTCAGTTGCCCGGGGTACTGCTCCAGCTTGCCCTCCAGGCGCTCACACAGGGTGAAGGCGTCGGCCGTCGCCCCGGCGAAGCCGACGATCACCGAACCATCGCCGAGCGAGCGCACCTTGTTGGCGTTGGCCTTGATCACGGTGTCGCCCAGGCTGACCTGGCCGTCGCCGGCGATCACCACCCGGCCGTCCTTGCGCACCGAGAGGATGGTGGTACCGCGCCAGTCGTCCTGTGCCATGGTTCCAGTCCCGTTGTCCGTTGATGGAATATAGTCGAGGATTCAGGTTTGTGAAGCCTCGCCGTACACTGGCGGAACGACGCCGTTGCTGATACAACATACCCGCCGAGCCTGAGGAGGAACGCCGCCATGCGCCAGGCAACGGTCGCGCGCAACACCAACGAGACCCGGATCACCGCCACCGTCAACCTGGACGGCAGCGGACAATATTCCCTCGCCACCGGAATCGGCTTCCTCGACCACATGCTCGAGCAACTGTCGCGCCACAGCCTGATCGACATCGAGGTCAAGGCCGAGGGCGACCTCCACATCGACTTCCACCACACCACCGAGGACGTCGGCATCGCCCTCGGCCAGGCGTTCGCCGAGGCGCTGGGCGAGCGCACCGGCATTACCCGTTACGGTTCCGTAATGTCGCCCATGGACGAGGCCCTGACCCGGATCGCGCTGGACGTCTCGAACCGTCCCTACCTGGTGTGGAAGGTCGACTTCAAGCGCCCCAAGCTGGGCGAGATGGACACCGAGTTGTTCAAGGAGTGGTTCCAGGCCTTCACCCAGGCCGCCGGGATCACGCTGCACGTCGAGACCCTGTACGGCGACAACAACCACCACATCGCCGAGTCCTGCTACAAGGGGCTGGCCCGGGCATTGCGCCAGGCGGTCGAGATCGACCCCCGCAAGGCCGACGCCGTGCCTTCGACCAAGGGTGTGCTCGGCGGTTCGCTTTAAGAGTCTGACCCGCGATCATGCGCATCTACACCGTCCACCTCCGCCGCCGCGCCCTAACCCCCGATCTGGTGCTGGTTAAAGAGGGGTTCTGCTGGCCGGCCTTCCTGCTGTCGGTGCCGTGGGCGCTGTGGCACCGGATGTGGCTGAGCGCGGTCGCATTCATGGCCGCCGCCGCCGCCCTCGGCGGGGCGGGCGTCTTGGTCGGCCTCGACGAGGCCGGACAGGGGGTGGTCTCGCTGGGGTTCGCGGTGATCGTCGGCTATCTGGCCAACGACCTGCGGCGGCTGTCGCTGGCGCGGCGCGACTTCGAGTTCCGGGACGTGGTCGGGGGCGAGGACCGGGCCGCCGCCGAGCGCGCCTTCCTCGACGGCCGGCCGGAGCTGCTGGCGGACTTCCGACTATGAGCGTCGCCATCATCGACTACGGCTCGGGCAACCTGCGCTCGGCCGCCAAGGCCTTCGAGCGCGCCGTCGCCGAGGCCGGACTGCCGCTCGAGGTCGCGCTCACCGACGACCCCAGGAAGGTGAGCGGGGCCAGCCACCTGGTGCTGCCGGGGGTCGGCGCCTTCGCCGACTGCCGGCGCGGCCTGGACGCCGTCCCCGGCATGGTCGAGGCCCTGGAACGCGCCGTCATCGATCATGGCAAACCGTTCCTCGGCATCTGCGTCGGCATGCAGTTGATGGCCGCCGTCGGGCTCGAGCACGGCCTTCATGACGGCCTCGGCTGGATTCCCGGCGAGGTCGCCCGCCTGGAGCCCGCGGACGGCGAGCTGCCGATCCCCCACATGGGGTGGAACGACCTGGTCCTCGAGGCGCCCGGCCATCCGCTGTTCGCCGGCCTCGCCGAGGGTTGCCATGCCTACTTCGTCCATTCCTACGGGTTCGCTTGCGCCGATCCGGCGCACCGCCTGGCGACGGTGGACTACGGCGGCCCGGTGACCGCCGTGATCGGGCGGGACAACCTGCTCGGCACCCAGTTCCACCCGGAAAAGAGCCAGGCCACCGGGCTGCGGCTGATCGCCAACTTCCTGAAGTGGCGGCCATGATCTTTTTCCCCGCCATCGACCTCAAGGACGGCCGTTGCGTGCGCCTGGTCCAGGGCGACATGGAGCGGGCCACGGTGTTCAACGACGACCCCGCCGCCCAGGCCCGCGCCTTCGCCGAGGCCGGCTGCGAGTGGCTGCACATGGTCGACCTCGACGGCGCCTTCGCCGGCCGCCCGGTCAATACCGAGGCGGTGGCCGCGGTCCTCGAGGCGATCGACATCCCGGTCCAGCTCGGCGGCGGCATCCGCGACCTGGAGACCATCGGCCGGTGGCTCGAGCGCGGGGTGCGCCGGGTCATCCTGGGCACCGTGGCGCTGCGCGATCCGGAGCTGCTCAAGAAGGCCTGCCGGCTTCATCCGGGACGGGTCGCGGTGGCCATCGACGCCACCCACGGGATGGTCGCCGTCGAGGGCTGGGCCGAGGTCTCCGAGGTCGGCGCCCTGCAGCTGGCGCGGCGCTTCGAGGACGCCGGCGCGGCGGCCATCATCCACACCGACATCGCGCGCGACGGCGCCATGGCCGGCCCCAACATCGCCGCCACGGTGGACCTGGCCAAGGCCGTGACGACGCCGGTGATCGCCTCGGGCGGGGTGTCCTCGATGGCCGACCTGGAGGCGCTGAAGGCGGCCGGGGCGGGAATCCTCGAAGGGGTGATCAGCGGCCGCGCGCTCTACGACGGGCGGATCGATCCGGCCGCCGCCGTCGCCCTGTTCGGCCATGATACCAAGGAGCACTGATAATGACCCATAGAGACGGCTTTCCAAGACTTTCGCCCTTGAGCGTGGTCCGCCGTGATGGCGGCCCATCACAAGGGCCGCGCGACGCTGTCCGAAAGCCTTGGAAAGCCGTCTCTATGGGTCATTATCAGTGCTCCTTGGTATGAGGCGGCGCCATGCTGAAGGTCCGCATCATCCCGTGCCTGGACGTCGAGGGCGGACGGGTCGTCAAGGGGGTCAACTTCATCGACCTGGTGGACGCCGGCGACCCGGTCGAGCAGGCCCGCATCTACGACCGCGAGGGGGCCGACGAGCTGACCTTCCTCGACATCACGGCCAGCCACGAGAACCGCGACACCATCCTCGACGTGGTGGCGCGGACCGCCGAGCAGTGCTTCATGCCGTTGACCGTGGGCGGCGGGGTGCGGACCGTCGAGGACATCCGCAAGCTGCTGCTGGCCGGCGCCGACAAGGTGTCGATCAACACCGCCGCCGTCAAACACCCCGAGTTCGTCCGCCAGGCGGCCGAGAAGTTCGGCAGCCAGTGCATCGTGGTCTCGGTGGACGCCAAGACCACCGGGGACGGGAGCTTCGAGGTCTTCACCCACGGCGGCCGCACGCCGACCGGCATCGAGGCCGTCGGCTGGTCGACGCGGATGGCCGACTATGGGGCCGGGGAAATATTACTGACCTCGATGGACCGCGACGGCACCAGGATCGGCTTCAACATCCCGCTGACCCGGGCCATCGTCGAGGCGGTGCCGGTGCCGGTGATCGCCTCGGGCGGGGTCGGCACGCTCGACCACCTGGTCGAGGGGGTGGTCGAGGGCAAGGCCTCGGCGGTGCTGGCCGCCTCGATCTTCCACTTCGGCATCTATTCGATCGCCGAGGCCAAGGCTCATATGAAGGCGGCCGGGGTGGCGGTGCGCGAAGAAGCGCCCGCCGCGGGGACGCCGTGGTGAGCGCTGATTTGCCCTACCACCTGCTGGTGCTGCGGGCCGAGCTCGAACGCCGCCGGGGAAAATAACCGAGGAGGGATTCGCCATGCCCTACGATTCCGACAACATCTTCGCCAAGATCCTGCGTGGCGAGATTCCGTGCGACCGCGTCCACGAGGACGACTTCGCGCTGGCCTTCAACGACATCCAGCCCCAGGCGCCGGTTCACGCGCTGGTCATCCCCAAGGGCGCCTACGTGTCGCTGGACGACTTCGCGGCCAATGCCCCGGACGCCGAGATCGCCGGCTTCTGGCGCGCCGTGGCAAGCGTGGCCGACAAGCTGGGGGCGGTCGCCGGCGGCTACCGCGTGTTGTCCAACCACGGCCGCGACGCCCACCAGGAGGTGGCCCACTTCCACGTCCACGTCTTCGCCGGCTGCGATCTCGGCGGCATGCTCAAGAAGGGCCTGCGCGAGTCGGCGTGAACGACGGACACCCCTCCAACATCACCGGCATCGCCTTCATGGCGGCCGGGGTCGGCTTCCTGGTGGTCATGGACGGGGTCGCCAAGTGGCTGGTCGGGGCCGACTACTCGCCGGTCCAGATCCTGGCCCTGCGGGGCTGGATCATCGTCGCCATGATGTTGGCCTGGCTGCCGCGCGGCGGCGGCCTCGCAGCACTCCGCAGCCGGCGCTGGAAGGGCCTTCTATTGCGCGTCGCGCTCGGCTTCTGCGCCCCGTTCTTCTTCTTCAGCGCACTCGGGGAACTGCCCCTGGCCGATGTCACGGTGATCTTCTTCGGCGCCACCTTCATCATGACCGCGCTGTCGGTGCCGTTGTTCAAGGAGCATGTCGGGGTCCATCGCTGGGGCGCGATCCTGGTCGGCTTCGTCGGTGTCCTGGTGGCGGCGCGGCCCGGCGGCGGGGTGTTCCAGGCCGGCGCCCTGTTCGCCCTGGCGGCCTGCGTCAGCTATGCCTTTCTTATCCTGGCCACCCGCTGGCTGAGCCGCACCGAGAGCACCTTCATGCTGGTCTTCACCTACAACCTGGGCCTGGCCGCCGGCTACAGCCTGTTCCTGGCGTTGGTCTGGCGGCCGATGCCGGTGCTCGACCTGGGGATCGTCGGCGTCATGGCGGTGCTTGCCATGTGCGGGCAGTCGTGCATGGTCCGCGCCTTCACCCTGGCCCCGATCGGTGTCGTGGCGCCGTTCGAGTACACCGCCATCGTGTGGGCGGCGGCGGTCGGCTTCATCGGATGGGGCGACGTCCCCTCGAGCCACACGCTCACCGGCGCCGCCATCATCGTCACCAGCGGCCTCTACCTGGTCCACCGCGAACGGCGGGCGCGCAAGGGGTAGGTAGGAAGATTCACCGCCGAGGACGCGGAGGTCCGCTGAGGTACGCGGAGGAAAAATTAAGGGAGAAAATAAGAAATCAAGGGAATTGAGGAGACATCATGACTTCTATTCATAAATTTTCTTCTCTTTCCTCCGCGCCCTCCGCGCCGTTCTCTTCCTCCGCGCCCTCTGCGGTAATTCTTCCGTTGCAAGCCAAATTCGGCCGAGCGATGTCCCGTCGGGACTTAAGGCAGATTCACCGCCGAGGACGCGGGGAATACTAAAGTTCATTGACCACTCTCTTGATGCCGTCGCGCATGTGAGCGACGTTGAAATTGAGAAGATAGCCGAGTTTGAATCCGCCCAATTTCAGATAACTCAGGATTTGCGCGGTGTGGAGAGGCATGATCCGTTCGACGGCCTTGACCTAGACGACGACCTTGTCGGCGGCGAGAATATCCAGGCGGTATCCGATATCCATTCGCTGACCGTCGTATTCCACCGGCAAAGGGAATTGCCGCCGGACTTCAATCCCCTGCTTGCCGATTTCGTGAACCAGAAATGCCTCGTAGGCGTTCTCGAGCAATCCAGGTCCAAGCGCCGTGTGAACCTTCATCGCCGCCCCGAGAACCCTCTCGCCGATCTCGTTTTCCGTCATATCCTCGAACTTTCTCCTCCGCGAACCTTGGCGTACCTCCGCGTCCACGGCGGTCAATTCTCCGTTGCAAGCCAGGCGGGCCGTTGATTGTTTGGAGTTGATGAGTCTGTGACCTACCCCCCCATCAGCACGGCGCTCCTGCCCGGCACGATGCGGCGGTAGCTGAGGGCCTCGGCGATGTGGATGCGCTTGACGCCGTCGACGCCCTCGAGGTCGGCCAGGGTGCGGGCCACCTTGAGCACCCGGTGGTAGCCGCGCGCGGTGAGGTGCATGCGTTCGGTGGCCTCGACCAGCAGCCGTTTGCCCTCGGCGTCCGGGGTCGCCACCTCATCCAGCAGGGCGCCGTCGGCCTCGGCGTTGGTGCGCACCGGGGGCTCGGGGGCGCGCAGGGCGTAGCGCTCCTTCTGGACGGCGCGGGCGGCGGCGATGCGGGCCGCGATGTCGGCCGAGGTCTCGGCCGGCGGCGGCAGCGACAGGTCGCCGGCCTGGACGGCGGGCACTTCGACATGCAAATCGATGCGGTCGAACAGGGGGCCGGAGATCTTGGACTGGTACTCGACGGCGCACCGGGGCACCCGGTTGCAGGCCTGGACCGGGTCGTCCAGAAACCCGCAGCGGCACGGGTTCATGGCCCCGACCAGTTGGATGCGGGCCGGGTAGGTGACGTGGAAATTGGCCCGCGCCACGGTCGTCCGCCCGGCCTCCAGCGGCTGGCGCAGGGCCTCCAGGGCGCCGCGCTGGAACTCGGGCAACTCGTCCAGGAACAGCACCCCCAGGTGGGCCAGCGACACCTCGCCGGGCCGCGCCTTCTGGCCGCCGCCGACCAGGGCCGGGATCGAGGCCGAATGGTGGGGGTCGCGGAACGGCCGGCGCCGGGACAGGCCGCCCTCCGTTAGCACGCCGGCCAGGCTGTGGATCATGCTGACCTCCAGCGCCTCGGCGGCGTCCAACGGCGGCAGCAGCCCCGGCAGGCGGGCCGCCAGCATCGACTTGCCGGCCCCGGGCGGCCCCACCATCAGCAGGTTGTGGCCGCCGGCGGCGGCGATCTCGAGCGCCCGCTTGGCGCTCTCCTGGCCCTTGATGTCGACCATGTCGGGATAGGGGGGGCCGTCCCCGGTCAGCCGGGCGGTCGGCGGGCTCAGGACCTGGGTGCCCTTGAAGTGGTTGATCAGGCCGAGCAGGCTGGGCGTCGACAGGATCGCGATGTCGCCGGCCCAGGCCGCCTCGCCGCCCTGTTCGGCCGGACAGATCAGGCCCAACTCGCGGCCGTTGGCGTGGATCGCCGCCGGCAGCACCCCGGCCACCCGGCTGACGACGCCGTCGAGCGCCAACTCGCCGAGCGCCACGTAGCCGGCGAGTTCGTCGCCGGGCAGGACCCCCATGTCGGACAGCAGGCCGAGCGCGATGGGGAGGTCGAAGTGGCTGCCCTCCTTGAGCACGTCGGCCGGCGACAGGTTGACGGTGATTCGCTTGGGGGGCAGCGCCAGACCCATCGAGCTGAGCGCGGCGCGGACCCGCTCGCGGCTCTCGACGACCGCCTTGTCGGGCAGACCGACAATGGAGAAGGCGGGCAGCCCGGCTGACATCTGAACCTGGACGTCGACCTCGAGCACCTCGCAACCGAGGAACGTCACCGTGTTGACCCGCGATACCAAGGGATGCGCCTCCGCTATCGGCAATGTCGCCGGATATTAGGGGGCGCGGGGCGCGAATGCCACCGGCATGTCGTAACCGCCCGGGGCGCGAGGGAGTCGGAAAGAGGACACCGGCGATGGACGAAAGGCGGATAACGCAGAGGGCGAAGGCGACTCAGGTCGCGGGCGGCGCCTCACCCGGCGAACGGAGCCCCCCCGGAGGGGACGGCCTTCGCTGAAACTGTCGGACTTAGTCCAAGGCGACCAGGTTTTCCGCGGAGGACTTGCCGTTTTGACCGGGCACGAGTTCGTATTCGACTTTCTGCCCCTCGCGAAGGGTCGGCAGGCCCGCACGCTCGACGGCGGAGATGTGGACGAAGGCGTCCTTTCCGCCATCTGACGGCTCGATGAAGCCGTAGCCCTTGGTCGGATTGAACCACTTTACAGTTCCGGAAGGCATATCTGGTCCTTTCGATTTATCAAGTCGGTGTGGGTCGTTGCGAACGACACCACAGTGTTTAACGTGTCACAATTTCTCAGGGGTAACCCGGCTCTGCGCCGAAGACTCAAGGAGGATACGCCAAGGTAAAGTGCAACCGTCCCCTCCCAATTGGCTTATCCGGAGCCAAAGTGCAAGCGGAATCATCAGGCCGACGCTTTCCAAGCGGTGATATACCACGGAAATCCGCTCCGGCTTTCACTCCCGGGTGGCCGCGAAGCGGCTCTCGATGGCGTCCCAGAGGTCGGATTCCAGGCACACGCCGTCGAAGCGGTTGACCTCCTGGAGGCCGGTCGGCGAGGTGACGTTGATCTCGGTCAGGTAGCCGCCGATGACGTCGATGCCGGCGAAGGTCAGGCCGTGCTCGCGCAGCGCCGGGCCGATCGCCGCGCAGATCTCGCGTTCGCGCGCATCGAGCGTGGTTCGGGTCGGCGTCGCCCCGACGTGCATGTTGGCCCGCGCCTCGCCCGCCGCCGGAATGCGGTTGATGGCGCCGACCGCCTCGCCCTCGATCAGGATCACCCGCTTGTCGCCTTCGCGGACCGCCGGCAGGTAGGCCTGGACCATCAACGGCTCGCGGTTGATGTCGGCGAACACCTCGATAAGCGCGTTCAGGTTCTCGTCGCCAGGGGCGATGTGGAACACCCCGAAGCCGCCGTTGCCGTGCAGGGGCTTGACGACGATGTCCCCGTGTTCGCCCCGGAAGGCTTCGATCCGCGCCCTATCCCGGGTGATCAGGGTCGGCGCGATGAGGTCGGCGAAGCGGGTGGCGAACAGCTTCTCGGGCGCGTTGCGGACCCCGGTCGGGTCGTTGACCACCAGGGTCGAGGGGTGGATCGAATCCAGCAGATGGGTGACGGTGACGTAGGCCATGTCGAACGGCGGGTCCTGGCGCATCAGCACCACGTCGAGTCCGGCCAGGTCGATCTCCTCGGGATCGCCGAGCGTGAAGTGGTCGCCGTGCCGGCGCCGGACCTCCAACGGCCGGGCCCGGGCCAGCAGGCGGCCGCGGTCGAAGGCCAGGTCGTCGGGCAGGTAATGATACAGCACGTGTCCGCGCCGCTGGGCCTCCAGGGCCAGCACGAAGGTGCTGTCGGCATCGATGTCGATGCCGGCGATGGGGTCCATCTGGATGGCCACCACAAGACCCATGGCGTTTCGATTCCCTTGCCTAGCCTTGCCTTGCCTCGACTAGCCGAGCCGCCCGCGCAGTTCCTGGAGCAGCACCGAGGTCCGGTAGCGGGCGCCGACGCCGGGGTTGAGGCGCAAATACTGCTCGAGCGCCGCCACCGCCCCCTGGAGGTTGTCGAGGCGGGCGTTGAGGAGCCCCAGTTCACGCCACAGCCGGGCCGCCCGGGGGGCGAACAGCAGCGTCGTCTCGAGCGCGTCCACCGCCTCCTCCAGGCGCTCGGCGCGGTGCAGGCGCGCCTTGGCGTGGTTGGCGAGCCGGATCAGGATCTCGCGGTTGGTCATCGCCCGGTAGTGGTCCGGGGTCAGTTCGGCGTGGTTGCCGACGGTGGCCTTGAACATCTCGCGCAGGTCCCGGACGCTCAGCTCCCGGGCGCCGTCATGGGGGTCGAGGATGATCCGCCGCTGGTCCTTCTCCAAGCGGACCAGGAACCGGGGCGGGAAGGCGAGACCGTCCGCCGTCCAGCCGAGCCCCCGGACGACGTGGAGGTAGAGAATGCCGAGCGCCACCGGCAGCCCGCGGCGGCTGTCGATCACCCGCATCAGGTTGCCGGCATCGGGGTTCTCGTAGGCGTCCCCGGCCACCGCGTAACCGTAACGCCGTACGATCACCTGGCGGATCGCCTCGAGGCGCAGCTCGAGACAGACCTCGCCGCCGTCCCCCGCCCCGGCGTAGGCCGCGACTTCGCCGCCCAGCCGCTCCAGGTGGCGCAGGTAGGGCGCGACGGCGACTCCGGGACGTTCGATCGAGGCCAGCAGGATCGCCGTTTCGCCCAGCTTCACCTGGTCATCGGCAAGGGCGCCGATGCGGGTCAGCCGGGCGCAGACGTTGGGCGACGGCTTCACGGCGTTTCCTTGATTCGGACGTGGTCGACGATGTTGCGGACGTTCTCGATGTTGCGGGCGTGGTCGATCACCCGGTCCACCTCCGCGCGGTTCTGGCCGATGCCGATCAGATAGACCGTCCCGTTGACCGTTTCGATGACGTAATTGATCGCCATGATCTCCTCATCCAGGGTCAACTTGTATTCCATCTGGGCGGTAATCCAGGAATCCTTGGCCAGATTGACCAAGCCGCCTTGGCCGGAGACCTGGATCTCGTTGAGGACGTCGACCACCCCTTCGGCCTTCCAGGCCAGGCGCACGGCGTCGGCCCGCATTTCGGGGGCATCCACCATCCCGGTCAGCAGGGCCCGGCCCTCGTAGACCTCGACGCCGAGCTTGGCCAGCAACACGTGATCGAAGTTGAACCACAGCTCGCGGATCCTGAGCGCCACCTTCTGGTCCTTGGCGGCGCCGGCGATGCCCCGTTCCTGGTAGGCGGCGACACCGACGGTGGCCCCGGCGCCGACCACCGCCCCGGCGCAGCCGCCGAGCCACACCGCCAGCACGACCAGCACGGCGAGCGATCGCAGGGTCGCGAAGAATCCTCTTGGTTTCGACATGGCGGTTCGCCTCCCCATCGGTTGGCCGTGAATCGCCATTCTAGTTTTCCCGCGGCGATGCCGAAAGGACTTGTTGTCGAGGATCGCTGGTATTATTCCTCCCGCCAGGCGTCCCTCAGGTGCAGCGGCAGCCTCCAGGGGCGTACCGCCATGACGTCGAAGCGCACATACAATCCGGCGCACGCCGGACGCGCCGCCAGGAACGCCCCGGCGGCGCGCAGGACGCGGCGGCGCTGGCGCCGGTCGACGGCCTCGGTCGCCGCCCCCAGGTCGTCGCGGGCCTTGACCTCGACCATGGCCAGGATGCGGCCGCGCCGGGCGACGATGTCGATCTCGCCGACCGGGACCCGGAACCCCCGGGCCAGGATGCGGTAGCCGCGCAACCTCAGGTGCCAGGCGCACAGGGCCTCGGCCAGGCGCCCGAACCGCCGCGCCCGGCGCCGGCGCTCGAGGGCCCGGTTCATTCTTCTCCCCGCTCCAAGGCCAGGGCGCGGGCGTAGACTTGGCGCCGGGGCAGGCCGGTGTCGGCGGCCACCCGGGCCACCGCGTCGCGCACCGAGGCCCCCTCCAGGGCCTCGCGGAGCCGGCGCTCGACCTCGCCGGCATCGGGTTCGGGCTCGGGCCCCGGGGGCGCCACCACCACCGTCACCTCGCCCTTGGGGGGGCCGGCCTCACGGTAGTGGGCGGCGAGTTCGCCCAGCGTGCCGCGACGGACCTCCTCGAAGATCTTGGTCAGCTCGCGGGCCACCGCGGCGCGCCGTTGGCCCAGAATCTCGGCCATGTCCTCCAGGGCCGCCGCCAAGCGGCGCGGCGATTCCATCAACACCAGGCTGGCCGGGACCGCGGCCAACTCGCCCAGGGTCCGCCGCCGGGCGGCGGAACGGGGGGCCAGGAAGCCGGCGAACAGGAAGCGGTCGGTGGGCAGCCCGGAGAGGACCAGCGCGCCCAGCGCCGCCGACGGACCGGGCAGGGCGGTGACCGCCAGGCCCTCGGCGATGGCCGCGCCGAGCAGCCGGTAGCCGGGGTCGGAAACCAGCGGCGTCCCGGCGTCCGAGACCAACGCCACTTTTTGGCCTTTTTTGAGTCGTTTGATCAGCCCCGGGCGCGCTTTTTCGGCGTTGTGTTCGTGATAGGGCGTCAGGGGCGTGGAAATGCCGTGGATGGCCAGCAGCTTGCGGGTCACCCGGGTGTCCTCGCAGGCGATGACGTCGGCGTCTGCGAGAACGCCGAGCGCCCTGAGCGTGATGTCGCGGGCGTTGCCGATGGGGGTGGCGACCACGTAAAGGCCCGGCGCCAACGCGCCGGCGGGCGGTTTACTCGGACCGCCGCCGCGGTTAGGCTCTGATCCGGCCGGGGTTCCCGGCCCGCGGGGAGGCTTCGCACCGACCGATGACATCGCCTTCGATTTCCCGATTGCTCGCCGTTTCATTGCTGGCCGCCGTGGGGATGATGCTCGCGGCGTGCGAGTCTCCACGACATCGCGCGCGCATGCAAGACACCAAGTCGGCCTCGCCGCCGGCCGCCGCCGCCCCGGAACCGGCCGCCACGCCGCTTTTTCCGACACCGCCGGCCGCCGTTGGGGCGCCGGCGCCGGCGATAGAGCCTATCATTCCAGGCCCCGTGACGACCCCGCAAGGGGCACCGTCGCTGACCCCCTTTCTCACCGGACGCCCCTCCAAAACGCCGCTGGCCGACCCCGCGCCGGGGCCGCCGCCGGTGTTGTCGTGGTCCTCGTCGGTCCGCGTCGCGCTGCTGTTGCCGCTGACCGGGACCAACGCCGGGCTCGGCAAGGCGATGCTGAACGCCGCCCAGTTGGCCGTGTTCGCCTTCGCCGACGACCGCTTCGAGCTTCTGATCCACGACACCGGGGGAACCCCGGACGGGGCCGCCGACGCCGCCTCGCTGGCCATCGGCGACGGCTCCTCGCTGATCCTGGGACCGCTGCTGTCGTCCTCGGTCAACGCGGTGGCACCGGCGGCGCGGGCCGCCAACGTCACCGTGGTCGCCTTCTCCAGCGACCGCACGGTGTCCGGCGACGGCATCTTCACCATGGGCTTCCTGCCCAGCGCCGAAGTCGAACGGGTGGTGGCCTACGCCCGCTCGCAGGGGATTTCCCGGTTCGCGGCGCTGGCCCCGGACGACGTCTACGGGCAGACCGTCGTCGAGGCCCTGCGCCGGGCCGCCGCGATGAGCGGGGCCAATGTCACCCGGGTCCAGTTCTACGACCCCGGGACCGGCGATTTCTCGAGCGTCGTCCGCCGGTTGGCCAACTACGACGCCCGCCGCCAAGCCCTGTTGAGCCAGCGCAAGGAGTTGCGGTCGCGCGACGACGAGGTGGCGCGGCGCGCCCTGGTCCGGCTGGCGAAACTGCAGACCGTCGGCAAGCTGCCGTTCGACGCCCTGTTGGTGGCCGATGGCGACAAGCGACTGCAGGCGATCGCCGCCCACCTGCCGTTCTACGACGTCGATCCGGCCAAGATCCGGATGCTCGGCACCGGGCGCTGGGACGAACCGGGGATCGGCGCCGAACCGGCCCTGGTCGGGGGCTGGTTCGCCGCCCCGCCGCCCGCCGCGCGGGCCGATTTCGAACTCCAGTACGAGCAGGTCTACGGCCGCCGGCCGCCGCGCCTGGCGACCCTGGCCTACGACGCCGCGGCCCTCGCCGCGGTGCTGTCCCAGGCCGAGGGCGGCGCCGATTTCAGCTCCCGGGCGCTGACCGCGCCGAGCGGCTTCTACGGCCGCGACGGCATCTTCCGGTTCCTCCCCGAAGGCATCGTCGAGCGCGGCCTGGCGGTGCTCCAGGTGCTGGAGCGCGGGGCCAAGGTGGTCGGCCCCCCCCCGGAGGCCTTCGCCCCGCCGACCCACTGAGCGGCCGGCGAAAGCCCCGCCAAGCCGAGGTTGAGGGTCAGAGGCTAATACCAAGGGGCACTGATAATGACCCATAGAGACGGCTTTCCAAGGCTTTCG
>CAZWEZ010000026.1:0-41559 GCA_964632795.1 uncultured Thalassospiraceae bacterium | reverse complement strand
TGCCGGTGTCCTGGCACATGGGCAGCACGCCGCCGGCCGAGATGTTGGCGTTCTTGAGCAGCTCGAGGGCGACGAACCTGTCGTTGTCCGAGGCCTCCCCGTCATCGAGGATGGCCGCCAACTGGGCCAGGTGGGAGGGCCTCAGCAGGTGGGAGGCGTCGCGGAAGGCCTCGGCGGCGAGCAGGCTCAGGGCCCGCGTGTCGACCCTCAGCACCGGCCGGCCGTCGAAGCTCGCGGCGGCGACGAAATCGGCGGTCAGCCGGCGATACGGGGTGTCGTCCCCGGTAATCTGGAACATCGGGTGGTGGGTGAACTGGTTCATGGTCCTTCCCTCCTCGGGCGGCGTCGCCATGCCGGTCCGGCGGGGCCGGCGGCCTCGCGCCCCGACTCGTAATACCAAGGGGCACTGATAATGACCCATAGAGATCGCCTCGGCGTCCCGCCGGGTAGGAGGAAAGCCGCCGGCGATGCGGTGACATCGTCAAGGCTTTCCGACGCCCTCCGGCGGGTCGCCGAGGCGATCTCTATGGGTCATTATCAGTGCCCCTTGGTATAAATGGCTATCCTCTACTTCTTGCGAAAGGTGTCCAGGGCGATGACCTCGGCCGTCTTGGCGTCGCCGCCGGTGGCGGTGGCGGTGGCGGTCCCGGCCTCTGCGCCGCCGGGCGCGGGCTCGCCGGCGTGCAGCATCATCTTCAACTGGAGCCCGAAGTTGACCGATGGGTCGGAGAACGAATTCACCGCCGCCAGCGGGATGCGCAGGTGCTCGGCCTTGCCCCTGAAACTGAGGGAGACCGAGAAGGCGTCCACCTCGACCGCCAGGTCGCTGAACTGGTGCTGGAGGACGATGGTCATCTCCTCGGGGTGCTCGGCGCGCAGGTAGGGGGGGATCGACACCCCGTCGGCGGTGGTCGAGAAGTTGATGTAGAAATGGTGGTCGCCGTCCAGCCCGTGGGCGGCGGCATGGGACAGGGCGCTCCGGATGACCTCGCGCAGGGCCTGCTCGATCCATTCGTCGTAGCGGAGGGAGTCGTTGTCCATGGCGCCGGTTGCCGTTGCTCTAGTGGTCTAAGTCTAACATATGGTACCCATACGATCGCCTTTCCCGAGTTCACCCGGAAAGGCGCTCGATGCGCCGTGATGCCGGAGCATCACAAGCGTCGGGCAACGCATCCGGTGAGCTCGGGAAGCCGTCGTATGGGTACCATATGTTAGATTCTATCCACTAGGGCGGTGCGAAGTGGGGGGCTTCTGTTGCCAGGTGCCCCCCGAACCCCGCTATTGCCGACTATGCGGCAACGGCAAATGCCTCGTTATCATTGGCATTTGTGAGTGCGGCCCGATAACGGCGGTACCATGCCGGGCGAAAACCATCCCTTTACCACGCACGTCGATCCTGTTTCGCCCCCCTCGGATCCCCGGCCCCAGCGGGGGCCGGGGGATGAAAACTGGTGGAGGCGCCGGGTACTGCCCCCGGGTCCGCAACGCTTATTTCGAAAGGCGTTTATCGCCATAGTCGGTTTCCCGACAGGCATAATATAAGGAGTTCCCGGTGACTTGGGAAGGCCCCAGGAATAATACCAAGGACCTCTGGTATTACTGAAGGATGATCCGCGGGAACAGCACGTTGGCCACCTTGTCCGGTTCGATCGCCTGGTTGACGATGCGGGTGAAGCCCTCGCGCAGCAACTCGGTGCCGGCCTTGCCGACCAGTTGAATGCGTTCGTGCTGGCGGATGAAGGTCTGAAGCCGGTCGAGGATATACACCCGGGCCTCCTCGAGCCGGGGCACGAAGTCCTCGGAAAGTTCGACCACCGCCTGGACCTTGAGAAAGGAAGACCTGCAGCGCCCGGTCTTGAGATCGACCAGCATCTCGGGCAGCTCGTAGAGGATCGGCGGCGCCGGCAACGTCAACTCGGCGGTCTTCGAGCCGTCCTCCCCGCCTCCGAACACGCCGCCCAGGAGCAGCCCGGCGGCGGCGGCGCCAACGACCAGGACCGCCACGGCGACGATCGCGATCAGCTTCATCCTGCCGCTCTTGGCCGGCGCCGGTTCGCCTTCCGGCAGTTCCTCGGCCAGCGGTAATTGCTCGTCGTCGTCCTCCAGGACCTCTTCTTCCTCTTCCGCATCTTCGCTCATCGGGTGATCTCCTTCTCTCGGTGTCCCTCGGCGAGGGCTTGGGCCGGGGCTTCGATCAGCGCCACGAAGCGTTCGTGGACCCGCCGCGAGGTGGCCTCGATCTTGCCGCTGAGGGCGGCGAAATCGGCCGCCCCGGCGATCCTGGCCAGGGTCTCGCGAAGGGCCCCCGGCAGGCCGTCTTCCCGCACCCCGCGCATGTCGCCCTCGATGGTCAGGGCCAACATGCCGTGAATCGCCTGCCACAAGTCCAGGGCTTCGATCAACAGCCCGCCATCGGCCGCCTCCAGCAGGCCGGCGTCGCGGATGTTGGTCAACGCCGTTCGGGTGTTGGGCGAAAGGATCCGCGGATGGTCGTGGGCGTGCCTGAGCTGCAGGTACTGGGCCAGGAATTCGATGTCGACCAGGCCGCCGCGCAGGTGTTTCAGCTCCCACATCGAATCGCTGTGATGCTCGGCGTCCATCCGCGCCCGCATCTCGGCGACGTCGGCCAGCAGACGCTCGGCGTCGCGCGGACGGGTCAGCACCTCGTGGATCACGGCTTCGACCGAACGGCGGAGATCGATGGGTCCGGCGATGGTGCGGGCCCGGGTCAGGGCCATGTGCTCCCAGGTCCAGGCCGCATCGTCGTGGTAGTGGACGAAGGATTCGAAGCTGGAGGCGATGGGACCGGCGTGGCCCGACGGGCGCAGCCGCATGTCGACCTCGTACAGGACGCCTTCGGCGGTGCGGGCGGTGAGGGCGTTGATCAGTCGCTGGCTGAGGCGCGCGAAATACTGACTCGCCGGCAGCGGCCGGGGGCCGTCCGAGGCATCGTCCGGCGTCGCGGTGGCGTAGACGAAGATCAGGTCGAGGTCCGAGGCCGGGTTCATCTCGGCCCCGCCCAGGTTGCCCATGGCGACGATCGCCATCGCGGATTCGGGGATGGTGCCGTGGCGCTCGGCGAACTCCATGTGGACCCGGGGCAGCATCCGCCCCAGCGCGGTGTCGGCGATGTTGGCGAGCGCGCTCGAGAAGCCCCGGGGATCGATCAGCCCGCGCAGGCTCTGCACGCCGACCTGGAACTTGCGGTCGTTGGCCCAGCGGCGACCGATGTCCAGCACATCCTCCAGGGTGTCGGCCTGGGTCAGCTGGCGGTCCAATTCCTCGTCCAGCTCCTCCGGCGCCGGGGGCGGTTCGAAGAAATCGCCCGACAGCACGCTGTCCAGCACCGCCGTCTCCCGGCTCAGGTGCGCGGCCAATCGCGGCGCCACGCCCATGATCTCGGCCACCAGGCCCAGCAGATGGGGATTGGAATTGAACAGCGAGAACAGCTGGACGCCCGACGGCAGCCGGGACAGGAACTCGTCGAACCTGAGGAACGCGGCCTCGGGCTCGGCGGCGCCGGCGAAGGCCTCGAGCAGGACCGGGATCAGTTCGGTCAGCAACTCCCGGGCGCGGGTGGAGCGCATCGCCCGGTAGCGCCCGTGGTGCCAGCCGCGGATGGCGTTGTCGACGGCCTGCGGGTTGCGGTATCCCAGGCGCTCGATGGTCCGGATGGTCTCCGGGTCGGCCTCGCCGCCGGTGAACACCAGGTTGCCGCGGGCTGCATCGTGGGCGCTCAGCGCCGGGGCGTCCTCGAACAGGGCGGCGTAATGGGTTTCGACCTTGCGCAGATGAGACAACAGCTCCGAGGCGAAGGAATCGCCGTCGGGGTAGCCGAGGAACACGGCAAGCCGCCTCAGGCCGTCGTCGTCGCGGGGCAGGGTGTGGGTCTGTTCGTCGTCGATCATCTGCAGGCGGTGTTCGACCCGGCGCAGGAAGCGGTAGGCGCCGTTCAACTCGTCGGCGGCGGCGGCGTCGATCTGGCCGTGGGCGGCCAGGGCGTTGAGCGCTTCGGAGGTCGCGGCGACGCGCAGCTTGGGCTGGCGGCCGCCCCAGATCAGTTGCTGGGTCTGGGCGAACAGCTCGATCTCGCGGATGCCGCCGCGCCCCAGCTTGATGTTGTGGCCGTTGAGCGCGATCCGGCCGCCGCCGCGGTGGGCGTTGATCTGGCGCTTGATCGAGTGGATGTCCTGGATCGCCGCGAAGTCCAGGTGCTTGCGCCACACGTAGGGCCTCAGCCCGTCGAGGAAGGCCGCCCCGGCCTCGCGGTCGCCGGCCACCGGGCGGGCCTTGATCATCGCCGCGCGCTCCCAGTTCTGGCCCAGGATCTCGTAATAGGTGGCGGCCGCCGCGACCGAGATCGCCAGCGGCATGATGCCGGGGTCCGGGCGCAGGCGGAGGTCGGTGCGAAACACGTAGCCCTCGGCGGTGCGTTCCTCGAGCAGCCGCACCAGGTTGCGGGTCAGGCGCTCGAAATGCATCTGCAGGTCGTCCGGGGAATCGCTGCGGATGCGCTCGGCGTCATAAAGCACGATCAGGTCGACGTCGCTGGAGTAGTTGAGCTCGCGCGCCCCCAGCTTGCCCATGCCGAGCACCACCAGGCCGGAATCCCGTTGCCCGTCCCCGACCTCGGGCAGTTCGAAGGCGCCCCCGGCGGCGGCCGCCCTGAGCAGGCCGGCGACGGCGGCCCCGAGGGCGGCGTCGGCGAAGTCCGACAACGCCGCCGTCACCCGGTCCAGCGGCCAGGCGCCCGAGATGTCGGCCACCGCCACGGCCAGCGCCAGACGCCGCTTGGCGATTCGCAGGCCACGGGCCAGCCCGCCGTCGTCGAGCCCTCGTCCCGCCAGCGCCCCGAGGTCCGCCATCACCCGCCGCCAGGCGGCGTCGGGACCTTCGCCGAGCAGCCGGCAGGCGAAGCCGGGATCGGCGCACGCGCATCGGGTCAGGAACGGGCTGTTGCCGAACACCGCGCTCAACAACCGGCGCCCGGGGTCCTCGGCGGCGGCGGCTTCGGCCGCCGAGCGGATGTCGGGATCGGCGCTCTGGGCGGCTGCTTCGCGCCACCGTTCGAAGCCCATCTCGGCGTGCTCGGGACTGGCCGCGGCGGGAAGGCCGCTTTGCCTGGCGGCAAAGCAAAAATCGTGCATTTTCAATTGCTCCGATTTAAAGCACACTGCGGGAACCAGGGCCAACGGTCAAGACGCCACGGCGACGACGGGAGACATCGGTGATCAGACGCACTTTCCGGGGCGTGGTCCAGTTGCTGGGCGGGCTTGGCGCCGCCCTGACGATCCTGATGGTGCTTGTCGCCTGGCAACTGTCCAAGGGGCCGATCTCGCTGGCCTTCCTGTCGCCCTACATCGAGAGCGCCCTGAGCACCCGGCCCGGGGAGGTCCGCGTCCGCCTCGAGGACACCATCCTCACCTGGGCCGGCTGGGACCGGACCCTCGACATCCGGGTGATCAACGTCAAGGCCATCGGCCCCGGCGGCGAGGTCGTGGCGACGATTCCCGAACTGTCGCTGTCGTTGAGCGCCCAGGCCCTGTTCCGCGGCATCCTGGCGCCCAAGAGCATCGAGTTGTTCCGCCCCTCCCTGCGCCTGCTGCGCCGGCTCGACGGCCGTATCGAGGTCGGCTTCGACGAAGGCGGCGAGGTCTCGAAGGAACTGTTCGGCCACGTTCTCCGCGAACTGCTGGCGGCCCCCGATCCCCAAGATGCGATGAGCTTTCTCAGCCGCCTCGACATCGTCGATGCCGACCTCACCATCGAGGACCAGCGCCTGGAAACCTCGTGGCGGGCGCCCTCGGCCGATATCAAGCTTCGCCGCGACGCCGACGGCATCGAGGGCGAGGTCTTCCTGGAACTCCAGGTCGACGGCCGACGGGCCCAGATCACCGTGCTCGGCGGCTATCAGACGGCGGGAAACCGGCTCGACCTCGGGATCGGCTTCACCGGGGTGACGCCGCTTGTCTTTTCGCGGATCGTCCCCGAACTCGAACCCCTGGCCGCCCTCGACCTGCCGCTCGATGGCACGGCGACGCTCAGCATGACGATCGACGGAACGGTGGAGATGGTCGGCTTCGAGCTCGCCGGGGGGCCCGGCCATCTGTCCCTGCCGGGACCGCTGGCCCAGGAACTCAAGGTCCGCGAAGTGGTGCTCAAAGGCCGCTACGACGGCGCGACCGAGTGGATCGAAGCCGATGAGCTGGTCATCGAGCTGGGTAATAAGGGGTCGCTGTATCTGCCGGCCCCCACCGACCATCGGCTGCCGCTGCGCCGGGTGCGGGCCAGCGGCCGCTACCACCTCGGCAAAGGCCGACTCGAGGTGCGGGACCTGGACGCCGACCTCGGGGGCCCGACGCTCAGCCTGAGCGCCGTCATCGACGGCATCGGCGGCGACCTGGAGATCGCCGCCAAGGGGGCGCTGCGCGACCTGGCGGTCGACGACCTCGCCCGCTACTGGCCCCGGAGCTGGGGGACCGAGGCCCAGCAGTGGGTCGTCGCCAACATCTCGGCGGGCAGGGTCCCCGTGGCCCGCAGCGACATCCGCGTCAAGAGCGACGGCAAGGGCGGCTTCGAGGTGGTCTCGCTGAGCGGCGACATGGACATCGAAGAGGTTACCGTCGACTACCTGTCGCCGATGCCCAAGGCGACCAAGGTCTCCGCCACCGCCAAGTTCGACAGGGAACGCTTCGACGTCTTCATCACCCGGGGCGAGGCCATGGGCCTGACCGTGAAGTCCGGTTCCTTGTTCTTCACCGGTCTCGACCGGGTCGACCAGTTCGCCGACATCGAGCTGACCATCGTCGGCCCGGCCAGGAACGCCCTCGAACTGATCGACCACCAACCCCTCGGCTTCGCCACCGCGCTGGGCATCGTCCCCTCCAGGACCTCGGGTAACTCGGACACCCACCTCAAGTTGGATTTCATCATCGAACACGCCCTGACCAAGGACCAGGTCAAGGTCTCGGCGACCTCGGAGCTGACCGACTTCACCATCGCCGAGGTGGTGTTCGGAAAGGATATCGCCGAGGCTCGGCTGTCCCTGAAGGCCGACAACCAGGGGATGAGCGTCACCGGCCAGGTGACGTTGGGCGGCATTCCCGCGACCCTGGCGTGGCGGGAGAACTTCACCGACAAGCCGCCCTTCCGCAGCCGCTTCGACCTCAAGGGCCGGATCGTCGAGGTTCGAAACGTTTCCGACCTGGGCATCGATCTCGATCCGTTTCCCGGCGATTTCGTGACCGGCGCCACCGACACCGAGATCCGTTACACCGTCCTCGACGACCGGCAGGGGCGGCTGCACGTCGGTTTCGACCTCACCGATCTGACCATCGACCTGCCGCCCCTGGGATGGAAAAAGATGGCGGGCGTCGCCGGAACCGCCGAAGTGGTCCTCGACCTCCAGGGCGACGTGGTCCGCGGCATCCCCCGCTTCGAGATCATCGCCGGCGACCTGTCCGTCAACGGATCGGTCGGCTACGCCGAGGACGGCAGCGGGTTGTCGCGCATCGACCTCAACCGGGTCGCCTACGGCAGGACCGACATGGTCGGCATGCTGGTCCCCGGCGAGGACGGCAGTTGGACGGCCAGTTTCCATGGCGCCGATTTCGACCTGGAGCCGATGTGGAGCGAGTTCCTGAGCGACCAGCCGGGCGCCGCCGGCGGCGAGGAGGACGGCGGGCTCCGCTTCAGCCTGTCGATCGACCTCGACCGGGTATGGCTGGGAGGCGAACGGTTCTTAAGGCGGGTCGTCGGGACCTTCGCGCGCGACGGCAATCGCTGGCGTGGCATGGCCGTGGAGAGTCTGGTCGGCGACGACGCCCCCTTCGAGGCGGTCATCCGCTTGGCGGAGAACGGCATCCGCCGGCTGAAGATCAGGAGCGGGGACGCCGGGGCGACGCTGAGGACCTTCGGCTATTACGATGACATCGTCGGCGGCACCCTGGAGGTCGACGGAGAATTCGACGACACCGCGCCCGACTCGCCGCTCAGCGGCAAGCTGGTGATCCGCGACTACAACGTGGTCAACGCCCCGGCCCTGGCCAAGCTGGTCAGCTACATGTCCCTCACCGGGATCGTCGAGGCCCTCAACGGCCAAGGGCTCGACTTCGACGTCCTGGAAGCCCCGTTCACCCTGCGCCAAGGACTGCTGGAGGTGACCGACGCCAAGGCCACCGGGTTCTCCCTCGGCTACACCGCCTCGGGCAGGATCTACACCCATGCCGAGGTGGTCGACATCGAGGGAACGATGGTCCCGGCCTACGCCATCAACAGCGCGCTTGGCAACATCCCGATCCTGGGCGAGATCCTGACCGGGGGCGAGGAGGGCGGCGGCATCTTCGCCGCCACCTACCGGATGACCGGGTCGATGGAGGACCCCGAGATCACCGTGAACCCGCTGTCCGCCCTGGCCCCGGGTTTCTTCCGCAACATCTTCGGAATCTTCGACCAGGGGAACACCACTTCCGAGACGCCCTGATATCATCGAGACTTGGTATTACAGGGTGATGTTCCCTTGTTCGTCGATGGCGACGATGTCCCCGGTGCGAAACGCCGCCAGGGCCTGCATGTCGAGGACGACGACGGGCACCGCGATGCCGTAGAGGGCCTCGGCGACGATCGCCCCGACGGTGACGTTGACGTCGGCCTTGCCGAGGATGACGCCGCGCGGGCCGACGCCGGCGCGGATGGCTTCGGCGATGCCCCCCGGGGTGCCGGCCGAGCCCCTGCTTTCGGGCAGGACCAGGATCCGGCCCTTGAGCGTTTCTCCCCGTTGCGGATGGCGGACATCGATGATTTCCCCTGTTCCGGGATCGAACCCGCCCCAGAAGCTGAGGGCCTCGTCGAGGACCAGCGCCGGGGCTTCGGCCGTCCCGGCTAAAAGGACGCGGCCCGAAATCGTCGTCCCCGTCATGACCCGGCTCCCCACGCGGCGGGCGACCACAGCACTGGATCGCGCCGGACCTCGCCCTCGATCGCGCTTTCGACGCATTCCCCGAGGCTCCCGAACACCACCTCGACGTCGAGCATGCCCGGCGCGTAGTAGGCCCACTTCGCGGAATTGGTCATGACCCGTCCCCGGCAGCCCCGAATGGCCGGCGAGAAATAGGTGCAGGTATCGACCACAACGCGGACGCCGGCGCCCTCGAGGACCTCGATCCAGCCCTCATCGGCCGCCAGTTGCTTCACGAAACGGCTGGTCGAGACATAGAACAGGGTGCCGTCGCGGACCCGCCGGCCGTCGATCAGACCGACCAGGTCGCCAAACTCGGTGAAGGAGAAATGCGGGGTGCCGACCGCCACCATGGCGAGCCCGCCGCCGCCGCCGAGGCCGCCGCCGCGATTGAGGGAATCGCGGGCTTCGATCAGCATCTCCGGGGTCACCGGGATTTCGCGCCCGGGCGCCTCGCCGCCGAAGGCGGCTTCCAGGGTCGGCGCTTCGGGCGTCACGCCGATGCCATGGAACAGCGCCACGCCGCCGGACGAGGCGACGGCGGCGCTGATCGCCCTCAGCTGGTCGGTGGTGGTGTCTGACGGCAGGCCGTCGATCACCGGCACCCCGGACCCCGCCCGGCGGCCGACCAGATGGCCGAGGACATGGGGGAAGATGTCGGTTCGCGCCAAGTCGTCGGGAAGGCCGTCGAGACGGAACAGCAGGGTGCCGCGCCGCCCGGCGTCGGTATGGAGGCCGGCCAGGGGGACTCGCCCGACCAGCGCCGCGCAGACGTCCAGGAAATCGCCGTACTTGTTGGTCCGCGCGCCGACCACTGAATTGTAGTAGGTGACGGCGTTGGACTCCGAGCCGACGATGTGGTCGCCCAGGGCGGGACCTCCGGGCAGGTGATAGGGGGCACACGTCCACACCGGCGTGCAGCCGAGTTCGACGTAAAGCTCCATCAGCCGGCGGGCGTTGGCGACGAAGGAGTCATCGCCTTCATCCTGGCGCAGATCGCTGTCGATCAGGCTGACCGGGGCGGCGTTGGTCCACGTCGGGACGGCCGGCCGGGCGCCGCGGTCGACCAGGTATTGGGCGAAGTCGAGGTGCGCCTGGCCGTTGTAGAAGCAGGCGTCGATGTGGACGAACGAGACCTCGATCAGCCGCTCGGCCCCCATGATCCCGGCGGCCCGCGAGACCACCCGCATGGCCAACTGCATGGCCTCGCCCTCGGCGCCTTCCAGCAGCGCCCGGTCGCGCTCCTCGAGGACCAGCGCCCCGGGTTCGTCCACCCTCAGACCGCCCGGGCCAGGGCGTGACGCTTCTTGCCGGCGGACAGCTTGATGACCCCGTCCTGGTTGAGGTCGGCCAGGGTGACCGGCTGGGTCTCGTTGGAAATCGCCACGTCGTTGAGCCGCCCGCCGCCGCCCTTGATCAGGCGCCGGGCCTCGCCGTTGCTGGCCGCCAGGCCGACCCGGCGCATCATCTCGAAGGCGGGGATGCCGGACTCCAGGTCGCCTCGGGAGACATCGACGCACGGCAACTGGTCGCCCAGCGCCCCTTCCTCGAAGGTCTTGCGAGCGGTTTCGGCCGCCGCCGCGGCCGCCGAGGAACCGTGGCAGAGCCCGGTCGCGGCGTCGGCCAGCACCTTCTTGGCGTGGTTGACCTCCTCGCCCTCGAGGGCTTCCAGGCGGCCGATCTCGTCCAGCGGCAGGTCGGTG
This sequence comes from uncultured Thalassospiraceae bacterium, assembly GCA_964632795.1. GTDB lineage: Bacteria > Pseudomonadota > Alphaproteobacteria > Rhodospirillales > 2-02-FULL-58-16 > CAZWEZ01. Next base: position 30,900 of record CAZWEZ010000026.1, on the reverse strand, counting down.
AACAGCTTGAGGAAACGGCCGACGTCGGCGTCCTCGGTATTGCGCCAGTACTGCCAGTAGTCGTACGGCGACAGCATGTCGGCGTTCAGCCACACCGCGCCCGACGCCGTCTTGCCCATCTTGGTCCCCGAGGCGGCGGTCAGCAGCGGGGTGGTCAGCCCGAACAGGGTCCGGTTGTCGAGCCGCCGGGCCAGCTCGACGCCGCTGACGATGTTGCCCCACTGGTCGGAGCCGCCCATCTGAAGCCGGCAGTCGTGGCGCCGGCCGAGCTCCAGGAAGTCGTAGGCCTGGAGGATCATGTAGTTGAACTCGAGGAAGGTCAGCGGCTGCTCGCGCTCGAGGCGCAGCTTGACGCTGTCGAAGCCGAGCATCCTGTTGACCGAGAAATGACGGCCGTAGTCGCGCAGGAAGGGGATGTACTCCAGACCGTCCAGCCACTCGGCGTTGTCGACCATGAGGGCGTCGGTAGGACCGTCGCCGAAGACCAGGAACTTGGTGAAGACGTCCTTTATGCCGGCCATGTTGGCGACGATATCGTTGTCGCCGAGCAGCTTGCGCACGTCGTCCTTGCCCGACGGGTCGCCGACCTTGGTGGTCCCCCCGCCCATCAGCACGATCGGCTTGTGGCCGGTCCTCTGCAGCCAGCGCAGGAGCATGATCGAGACCAGGCTGCCGGCGTGCAGGCTGGGCGCCGTGCAGTCGAAACCGATGTAGGCATTGACCACCTCCCCGGCGGCCAGCCGGTCGAGTTCCTCCAGGTCGGTGCACTGGTGCAGGTATCCGCGTTCGACGACGCAACGGATGAAATCTGAACGGTGGGCGGTCATCGGTGTCGGGCGACTCTTTATCTTGCCGCAAAGGCGCGTACTTAACACAATGGCCGGTAGCGTACAACGCCGGGCGGGAAAGGAAAAACGGTTGGAATCACTAAGGGCGCTGGGACTGATGAGCGGCACCTCGCTGGACGGCATCGACGCGGCGATCGTCGAAACCGACGGCGAACGCGTGCTGTCCCTGGGCCCGAGCGCGACCTACGCCTACGACGAACCGTTCCGCGACCGCCTGCGCGCGGTGCTGGGTACGGACTCCGGGGGCGACGAGGTGGCCCGGGAGCTGACCCTGAAGCATGCCGAAGCGGTGAAAAGCCTGCTTGCCGATTACGGCCAGCCGATCGACGTCGTCGGCTTCCACGGCCACACCGTGCTCCACCGCCCCGCCGAGGGCCTGAGCCGCCAGATCGGCGACGGCGCCCTGCTGGCGCGCGAGACCGGACTGCCGGTGGTCGCCGACTTCCGCCGCCGCGACATCGCCGCGGGCGGCGAGGGGGCGCCGCTGGCGCCGCTGTTCCACGCCGCCCTGGCCGAGGACATCGACAAGCCGCTGGCGGTGCTCAACCTGGGGGGCGTCGCCAACGTGACCTGGATCGGCGACCATGTCCTGGCCTTCGACACCGGGCCCGGCAACGCCCTGCTCGACGATTGGGCGCGCTCCGCCGCCGGCCTGGCGTTCGACGAGGGCGGCCGCCTGGCGGCCTCGGGGAGGGTCGACGCGGACACCCTCCAAGTCCTGCTCGGCGATCCCTTCTTCGCCCGCCGGCCGCCCAAGTCCCTGGACCGCGACCACTTCGCGAGGGCGCTCGAGATGGTGGCCGCGAAGAGTGCCGGCGACGGCGCGGCGACGCTTGCCGCCTTCACCGCGGGCGCCGCGGCGCGGGCCGCGGAGTGGTTCCCCCGCCCGGTCGAGCTGTGGCTGGTGTGCGGCGGCGGGCGGCGTAACCGGGTCTTGATGGCGATGCTGGGCGAACGGCTGGAGGCGCCGGTGGCGCCGGCCGAGGCGGTGTCGTGGGACGGCGACGCCCTGGAGGCCCAGGCCTTCGCGTTCCTGGCCGTGCGCTCGCTGCGCGGCCTGCCCCTCAGCCTGCCGACGACCACCGGCGTCGCCCGCCCGACGACCGGGGGAACCCGCTACGAGCCTTAGGTGCTTATACCAGCGGCCCTTATTCCTGACCCCATGTGATCGCTTTTCCCGCCCTCTCGGCAGGAGGGGGCGCGAAGGCGATGCGGCGCATCGGCGAGCGGTCCCGACGCCCCGAGAGGACGGGAAAAGCGACCCTTCGGGCGGCCTTGCGAGGCTTCCGGTCGTCGTCGCGCGCCCCTTGTGGTGGATTGGCACCACGGCGCGACGCGCTCCTAGCCGGAAGCCTCGCAAGGCCGTCACATGGGGTCAGGAATAAGGGCCGCTGGTATTACGCGGCCTTGTTCAGGGACTTGTCCAGGTAGTCCTCGATGTGGGCGTTGAGGTCGTCCATCCGTTCGCTGAAGAAGTGGTCGGCGCCCTTGATGATCCTGTAGTCGATGGTGATGTTCTTCTGGCTCGATACCTTCTGGACCAGCTTGTCGACCGAGGACATGGGGATCAGGTCGTCCATGTCGGCATGCACGATCATGCCCGAGGCCGGGCACGGGGCGAGGAACGAGAAATCGTGGAGGTTGGCCGGGGGGGCCACCGAGATGAAGCCGCTGATCTCGGGCCGTCGCATCATCAACTGCATGGCGATCCAGGCGCCGAACGAAAACCCGGCGATCCAGCAGTTGGCGGCGTTGGGGTTGCGGACCTGCATCCAGTCCAGCGCCGTGGCGGCGTCGCTCATCTCGCCGGGGCCGTTGTCGAAGCGGCCCTTGGACCGCCCGACCCCGCGGAAGTTGAAGCGCAACGCCGAGAACTTCCGGCGCACGAAGGTCTGGTACAGGGAATAGACCACCTTGTTGTTCATGGTGCCGCCGTGCTCCGGGTGGGGATGGAGCAGCAGCGCGATCGAGGCATTGGCTTGGTTGGCGTGGTGATAGCGTCCTTCGAGACGGCCTTCGGGGCCGTTGATGATGACTTCTGGCATGATTCCTCAGCGTCCCGGAATGGGTTTAGTGGATGGTGAAAGACGCAAAACAAGGGATGGCCGCTTATACTTGACCATATTGGTCGGACATCCTATATTCCTGAAATCAGCGACATCGATCCACGCCGACGGTTATCGGCGGGCGCGGTTCTCGGGAATTCCGCGACATCTCGAACAGGATATATCAGTACCGATGTTTTTCAAGAGTCTAAAAGAGGATATCGACTCCTTCCTGGATCGCGACCCCGCGGCGCGCTCACGCCTGGAGATCGTCCTCTGCTATCCCGGGTTCCATGCCTTGATGTTCCACCGCCTGGCCCACGGCCTGTGGAGGCGCGGCTGGCGCCTGAGCGCCCGCTTCATCTCCCAGATCGGCCGCTTCATGACCGCCATCGAGATCCATCCCGGCGCCACCATCGGCCGGCGCTTGGTCATCGACCACGGTTCCGGGGTGGTGATCGGCGAGACCTCGATCATCGGCAACGACGTCACCCTCTATCACGGGGTGACGCTCGGCGGCATCGCGCCGTCGGTGGATTCCGCCTCCCAGGTCGACCGGAAGCGCCACCCGACCCTGCACGACTGGGTCATCGTCGGCTCCGGGGCCCAGGTCCTGGGCCCGATCACCATCGGCGAGGGGGCCCGTGTCGGCGCCAACGCGGTGGTCCACAAGGACATCCCGCCCGGGGTCACGGCGGTCGGCATTCCGGCCCGCGTGGTCATGCCCCGCGACAAGACCAAGGCCAGGGAGTTCGTCGCCTACGGCGAGCCCCTCGAGGGAACTCCGGACCCGGTGCTGCGCACCATCGAGGACCTGCGCGCCCAGGTCTCGACGCTGATCGAGCGGATCGAGGAACTGGAAGACCGCCTCGGGGAACCCCCTTCCGGGGACCTCGACAAGGCCGACGAAACCTCCGCCACCGTGATTTCCGGGGGCACCCCCTAGGGCCGCCGGGCGTACAGCCCGGCCTGGCCAGGAGAAGAGACGTGAGACTCAGCACCAAGGGACGCTATGCGGTGATGGCGATGGTCGATCTGGCCAGCCATTGCAACGGCAAACCGATTTCCCTGGCCAACATCGCCGAACGCCAGGAGATCTCCCTGTCCTATCTCGAGCAGCTGTTCGGAAAGCTCAGGAAGGGCGGCCTGGTGAAAAGCGTTCGCGGCCCCGGCGGCGGCTACCTTCTGTCGCGCCAGCCCGACGAGATGCGGGTCGCCGACATCATCGTGGCGGTCGACGAACCGATCTCGACGACCCGCTGCGTGAGCGGAACGGCGACCGGCTGCAAGGGCGACAAGGGCCGCTGCCTGACCCACGACCTGTGGGAGGAACTGGGCAACCAAATCTACCTCTACCTGAGTTCCATCTACCTGGACGACGTCTGCGAACACCGGGTGCTGGGGACCAGCGGCCTGCTCGACAACAGCCACCGCCCCTCCTCCATCGTCCCCGCCCAGCGAGACAACGGGTCCGCCGGTCATGAAACCCGCCGTTTACCTTGATCACAACGCCACCGCGCCGGTGCGCCCGGCGGCCGCCGAGGCGGTCGCCAGGGCCTTCGCGCTGACCGGCAACGTGTCCTCGGTCCACCGCTTCGGCCGCGTCGTCCGGCGTCTGGTCGAGGACGCCCGCGACGCCGTCGCCGCCCTGGTCGGCGCCGACGCCGCCGACATCGTCTTCACCAGCGGCGGCACCGAGGCCAACAACCTGGCGCTTCGCGGCTGCGGGCGCCGGGTCCTGGTCTCGGCGGTGGAGCACGATTCGGTGCTCAAGGCGATCGCCGGCGCCGAGGTGGTGCCGGTCGACGGCGAGGGCGTGATCGACATCGAGGCCCTGGACGCCCTGCTCGCCGCCGGCGACGTCCCGACCCTGGTCTCGGTGATGCTGGCCAACAACGAGACCGGCGTCGTCCAGCCGGTGGCCGCGCTGGCCGCCACGGCGCGCCGCCATGGCGCCCTGGTCCACTGCGACGCCGTCCAGGCGGCCGGCAAGATCGCCTTCGACATGGACACCCTGGGCGTCGACATGCTGTCGCTGTCGGCCCACAAGATCGGCGGACCGCCGGGGGTCGGCGCCCTCGTCGTCGGCAACGGCACGGCCCTGGAGCCCCAAGCCGTGGGCGGCGGCCAGGAGCGCGGCCTGCGCGCCGGCACCGTCAACGCGCCGGGCATTTCGGGCTTCGGCGCCGCCGCCGAGAAGGCGCACGAGGGGCTGGCCGACTTCGCCGCCCTCGCCGAGTTGCGCGACGGCATGGAAACCCGGGCCCGGCGGACGGTCCCGGCGACGCGGATCTTCGGGGCCGGCGCCCAACGCCTGCCCAACACCAGTTGCCTGACCATGCCCGGGATCAGCGGCGAGACCCAGGTGATGGCGCTGGATCTGGACGGGGTCGCGATCAGCGCCGGCGCCGCCTGTTCCTCGGGCAAGGCCCATGCCGGCCACGTGCTCGAGGCGATGGGCGTCGAGCCCGCCGAGGGCGCGTGCGCGATCCGGGTCAGCCTGGGCTGGACGACCACCGAGGCCGACATCGTCCGCTTCGAAAATTCGTGGACCAAACTTCACGCCGCGTCCGGAACCGGCAAGGCCTCGGCGGCTTAGGGGAAGCCTAGTGGGAAAAGGAAAGATCATGAGTACCAACGGCGGCGGCGGCGGCGCCTCCGGCAAAAGGCGCCGCAACAAGAAATCGCCGATCTACCTCGACTACCAGGCGACCACGCCGACCGACGAGCGGGTGGTCGAGGTCATGCTGCCGTATTTCTCCGAGAAGTTCGGCAACCCCCACTCGCGCAGCCACCACTTCGGCTGGGAAGCCGAGGAGGCGGTCGAGAAGGCGCGGGCCCAGGTCGCCGCCATCGTCGGCGCCAACCCCAAGGAGATCGTCTTCACCTCCGGGGCCACCGAATCCAACAACCTGGCGCTCAAGGGCGTGGCCCGCTTCTACAAGGGCAAGAAGGACCACATCGTGACCTGCGTCACCGAGCACAAGTGCGTGCTCGACACCTGCCGCCACCTGGAGCAGGAGGGTCACCGGGTCACCTACCTGGGGGTCGCCGCCAATGGCCTGATCGACCTCGAGGCACTGGCCGGGGCGATCGACGAGCGCACGGCGATGGTCTCGATCATGAGCGTCAACAACGAGATCGGGGTCATCCAGCCGATCAGGGAGATCGGCGAGCTGTGCCGCCGGCGGGGCGTCTTCTTCCATACCGACGCCGCCCAGGCGGTGGGCAAGATCCCGCTCGACGTCGAGGACATGAACATCGACCTGATGAGCATCTCGGCCCACAAGGTCTACGGACCGATGGGGATCGGCGCCCTGTTCGTGCGCCGCCGGCCGCGGGTCCGCCTGGTGGCGCTCATCAATGGCGGCGGCCAGGAGCGCGGCATGCGCTCGGGCACCTTGGCGACCCCGCTGTGCGTCGGCTTCGGCGAGGCCTGCGCCATCGCCCAGGCCGAGATGGGAGCCGAGGCGGAGCGCCTGAGGATGCTCCGCGACCGCTTCTACACGGCGATCACCGAACGGCTCGGCGAGGTCTACCTCAACGGCGACCTGGAGCGGCGCATCCCCGGCAACCTCAACATCAGCTTCGCCTACGTCGAGGGCGAGGGGCTGATGATGGGGATCAAGGACCTGGCGGTGTCCTCGGGCTCGGCGTGCACCTCGGCGTCGCTGGAGCCCTCCTACGTGCTGCGCGCGCTGGGCGTCGAGGAGGACCTGGCCCACACCAGCCTCAGGATCGGGCTCGGCCGCTTCACCACCGAAGAAGAGATCGACTACGCGGTCGACAGCATCGCCACCGAAGTCGAGCGCCTGCGCCAGATGAGCCCGCTCTGGGAAATGGCCCAGGAAGGGATCGACATCAAGTCCATCGAATGGGCCGATCACTGATCCCGACACCCCCCCCAAGCCTCCAAGAAGGCGGAGTAACAACCATGGCTTACAGCGACAAACTGATCGACCACTACGAGAACCCCCGCAACGTCGGCTCGCTGGACAAGAACGACCACGACGTCGGCACCGGACTGGTCGGCGCGCCGGCCTGCGGCGACGTGATGAAGCTGCAGATCAAGGTCGGCGAGGACGGCATCATCGAGGACGCCAAGTTCAAGACCTTCGGCTGCGGCTCGGCCATCGCCTCGAGCTCGCTGGTCACCGAATGGGTCAAGGGCAAGTCGGTGGACGAGGCCGCCACCATCCGCAACACCGAGATCGCCCAGCACCTGGCCCTGCCGCCGGTCAAGATTCATTGCTCGGTACTGGCCGAGGATGCTATCAAGGCTGCGGTCGACGACTACAAGGCCAAGAACGGGAAGAGCGAAGCCGCCGAGTGACGACGCAACCCAAGCCAGACCATAGAAACCGATGAACGCCCAGCCCACCCCGATGACCGTCACCGATGCCGCCGCGATGCGCATCCAGGCCCTGCTCGCCGGCCGCGGCAAGCCCTCCGCCGGAGTCCGCATCGGGGTCCGCACCAAGGGCTGTTCGGGGCTCTCCTACACGCTCGAGTTCGCCGACGAGAAGGGTCCCTTCGACGAGGTGGTCGAGGACAAGGGGGTGACCATCCTGATCGACCCCAAGGCGACCATGTTCATCCTCGGCACCGAGATGGACTTCGTCGAGGATAAGCTGACCTCGGGCTTCGTGTTCCGCAATCCCAACGAGAAGGGACGGTGCGGCTGCGGCGAATCCTTTCACGTCTGATATTTCTTGCGGGGACGCCGTGCCCCCGCCATCCGGAACAGAGCGCCGACATGCAGACCCTGGAGAAAACACGCCCCGAGCGCGCCGCCACCCAGACCGGCGGTCTCGTTGCCTGCTGGTCGTGCCACGGGCCGGTGGGCGGCGACGCCCTGTTTTGTGCGACCTGCGACAACGTCCAGCCGCCGGGCCAGGCGGACCACTTCGCCCGCCTCGGGCTGGAGGTCTCCTACGACCTCGACGCGGCGGTGCTGGACCGCCGCTACTTCGAGCTCCAGCGCGCCCTGCACCCGGATCGCTTCGCCACCCGCACGGCGCGCGAGCGGGCGTTGTCCCAGCAGCAGGCGACCAGCCTCAACGAGGCCTACCAGGTGCTCAAGGACGACCTCGGGCGGGCCGATTACATGATCCACCTTGCGGGCACCGACGTCTTGCCCGAGGGCTGCAACCTGGTCAACGACACCGAGCTGCTGATGGAGACCCTGGAACTCCGCGAGGCGCTGGCCGAGGCCGAGACGGTGGACGACGTGACGGTCCTCGAACGCCGCGCGGCGGACGACATCGCGGCCTGCGTCGGCGAGCTGTCGGGGCGGTTCGCCGAGGACGACCTGGAGGGCGCCTGCCGGCTGACCACGCGGCTCAAGTACCTGCGCAAGCTGGCCGAGGAGACCCGCCTCAGCCGGGCCAGGCTGGCCTGAGGCCATGGGGTCGACCGAGCTTCTGCAGATCCACGAGCCGGGCGAGGCCCCCCTGCCCCACGAGTCCGACCTTACGCGGGCCGTCGGCATCGACCTCGGGACCACCAACTCGGTGGTCGCGGTCTGTTCCGAGGGCGCCCCCGAGGTCCTGCGCGACGCGGACGGCCGCTCCCTGGTGCCCTCGGTGGTGGCCTACGCGCCCGACGGCTCGGCGATCGTCGGCGAACTGGCCCGGATGCTGCTGCTGGACCGCCCCGAGAGCGTGGTCGGCTCGGTCAAGCGGCTGATGGGGCGCGGCCTGGCCGACGTCAAGAGCCTGGCCGGGACCCTGCCGTTCGACGCCGAACCGGTCGAGGAGGGCTCCACCGCCATGGTCCGCCTCAACGTCGCCGGCCACCGGCTGAGTCCGGTCGAGATCTCCGCCGAGATCCTCAAGGCGCTCAAGGAACGCGCCGAGGACCACCTGGGGACGGCGGTCGAGCGCGCCGTGGTCACCGTGCCGGCCTATTTCGACGACGCCGCGAGGACCGCCACCAAGGACGCCGCCCGGCTGGCCGGGCTCGAGGTGCTGCGGCTGGTCAACGAACCGACGGCGGCCGCCCTGGCCTACGGCCTGGACAAGGAGGTCGAGGGCATCTACGCGGTCTACGACCTGGGCGGGGGGACCTTCGACATCTCGTTGCTGCGCCTCCAGAAGGGCGTTTTCCAGGTGCTCGCCACCGGCGGCGACGCGGCGCTCGGCGGGGACGACTTCGACCACGCGGTGGCCGAGCACTTCCTGGCCCAAAGGGCCGACAAGCTGGGCCGGCTGGAACTGACCAGCGTCCACGTCAAGTTGGCGCTGATGACGGCGCGCCTGGCCAAGGAATGCCTGACCACCCAGGAGGAGGGCGACTGGGTGCTCGACATCGACGGCAGCCAGACATCCCACCGCCTGGGCCGGGCGGCGCTGGAGGAGCTGATCGCGCCGCTGATCGGGCGCACCGTCGACATCTGCCGGGGCGTGCTCGACGACGCCGGGCTGACCCCGGACGACGTCGAAGGGGTGGTCCTGGTCGGCGGCTCGACCCGGGTGCCGCTGGTTCGGACCCGGGTCGCCGAGCTGTTCGCCAAGGAGCCGCTGGCCGACATCGACCCCGACGAGGTGGTCGCCGTCGGCGCCGCGCTGCAGGCCGGGGCGTTGACCGTCGGCTCCGACACCCTGCTGCTGGACGTCACCCCGCTGAGCCTCGGCATCGAGACCATGGGCCAGCTGGTCGAGAAGATCATCCCCCGCAACACCCCGGTGCCGGTGGCCAGGGCCCAGGAGTTCACCACCTACCAGGACGGCCAGAGCGCGATGTCGATCCACGTCGTCCAGGGCGAGCGCGAGATGGTCGACCAGTGCCGTTCGCTGGCCCGTTTCGAGCTCCACCCGATCCCGCCGATGACGGCCGGCGCGGCGCGCATCCGGGTTACCTTCGCGGTCGATGCCGACGGCCTGCTCACCGTCGGCGCGCGCGAAGACACCACCGGCGTCGAGCAGCAGGTCGAGGTCAAGCCCTCGTATGGCCTGAGCGAGGACGAGATGGCCGAGATGCTTTATGACAGCATGAAGCACGCCAAGACCGACATGGCCCTGCGCCTGCTCGCCGAGGCCCGGGTCGAGGCCGGGCGCAACCTCAACGCGGTGGCCGCCGCGCTGGGGGCCGACGGCGAGTTGCTGAGCGCCGGCGAGCGGGCCGACATCGAGGCCGCCATGAAGCGCCTCGAGCAGGCGTCCCAGGGAGAGGACCGCGACGCCATCGAGGCCGCGGCGGGCGAGCTCGAGACGATCACCAAGCCGTTCGCCGAACGGCGCATGGACCGCGGCATCCGGGCGGCGTTACGCGGCCAGAGCGTCGACCGGTTGGATCCCCCGGAAAAGGGGGCGGCCTAGTGGCCTGGCCTTGGCTGGTGCTTGTGTTCATGGGGGTGGTCTGGGGGCTGACCTTCTCGCTGGCCAAGATCGCCGCCCTGACCGGCGCCCACCCCTTCGGCATTTCGCTGTGGCTGAGCGTGATCAGCGCCGGGCTCCTGTTGGCGTTCAACGCCCTTCGCCGGCGGCGGATTTCCCTGAAACCGGAAATGGTCCGCCTCTATGTGATCTGTGGCCTGCTGGGAAGCGCCATTCCGAACATCCTGTACTTCTACGCCGCGTCGCGGATTTCGGCCGGGGTGCTGTCGATCACCGTGATCCTGGTCCCCATCATGACCTACGTCGCGGCGGCGGCCTTCGGCGTCGAGACCTTCTCCCCGAAGCGGATCCTCGGGGTGGTGTTCGGCGCCCTCGCCGTGGTCCTCCTGGTGGCGCCGGAGGAGAGCCTGCCCGATCCCTCCGACACCGTCTGGGTCCTGGCGGCGTTGGCGGCCGCCTTGTGCTATGTCGCCGAAAACATGGTGCTGGCGCTCAAGATGCCGGACGGCGCCGATCCCTTCGTGGTCACCTGCGGCATGTTCCTGGCGGCGGCGGCGGTGATGACGCCGGTGGTGCTGGCGACCGACACCTTCGTCCCTCTCGGTTGGCCGTTGGGGGCGCTGGAGTGGTCGCTGATCGCGATGGCCCTGGTCAGTTCCGTGGCCTACGGCCTGTTCGTCTACCTGATCAAACACACCGGACCCGTCTTCGCCAGCCAGACCGCCTACGTGGTCACGCTCTCCGGGGTGGCCTGGGGAATGGTCCTGTTCGGCGAACGCCACTCGATGTGGATCTGGATGTCGCTGGTCCTGATGATGGCCGGCCTGGCGCTGGTCACGCCGCGCAAGAAACAGTTGTATGAAGAAGTCAGGGAACCAGGACACTAATGCCCAAGATCACCTTCATCGACCCCAAGGGAAACCCCACCGTGGTCGAGGCCAAGGAGGGCCAGTCGATCCTCGAGACCGCGCACGCCAACGACATCGACCTGGAAGGCGCCTGCGAGGGCGCGCTGGCCTGCTCGACGTGTCACGTGATCGTCGACGACGCCTGGTTCGACAAGCTTCCCGAGGCCAGCGAGGACGAGGAGGACATGCTCGATCTGGCCTTCGGCCTGACCCACACCTCCCGCCTCGGCTGCCAGATCAAGCTCACCCTGGGCCTTGACGGCATCGTGGTGACGCTGCCCGCCGCCACCCGCAACATGATGGTGGATTAAGATGGCGCTGAGGTGGACCGACGTCGCCGAGATCGCCATCGAGCTGGAGGACGCCCACCCCGAGGCCGACGTCGTCAACCTGCGCTTCACCGACCTCTGGCAATGGGTCCGCGACCTCCCCGACTTCGCCGACGACCCCAACCGTTCCAACGAAAAAATCCTCGAAGCCATCCAAATGGCATGGCTCGAGGAACGGGATTGATCCTTCGATTCGTTTGCCCCGTCTACCCCTTCTTGCGGCCCATCACTTCCATGTTGGAGGTCTTGCCGGTGAGGGTGACGAGGAGCAGGTCGAGCGCCGTGAACAACATCAGCAGGGGGACGTTGTGGCGGTGGAAGGTCTTGGCCAGGGCGGCCAGGGGGCGGCGTTCGCCGAGCCAGTTGTGCAGCGAGTGGATCCACAGGATGGGGCTCGGGACCTGGCGCGCGGAGACCACCTGGTAGCCGTTCTCGGTCATCAGCCGGGCCATCGAGCCCCGGTCGAACAGGTAGAAGTGGCGGGGCAGGTGGTAGCCCCCCCAGTAACGGCGGCGGAACAGGCGGGCGTCCCAGGCATCGGTGCACGGGGTCTCCACCGACAGGATGCCGCCGGGGGCCAACAGCGAACGGACCTTGCCCAGCGCCCCCGCCGGGCGGTGCATGTGTTCGATGACCTGCTGCATGACGACCAGGTCGAAGCGGTCCTCCCAGGCCCCGGTATCGAGTCCCATCAGGTCGCCGCACAAGACCTCGTAACCCTTGGCGCGGGCCGCCGCGGCGGCGGCCTCGGACTGTTCGATCCCGCACAGCTCCCACTGCGCGGTCCCGTGGCGGCGGAAGATGTCGAGCAGTCGCCCGTCGCCGCATCCGACGTCGAGGATTCGCAACGCCCGCCCGCCCAGCAGGCGGCGGTAGGCGCCGATGCGGGCCGCCTCCATCCGCCCGCGGACCGCCGACACCAGCCCCGGTTCCGCCGCCGAACCGCCGAAGGCGTAGTAGTCCCGGGGATAGATGACCGCCATCGCCCGCTGGTCGGGGACCTCGGTCAGGTGCCAGACGCCGCACCTCGCGCAGCGCGCGACCGCGAACTCCCGGGCCGTGGTCCCATACAGGAAGTCGCGCCCCCGGCCGACGATGTCCTTGTTTCCGGCGGCCTCGCAGGCGGCGAAGGGGCACACCGGCGGTTCCGTCGTGAGGTCCTCAGACATCAGCGATCCTTGGTATTGCGTTCCCAGGCCAGCGCCGAGGCGACGATGGCATCGAGGTCGTCGTGCTCGGGGGTCCACGCCAACAGCCGGCGCATCCGCCCGCTGTCGGCGACCAGGCGGGCGGGATCGCCGGGCCGCCGGGGGCCTTCGCCAACCTCCAGCGGGACGCCGGCGGCCCGCTCGACCGCCGCCAGCACCTGGCGCACCGAGGCCCCGTGCCCGTAGCCGCAGTTGAGGGTCAGGCTGGGACCGCCGGCCATCAGGTGGTCGAGGGCGGCGACGTGGGCGGTGGCCAGATCGCTGACGTGGATGTAGTCGCGGATGCAGGTGCCGTCGGGGGTCTCGTAGTCGGTGCCGAAGACGGTCACCCCGGGGCGCTTGTTCGCGGCCGCCTCACAGGCGATCTTGATCAGGTGGGTGGCCTCGAGGCTCAACTGCCCGCTGCGCCCCGAGGGGTCGGCCCCGGCGACGTTGAAGTAGCGCAGCGCCATGTGCCTGAGGCCGAGCGCCGCCGCGTCGCGGAGCATCCATTCGGCGATCAGCTTGGTCGCCCCGTAGGGGTTGATCGGGTTGGTCGGGGCGTCCTCGTCGACCGGCACCCGGAGCGGCTCGCCGTAGACCGCGGCCGACGAGGAAAAGATGAACCGGGTGACGTCCGCCGCCGCGCAGGCCTCGATCAGGGCCAGGCTTCCGCCGACGTTGTTGCGGTAGTACTTGAGGGGGTCGGCGACCGATTCCGAAACCACGATGGAGCCGGCGAAGTGGAGCACCGCCCGGCACCGGTAGTCGCCCAGCACCTGGACCATCCGCCTCCGCTCGGCGACGTCCTGGTGGATGAATTCCACGGTCTCGGGAACCAGCCACCGGGCGCCGCTCGACAGGTCGTCGACCGCCACCACCTCCCAGCCCGCCTCCAACAGGGCGAGGACGGCGTGGGAGCCGATGTAGCCGGCGGCGCCGGTGACCAGGACCGTTCCTTTGGACATCGGGCGGTTCGTCCTCGGATTCCGTTCACACCGTTCGCGTGACGCCGCCGCGGCGGGGGTCGCCGGCGCCGCTGAAACGCCGTCGCCGGGGATCGTACACCACGCAGTGGGCGCCGCCGAAGAAGAAGTTCCGGCCCCCCCACCGTTCGATGTCGGGGAAGGCGCTCCCCAGGGCCGCGACCTCGGCCTCCTCGAAGCCGTCCTCGATGCTGAGGCGGCCGTCCTCGAAATGGATCCTGGGGCTGGCCACGGCGTCGGCGATGGGCATCGCGAAGTCGATCAGGTTGAGCAGCACCTGGAGGATCGCGGTGCGGATGCGGTTGGAGCCCCCCGAGCCGATGGCGACCATCTCGCCGCCGGGCTCGACCATCAGGGTCGGCGCCATCATCGAGCTCATCCGCAGGTCTTCGGGCCAGCGGTCGAAGCCGTGGGGGTTGATGTCCTCCTCGCCCAGCATGTTGTTGACCATGATCCCGGTGCCCGGCACCAGGTAGGCGGCGCCCTCGCCGTTGGTCAGGGTCAGGGCGGCGGCGTTGCCGGCGCCGTCGATGACGCCGATGTGGGTGGTGCCGCGCGAGGCCATCGGCCGGCCCAGGACGTGGCGCCGGTAGTGGTCCAGGAACCCGGGGTCGAGGAGGACCTCGGCGGCCGTCCCGGCGGCTTCGTGGAGGCGGCTTTCGACGCGCGCCCGGTTGGTCGCCTCCATGGTCCGGGCCAGCCGCTCGAGATGGGCCGAGGTGCCGAAGCCGAGTTTTCCGAGGCCGCCGCCCGCGAGCAGCGACAGGGCGAAGGCGATCAGGATGCCGCCGGTCGAGGGCGGCGGGTTGGTGATCAGCCGGCGCCCGGCGTAGGCCAGTTCCAGGGGCCGGCGCACCTCCACCGCGTAGCCCGCGAGATCGGCCGCCGTGAGGTGGCCGCCGCGGTCCCGGCAGTCCTCGGCCAGGCGGCGGGCGATGTCGCCCCGGTAGAACAGGTCGGGTCCCTCGCCGGCCAGCGCCTCCAGGGTGTCGGCGAACTCGACCATGCTCAACGTCTCGCCCTCGCCGAGCAGCTTGCCGGGGCGCCGGGGGCTGGAGAAGATCGCCCGGCAGGCGTCGTTGGAGCCGTAGATGCTGGCGACGACCTCCAGGATGTAGGCCTGGAGGGCGTTGATCCGCACCCCGCCCCGGGCCAGCGCGATGGCCGGCTCGACGATCCGCGCCATGGGCATCGAGCCGAGGTCGTCGAGGACCCGGAACATGCCCTTGACCGTGCCCGGGGTGGCCATCGACCCCATGCCGATGTGGAATTCCTGCTGGGCGGGGCCGAAGTCGGCGAGGATGGCGAAGAACTCGGCCTCCGGTTTCCGCGCCTTCGGGGTCTGGGGGAAGAAGTCGTAGAGCACCGGCCGCCCGGCGCCGGGGCTGGCGAGCAGGAAGCCGCCGCCGCCCAGCGAGGCCAGCACCGGCTCGGCGACGCAGGCCGCGCACATCCCGGCCAGCGCCGCGTCGAAGGCGTTGCCCCCTTCCTCGAGGATGGCGGCGGCGGCGGCGGCGGTCTCCGGGTGGCCGGCGGCGATGATGCCCTTGGTTTCCATGGCCTCACGTTTGCTGCGGCGGGCGGTGACGGTGCTAAAGACTCCGCCGGGTCCTGTCAATCGCGGCGGCTCCAATGGCGCTTTCGTTCCGGCGCGGTCTCGGGCATCCTTGTTTTCGCCCGCCGCCGGACCGATATGGAAGAACAGCCCCATGCGAAAATTCCTTTTCCCCCTTCTCTGCCTGCTGGTCGCCTTTTCCGCCGCCCCCGTCGCCGCGGCCTCGGGCCAGGCCTGCATGCTCGCCGGAAGCTGGTTCGACCCGGCGAAGGCGGCCGGCGTGCCCCACGACAGGCTGATCGCCGCCATCGCCGCGCGTCCGGTGGTCCTCCTCGGCGAGACCCACACCAACCCCCGCCACCACCGCTGGCAGCTCCATACCGTGGCCGCGTTGCACGGGCGCAACCCCAACATGGTGCTGGGTTTCGAGGCCTTCCCGCGCCGCGTCCAGCCGGCGCTCGACCGGTGGATGCGCGGCGACCTGAGCGAGCAGGCGTTCCTCGACCAGACCGAATGGAACCAGGTGTGGAAGTTCGATTCCGAACTCTACATGGAGCTGTTCCGCTTCGCCCGCCTGTACCGCATCCCGATGGTCGCCCTGAACGTCGACCGGGAACTGGTGTCGCGGGTCCGCAAGGAAGGCTGGCAGTCGATACCCGGGGACCAGCGCCAGGGCGTCGACGACCCGGCGCCGGCCGGCGAGGACTACCTGGACTACCTGCTCGGTGTGTTCGCCGAGCACCGCAAGGAAATGACCCGGCACATGCAGACCTCCCCCGAGCCGGTGGCGCGCGACGACCCCGAGTTCCGCCGCTTCGTCGAAGCCCAACTGATCTGGGACCGGGCCATGGCCCAGGTCCTGGCCGGGGTCCGCGACGGCGGCGGCGAGCCGCTGGTGGTCGGCATCGTCGGTCAGGGGCACCTGCAATACGGATACGGAATCCCCCGCCAGCTTGCCGACCTGGGGATCGCCGGCTCGGCGGTGCTGTTGCCCTGGGACGCCGGACGCCCCTGCGGGGAACTGGCCCCGCCGGGCGGCCCGGCGATCGCCGAGGCCGTGTTCGGCCTCGCCGCCGACGCCGTCTCGGCCAAGCCGCCCAAGCTCCTCCTCGGGGTGATGATCGAGGACGGCGAGGACGGCGTCCGGGTCATGCGGGTGATGAAGAACAGCGTCGCCGAGGCCTCCGGGCTGGCCGAGGACGACCTGATCGTCGAGGCCGCCGGGCGGCCGATCGCCAACACCGGCGACCTGATCGCCGTGGTCGGCCGCCAGGCGCCGGGCACCTGGCTGCCGCTCCGCTTGCGGCGCGGCGAAGAGACCCTGGAGATGGTCGCCAAGTTCCCGTCCCGGCCATGATCCGCGTTCCGACCGCGTTCGTCCTGGGGCTGGTCTGGCTGGCCTCGGGGGCGCTCGCGGCCGCAGCCGGCGGCGGCGATGCGGCCCTCCACCACGACCTCGACGTCCGCCTCGATCCGGCCCAGCGCCGGCTCGTCGTCAGCGACCGCCTGACCCTTACCGGCGGCGGCGTCGTGACCTTCCGCCTGAACCCGGACTTCGAGGTCACCGGGCTCATCGTCGACGGCCGGGCGGCCGACCCCGTCGGCGCCGCCGGCCGGCTCGACATCGAGCTCGGCGGGTACGGGGAGCACCGGCTGGTCATCGACTACCGGGGGCGGCTGGCGCGGTTGCCCGAACGACCCCGGATGCGGGACCGAACCGGGGCGGTGGCCGACCCCCGGGGGAGCTTCCTGCCCGGCTCCGCGGGCTGGTATCCGGTGCTCGCCGGCGGCGGCCGCTTCACCTACCGCGTCGCCGTCGAGGTCCCCGAACCGCAACGGGCGGTGGTCCCGGGAAGGCTGCTTGAGGAGACCACGGCCGGAGGCCGCTACCGGGCCGTCTTCGCCGGCGAGGCGCCGGCCGACGACATCACCCTGATCGCCGGGCCCTACGTCATCGAGGAACGCCGCCACGGGGCGATCCGCCTCAGGACCTATTTCGAGCCCTCGCTGGGCCACCTGGCCGGCGACTACCTCGACCTCACCGCCGGCTATATCGACCGCTACCGCGCCTCCATCGGCGATTATCCGTTTTCCGGCTTCGCCATCGTCTCCGCTCCGCTGCCGGTGGGGCTGGGCTTTGCCGGGCTGACCTACATCGGCGCCCGGGTGCTGCGCCTGCCGTTCATCCGCTTCACCTCGCTGGGCCACGAGGTCCTGCACAACTGGTGGGGCAACGGGGTCTATGTCGATTACGCCGGCGGCAACTGGGCCGAGGGGCTGACCACCTTCATGGCCGACTACGCCTACGCCGGGGACCGCGCCGCGGCCGAGGCCGAGCGGATGCGCCTCGACTGGCTGCGCGACTACGCCGCCCTTCCCGAGGCCCGGGACCGGCCGCTGTCCTCGTTCGTCGCCAACCTCCACCAGGCGGCGCAGGTGGTCGGCTACGGCAAGGTGGCGTTCGTCTTCCACATGCTGCGCGCCGAGCTGGGCGAGCCCGCCTTCGCCGCCGGCCTGCGCCGCCTGTGGGAGCTGTGGAAGTTCCGCGCCGCCGGCTGGGGGGACCTGCGCCGGGCCTTCGAGGATACCTCGGGGCGCGACCTGGGCGGCTTCTTCGCCCAGTGGCTCGAGCGCACCGGGGCGCCCCGGCTGAGCCTGGGCGGGGTCGAGGTGGAATCCCGCGATGGCGGCTACCGGACCCTTTTGACGCTGACCCAGGAGGCGCCGGCCTATGCCCTCGAGGTCCCGGTGACGGTGACCACCGAAGCCGGCGAGCGGCGCTTCACGATTTCCATCGAGGGCCTGGAAAGCGTCCATACGATCGACACCGGGGGCCGCCCGCTGGCCCTGGCGGTGGACCCGGGCTTCGACGTCTTCCGCCGTCTCGACCGCACCGAAGCGCCGCCGATCCTCAGGGACGTGACCCTGGACCGGGACGCCACCGCCGTCATCGCCGCCGCCGCCGACGACGACGGGGCGCGCGCTACCGCCCGCCGGCTCGCCGGGCGCTTGATGGACACCCCGCCCAACTTCGCCGCCTCCCCCGGGATCGGAGAGCCGCCGCCGGGAGGGCTGCTGATCGTCGGCACCACGGGCGAGGTCGCCGCCGCGCTCGAGGCGGCGGGGTTGCCGGGAGTGCCGGGGACGCTGGCCGGGCGGGGCACGGCCCGGGTGTGGGCGGCCCGCACCGCCGAGGGCGCGGCGCTGGTCGTGGTGTCGGGGGCCGACGCGGCGGCCCTGGAGGCTTTGCTCCGGCCGCTACCCCACTACGGCCGCCAGGGATACCTGGTCTTCGAGGGCTCCAAGGCCATCGACAAAGGCGTCTGGCCGGCCGCCGGCGGGCCGCTGCGGGTGCGCCTGGAGTGAGCGGGAAAGGACCATCGGTTGACAGGCGGCGTTCGACGACCCATCCTTTTAGGTCTGGGAACATCCTGCCGAGGGAACAGGTCGATGAGACGATACGCAATCCTGCTTGCCTGCCTGGCCGTGGCCGCCGTTCAGCCCGCCGGCGCCCAGGAGTCCGGCCAGGGGCTGCTCAACGCGGTGGCCTACAAGCCGCTGGCGTCGGGACAGCCGTTCGCCGTGCGTCCGCTCGACAATTCGGACGACAACCTGATCCTCCAGGAGGTGTTCGAAGGCGAACTGAAGGCCGCCGGCTATGCGGTGGCCGAGGACGCCGCCCTGGTCCTGACGTTTGAGACCCGCAACGTGATCGGCGCCTGGGTCAGCGGCGAACGGCGCTCGATGGTGGAACTCGACAGCCATGGCGGCCAGGAGGGCGGCGAGAACGCCCAGGTCCGCTTCAACCTGTTCAACAGCAGCCGCGGCGGCGTCTTCAACCAGGGACAACAGGCGACCACCTCGATCGTCACCCCCAGCCAGTACCGCCTCGACGTCTCGATCGACGACCGCACCAGCGGCGAGCGCCTGTGGCAGGGGTGGACCATCGCCGGGCTCGGGCAATCCGACGGCCTCACCCTGACCAGGGGGATGGTGCCGGTGATGGTGAAGAACCTGGGCCGCACCGTCAGGCGGCAGCCCTTCGATATCCCTTGAACGGCCCCCGATCCGAGGTATTCTTCCCGCCGTCTCTATGGGTCATTATCAGTGCCCCTTGGTATTACCGCGCGCGGTAATACCTGGCGCGCCTGCAAGCGAACGAACAAGGATCGAGTTGAAATGGCCAACGCAGTCGTGGTCGGCGCCCAGTGGGGCGACGAAGGCAAGGGGAAGATCGTCGATTGGCTTTCGGAACGGGCCGACGTCGTGGTCCGCTTCCAGGGCGGCCACAACGCCGGGCATACCCTGGTCATCGACGGCGTGACCTACAAGATGAGCCTGCTGCCCTCGGGCGTGGTGCGCAAGGGCAAGCTGGGGATCATCGGCAACGGGGTGGTGGTCGATCCGTGGGCACTGCTCGAGGAGATCGAGACCATCCGCGGCCAGGGCGTCGACATCACCCCCGACAACCTGTGCCTGGCCGACAACGCGCCGCTGATCCTGTCGCTGCACCGCAACCTCGACCAGGCCCGCGAGAAGGCCCTGGGCAAGGCCAAGATCGGCACCACCGGGCGCGGCATCGGCCCGGCCTACGAGGACAAGGTGGCGCGCCGGGCGATCCGGGTCGGCGACCTGGCCGAACCCGACGTGCTGTCCGACAAGGTGGACCGGCTTCTGTTCCACCACAACGCGCTGCTCCGCGGCTTCGAAATGCCCGAGGTCGGGCGCCAGCAGCTGATCGCCGACCTGGAGGAGGTCGCCCCCAAGATCCTGCCCTTTTCGGGGATCGTCTGGAAGCGCCTGGACGCCGCCCGGCGGGCCGGCAAGCGGATCCTGTTCGAGGGCGCCCAGGGGACCATGCTCGACATCGACCACGGCACCTATCCCTTCGTCACCTCGTCGAACACGGTGGCCGGCATGGCGGCGGTCGGCTCGGGCCAGGGGCCGGGCGCCATCGACTACGTGCTGGGCATCGCCAAGGCCTATACCACCCGGGTCGGCAGCGGGCCGTTCCCCGCCGAGCTCGACGACGACATCGGCAAGGGGCTCGGCGAACGCGGCCACGAGTTCGGCACCGTGACCGGGCGAGCGCGCCGCTGCGGCTGGTTCGACGCCGTGCTGGTCCGCCAGTCGGTCAAGGTCAACGGCATCGACGGCATCGCCCTGACCAAGCTCGACGTGCTCGACGGGATGGCCGAGCTGAAGGTGTGCACCGGCTACCGGATCGAGGGCCAGACCGTCGATCACCTGCCGGCCTCCTCGGTCCGCCAGGCGGCGGCCGAGCCGCTCTACGAGACCATGGAAGGGTGGTCCGAGACCACCCGCGGGGCGCGCTCGTGGGCCGATCTGCCGGCGACCGCGGTCAAGTACGTGCGGCGCATCGAGGAACTGATCGAGGCCCCGGTGGCCCTGCTGTCGACCAGCCCCGAGCGCGAGGACACCATCCTGGTCCACGACCCCTTCGCCGACTGAGAGCCGGTTTGGAAAGTTGATCGCGGGTTGCGCCGTAACCCGCCGTGTGGGCGGCAAACCTTTAATTGTTTCGCCCCGGTATAGAGATTAGACTCTCCGGGTCGATGGTGGCTTGGACACGCCGCGGCGGACGGGAAGGGCAGCTATGGCGGAAACGCCCGGGGAAACGAAAAACTCAGACGAGGCACCAACCTATTCAGGCCCCGTCACCGTCGGCGAGCATTTCCTGATCGATCTCAATTCCCCCCTGCCCGAACTGGATTCCCCCTCCGCCACGGCCTACGCGGCGGAGGACCGCCGCGATCTGGGCCGCAAGCTGTTCGCGCTGGCCTGCACGCCGGGCCTGCCGCCGCGCGTCGAGGCGATGAACACCCTCAGGAAGTCCGAGATATCGGGCCTGTTGCAGCTGACCGAATGGGACATCGTGGACTGGCCGCCGCAGGGCCGGCGCTGCTTGGTGGTCCTCTTCGAACGGCCGCTGGGCGGCAGGCTGCTCAACGCCCTGGCCGCCGGCAACGTGCCGATCGACAAGCAGGAACTGCCCTCGCGCATCATCGAGAGCGTACTCGGCGCCCTCAGGGATTTGGCCAACCGCAACATCACCCACCGGGCGATCCGCCCCTCCAACCTGTTCTTCGCGGACGAAGAGAAGAAGACGGTGGTCCTGGGCGAGTGCGTGACGTCGCCGCCCGGGTTCGACCAGCCCCTGGCCTGCGAACCCATCGAACGGGCGATGGCCACCGCCGGGGGCCGCGGCGCGGGCGACATCGCCGACGATTTCTACGCCCTGGGGGCGACCCTCATGCTGTTGCTGGTCGGCAGCAAGCATATCGATCCCCTCGGCGACACCGAAATCTTCTACGCCAAGATCGAGCGTGGCAGCTATGCCGCGCTGTGCGGCGAAGCCCGCATCCCGATGTTCCTGCTCGAGCCGTTGCGCGGCCTGCTGGTCGACGACCCGGCGGAACGGTGGATGTTCAGCGAGATGGACAGCTGGAGCGACGGCAAGCGCCAGACGCCGATCCAGCGCAAGGCGACCCCGAAGTCGGAGACGCCCTTTGCCTTCAACGACCGCGACCACAACAATGCCCGGACCCTGGCCCATGCCTTCAGCCAGGAGGTGGGCGCGGCGGCGACGGCGATCCGGGATGGACATCTCGGATCGTGGCTGCGCCACAACCTCCACGACCCCGATCTCGCCGACCAGGTGGAGGTGGCGCTGGAAGTGGCCAAGGCCAATCAGGGCGGGTTCCAGGGCAGCGACGAGTACCTGGTCGCCAAGATCGGCATCATGCTGGATCCGATGGCGCCCATCCGCTACAAGGACTTCGCCTTCATGCCCGAATGCTACGGCTCGGCGCTGGCGGTGGAGTTCCTGCGCAGTGGCGATATCCAGGTCGCCGCCGACGCGGTGACCCGGGAGATTCCCGGCATCTGGCTGGCGACGCTGCCCCGCTCCGATCCCCGCAAGTCGCCCCTCGACAGGACCTTCGGGCAGTCGCGCCGTTTCATCCAGGAAAACGACCTCGGCTACGGCATCGTACGCTGCCTTTACGAGCTCAACCCCGATCTCCCCTGCCAAAGCTCCCTGATCGCCGACGATTACGCGATCGACACCGAAAGCCTGATGGCGGCGCTGGACCGGGCGTCCAACCGGGTCGATGCCAAGACCAAGCCGATGGACCGCCACATCTGCGCCTTCATCGCGGCGCGCTTCGACCAGGACATCACCCCCCACCTCAAGGCGCTGGCCGCGCCCAAGGAGGAAACCTCGCTGATCGGCATGTTGAGCCTGCTGGCGTTCCTCCAGTGGCGCCTCAAAATCGATGCCCTGTTCGGGCTCTCCAGCTGGGTGGGCGGGTTGCTGGGGCCGGCCATCAACACCTATAAGAGCCGCACCACGCGGCGCGAAATGGAGAGCGAAATCCCGCGCCTGGTCCGCCTGGGCAGCCTGCCGGACCTTTTCGACCTGATCGACAACGCCGAGAGACGCCAGAAGGACGCCGAGGGCTACCTCGCCGCCCAGGAGGAATACGCCCAGGCCGAGGAGGAAATCGGCAAGATCGAACGCGGCGAGATCGGCAAGTCGGGAACCCCCGAACAGATGGGCCAACAGTCGGCCGCCATGATCTCGATCATCCTGTCGATGATCGTGGTCACCATCTTCTTTCTCGTCGAAGCCCTGTAGGAGAGGCCAGGCAAGCGATGGCAAAGCGTCCGCCCAGACAGGTCGCCAGGGGGCAACCCGCCGCCGTCCGCCGCAAGAGCATGACGCCGCTTTGGGTGGCCGTGGGGGTGGTCCTGGTGGTGACCATCTCGCTGCCCAGCGTGCTGCTCCTGTTCTTCGGCATGCTGCCGACCATGGTCGCCTTCATCATCGACCGCTCGCGCCAGAAGCATGCCATGTTCAGCGTCGGGGGGATGAACTTCAGTGGCGTCTTTCCCTTCCTTCTCAATCTGTGGACCGGCGAGCATACCGTCAACGCCGCCACCAACATGCTGACCGACGACCCCTTTACGCTGGCGATGATGTACGGCGCGGCCGGGCTCGGCTGGCTGCTGTACATCTCGGTGCCCCCCGTGGTCACCGCCTTCCTGACGGTGATGGCCCAGCACCGGATCGCCCAGTTGCGGACCACTCAAACACGGATCATCGAGGAATGGGGCGAGGACGTCGCCCAGGTCGTCGCCACCGAGGCTGAGGAACAGTAGAAGAAGCCCCCACCCAAGAGGTGGCGGCTTCCGATACCCAAGGTCAATGCCGGCGGTCCTGTGGGGGGGGGGTGCGTCAGCAGGCGAGCCGTTGCTCGAGGGTCGCGTTCTTGACCATCCGGCGCAGCTTCTCGAAGGCCCGGACCTCGATCTGGCGGACCCGCTCGCGGGAGATGCCGTAGTGCTGGCTCAGGTCCTCCAGGGTCAACGGTTTTTCCCGCAACCGCCGTTCGGTGAGGATGTGGCTCTCGCGCCCCGACAGCCCCTTCATGGCCCCGGCCAGCAGCTTGCGCCGGTTGTTCAGTTCCTGGTCCTCGGCCAGCAGGTCTTCCTGGCTGTCGCCCTCCTCGACCAGCCAGTCAAGCCATTCGCCCTCGCCGTCGTCGCGCATCGGCGTGTTCAGGGAATGGTCGGAGCTGGCCAGGCGGCGGTTCATGTTGACCACTTCCTCTTCCGAGACCTTGAGCCGCTCGGAGATCGCGGTGACCTGCTCGGGCAGCATGTCGCCGTCGTCGATCGCCTGCATCTGACCCTTGATCTTGCGCAGGTTGAAGAACAGCTTCTTCTGCGCCGCCGTGGTGCCCATCTTGACCAGCGACCAGGAGTGGAGGATGTATTCCTGGATGGCGGCCCGAATCCACCACATGGCGTAGGTTGAAAGACGGAACCCGCGATCCGGGTCGAACCGCTTGACCGCCTGCATCATGCCCAGGTTGCCCTCGCAGATCAGCTCGCCCAGCTGCAGGCCGTAACCCCGATAGCCCATGGCGATCTTGGCCACCAGGCGAAGGTGGCTGGTCACCATCTTGTGGGACGCCTCGAGGTCGCCGTTGTCGCGCCAGCGCAGCGAAAGCGCTTTTTCCTCCTCCGCGCCGAGCATCGGAAACTTGCGGATATCCTGAAGGTACCTGGAAAGATTGCCCTCGGGCGAGACATCGAGATCGAGCGTTAATGTACCCATGACCTGAATCTTTTCCCCAAACCGAACAAATCCAAAGCCCGTCGCCATCCCATTACTCGGATGAGCATATCGGGCGCTCACCAGTGGGTCAACAATACCAGACTGGATTGCTCAAGTATAGGGGAAAATTATAAACACTCCAATTTATGCATCAACTCATTGATATCACGTGGTAAAGTACTTTCAAACCGGAGCGGTTTACCGTTGATCGGGTGGTCAAATCCGATCAAATATGCGTGAAGTGCTTGGCGATTAAGGGCCGCCACCGCGCGGCGCGCCGGTTCCGGGACACCCCGCCCCCGCCCCCGGCCCCGGGCGCCGCCGCCGTACAGGGGATCGCCGATCAGCGGATGGCCGAGATGGGCCATGTGGACGCGGATCTGGTGGGTGCGCCCGGTGGCCAGCCGGCATTCGATCAGGCTGGCGGCGGTGCCCACCGCCTTGTGCACCGCGTACCGGGTCAGCGCCGCCTTGCCGCCCCGGGCGAGGACCGCCATCTTCTTGCGGTTGGCGGGGCTGCGCCCGATGTTGCCGGCGACAGCGCCGCGGCGTTTGGCCGGCACCCCCCAGACCACCGCCAGGTAGGCCCGTTCCAGGCTGTGGCGGGCGAACTGGGCGGCCAGGCCGCGGTGGGCGGCGTCGCTCTTGGCTGCCACCAGCAGGCCGCTGGTGTCCATGTCGAGGCGGTGGACGATGCCCGGACGGCTGACGCCGCCGATCCCCGACAGGGTGTTCGCGCAGTGGGCGAGCAGGCCGTTGACCAGGGTCCCGTCGCGGTGGCCCGGCGCCGGATGGACGACCAGGCCGGCCGGCTTGTCGACGACGATCAGGTGGTCGTCCTCGTGGACCACCACCAGGTCCATCGGCTGGGCTTCGGGGACCGCCGGTTCAGGGGCCGGCACCGCGACCGCGATCCGCCATCCCGCCTTGACCTTCCGCGAGGGGTCCCTCACCGGCTCCTGTCGCCGGCCGTCGCCGGCGACGCTCACCATTCCGGCCTCGATCAGCGCCTTGAGGCGGCTCCGCGAGAGGTCGCACAAGGCCTCGGCGAGGAACCTGTCGAGCCGCGTCCCGGCCTTGTCTTGGGGGACCGGAACGGTATATGAGGTTGCCGGGGTCATGGCGACCCATGGTGCCACGGAATGAGGATCGACGCCATGCGCGCGCTCAAGGGGCTGGTCATCGTGATGGGGGTGATGATCGTCGCCGGGCTGTTGGTGCTCGGCTACGGGATCGTCCGCAAGGCTTCCGACCCCGGCTTCCGGTTCTTCAAGCCGACCGCCGGCCCGGTGCCGGGGGCGGGAGCCGCCTTCGGCGAGGTGGCGCTCGACCTGGGCGGCTGTGATGTGGTCGAGACGCGCCCCGACGGCCCCCGCCTCTACCTGCGCACCGGGGGCGCCTGCGAACGGCCGGCGATCATCGTCATCGACACCGCCACCGGGGCCGTGCTGGGGACCATCGGCTTAGTACACACTTTCATAATTCCATGATACGTAGGATCGCTTTTCCCGTTTCCTCGGCAGGAGGGAGCGCGCCGGCGATGCCGGCACATCGTCAAGCGTTCCCGACGCCCCGAGGGGACGGGAAAAGCGACCCTTCGGGCGGCGTTGCGAGGCTTCCGGACGTCGTCGTGCGTCGCTTGTGGTGGATTGGCACCACGGCGCAACGCGCTCCTAGCCGGAAGCCTCGCAACGCCGTCCTACGTGTCATGGAATTATGAAAGTGTGTACTAGTCCCATGATCCTGGTTCCCGGCTCCCTGCTGAAACGGATCGCCGACGCCGCCGAGGCCGCCTACCCCGAGGAATGCTGCGGCCTGCTGGTCGGCCATGGCCGGGGCGCCGGGGATCTCGAGGTGACCCGCCTCGAGGCCAGCCCCAACCTGGCCGCCGACCGCCGCGGGGACCGCTTCGAGGTCGATCCCAAACTGCGCTTCGAGCTGATGCGCGAGCTTGAAGGCGGGGCCGAGCGCATCGTCGGCCATTACCATTCCCATCCCGACCATGCGGCCCAGCCGTCGCCAACCGACCTCGAGATGGCGTTCGAGCCGGACCTGGCGTGGCTGATCGCCTCGGTGATCGGCGGCCAGGCGGTCCACATCACCGCCCACGTGGTCGACGCCGATGGACGCCGGTTCCGCGAGGTCTGGCTGAGGACCACCGACTGGAAACCCCCGGAGGACGCCCCATGAACTTCTGCTCCGACAACACCACCGGCATGGCGCCGGAGATCCTGGCGGCGCTGGCCGCGGCCAACGACGGCAACGCCATCGCCTACGGCGACGACGACCTGACGCGCCGCGTCGAGGCGGCGATCGGCGAGCTGTTCGAGACCGAGGCCGACGTCTTCCTGGTCGCCACCGGGACGGCGGCCAACGCCCTGTCGCTGTCGGTGATGACCCAGCCCTACGGCGGAATCTACTGCCACGCCGAGTCCCACCTCGAGGTCGACGAGTGCGGGGCGCCCGAGTTCTACACCGGGGGCGCCAAGCTGGTCCTGCTGGAAAGCGCCGACGGCAAGATCAAGGCGGACGACCTGGCCCGGCGGCTGGCGGCGCCGGACCACGGCGTCCACCACGTCCAGGAGTCCGCCATCAGCCTGACCCAGGCCACCGAGGCCGGCACCGTCTATACCATCGACGAGGTCGCCGGGATCGCCGAGCTGGCCCACGGCCACGGCCTCGCGGTCCACATGGACGGCGCCCGCTTCGCCAACGCGGTGGCGGCGCTCGGCTGTTCGCCGGCCGAGGCCAGTTGGCGGGCCGGCGTCGACATCCTGTCCTTCGGGGCCAGCAAGAACGGGGCGCTGGCCGCCGAGGCGGTGGTCGTCTTCGAGCGCTCGCTGGCCGCGACCTTGGCCTTCCGGCGCAAGCGCGGCGGCCACCTGTTGTCCAAGATGCGGTTCCTGGCGGCCCAGTTCGAGGCCTACCTGGAGGACGGGCTGTGGCTCAGGAGCGCGGCCCACGCCAACGCCATGGCGCGGCGCTTGGGCGAGGGCCTGGAAGGGGTGCCCGGGGCACAGCTGGCCAACCCGGTCGATGCCAACGAGATCTTCGTGACCCTGCCCGAGGCGGTGATCGCCAGCCTCCTGGAGGACGGCTTCCAGTTCTACCGCTGGCCCGGCGAGGGATCGACCGTGGTCCGCCTGGTGTGCGCCTTCAACACCCGGGCCGAGGACGTCGAGGCCTTCATCGCCTCGGCGCGGCGCCACGCCACGCCCCCCAAAGACACTTGATCGCCGGCGGTCTTTGCCTGTAAAGGTTAGGAGTCACGGCGTCCCCTTCGTCTAGAGGCCTAGGACACCGGCCTCTCACGCCGGCAACAGGGGTTCGAATCCCCTAGGGGACGCCAATTATTTCAATATTGAAGCTGTCCGGATGGGCGGATTTTTTGGAAGGTCTGATTCGGATAGGTCCTGGATCGACGCGCTTCAGGTTGTTCGCGGGGAACGGCTCCAAGTGACAAAGTTGGAGCCAGGTTCCCAGTTTGAGGTTACATTTTCCCGGATCCGCTGAAGAGGGTACGTTGACGGGCGGCCTTGGTGACCACCTCGATCAATTTTTCTTTTTCCACCGGCTTTATGAGATATTCGACCACGCCTTCTTTCATGAACTCCACCGCAAGCTTGACGTCCGGATAACCCGTCAACACGATGACAGGAATCGAAGAATATTTCTCGCGGAAGTAGGCTACGGCCTCGACGCCGTTGATCTTGGGCATTCGGACATCGCAGATGATCGCCTCTATCTCCAACACGTTTTCGTTGGCGAGAAGCTGGATACCCTGTTCTCCGTCCTCTGCCTCGATGATCTCAAAGACGGTTCCCTCGAGTTGGAGCCGGATTGTCTTGCGAACTTCCTCCTCGTCATCGATGACTAGGATCTTCTGCTTCATTGCGATCACTCCTTTCAATCTTTTCCCCGACGGGGAATTCGACGGTACAGACCGTTCCCTTGCCTTTCTGGCTCTCAAAGGAGATCGTCCCCGCGTACTTGTTGACGATCTGCTGAACGACGAATAACCCCAGGCCTTCCCCCTCATCCGGACCCTTGGTGGTAAAAAACGGATCGAGGATCTTTCCCAGATGTTCCTCCGGGATCCCCACACCCGTATCCCGAAACCGTATCGAGACCCGGTCGTCTTCTTGGCGGCTGGTGATCTCCAGGGTCCCTTTTCCCCTAATGGCCTGGACCCCGTTGCGGATGATATTGAAAAAGGCCTGTTGAACCTCTTCTGGTTTCGCCTTGATTCCCGGGACCGGCATGAGGTTTTCCTTGATTTCGACGTAATCGTTCAGCAGCGAACGCCTGACCATCGAAACGGCCTCGGAAAGTTTTTCATTCACATCGACCGGTTCCAAAGCATGTTCTTCCACGGGATGGACATACCCGGAGAGGTTCCTCACGATCTCCGCAATATGCTTGGAATGGGTGACGATGTCCCGGCCATACCCATGGAATCGGGAAACATCCTTTTCATCCCGTATCGCCTCGGCCATCCCCAGGATGGCATAGAGGGGATTGTTGATTTCATGACCGATCCCGGCGGCCATCGTCCCGATCGCCGCCATCTTTTCCGCCTGAATAAGCTGCTGAACGACCCGGTCTTTTTCGGCCAGGGTATCTTTCAGCTCCCGTGTCCGCTCCTCGACCTTCTCTTCCAGGCTGCTTCGGAAGCGCCGCTCAAGCTTAACCTGCTTCGCGGCCTGCATTTGTCCCACGCTGGCCCGGGCAAACAACAGGGAAGCGATAGCCAACAGTGCGAGCATGGTGGAATACAAGAGCAGATTCTGACGGAAAAAGTTATACGGAGTGTTCGTCAGGAGCCCTGACGGCACATGGGACACGGCTTTCCAATAATCGCCTTTGTCGGTGACCGGCGATCCATCCTGTCCGGCGGACCGCCGATTGCCGGTGGCGTGCAAAAGCGGATAAATGGTGGTGAATGTGAACATGCCTTCTTGGTTGTAGAATTGTCCCGAGTCGTCCGCCTGGATCCGTTGCCAGGCATCAGGATGGGTCTTCGCAAACACGTTGTCGTTGTTGTGCATGAAGCCCCATTCGTCGTCGGGATTCGGGTTGCCCAACCAGTATCCATCGGAGTTGAGGAGCACGATGTGGTCGGAGATGTTGGCCGCCGCCACCTTGAAGTCGCGAATCAGCTTCTCACCAAAATAGTTGAGCAGAACAATGCCGTTCTTGCGCCCCGAAGGATCGAACACAGGCGCACCAAAGCGAATGACCGGCTTCGCGGGCTTTTCGATCTGCCCATGCTTGATATCGAGATCGAGAGGGAATATGTACGATTCGCCGCGTGCCAAGGCCCAAGTTTTTGTAAAGTAAGGCCGCTGGGCCTTGTTCTGTAATTGGTCATCGGCAACGATCGTCGGGTTGCCGTTGTTGTAGTTCACGCGAATGATTTCCATGCCTGACTGATCGAGCAACCGTATCTGGTCGTATTTAGTCTTTTGCGCAATGAAAATGAGAAACTGGTGGGATAATATGTGCCGCAATTTGGGATCGCCAACTTCAAACATACCTCGCAGTTCGAACATCTCGTTATGCCGGGCCAGGAACATCAAGTCCGACACGACATTCTTAAGCTCGTCCGCAATCGCCTTCTTACCGAGATCCAAGTTGAATAGCTCGCTCGCTTCACGTTTGACCCATTCTGCCCTCATCACCACGTAGTAATGCGTTATGGCCACGCCGGCGAGCAACGCCATGGCGGCCAGGAAGATAACGAGGAATCGTTTGGCGACTCTTCGAGGGTGCCCCGGTAACGGTGCTGCGTTCTCATTCATTGGCAATGATCTCGGAACCGCCATTCCCTGGTAACCGTGAAAACGAGGGCCATGATACCCTCTCGACGCGCTCAGTGGAAGGCGGTCTATCCGCTGGAGGCGGGTTCTGTTTTTGGTTTTGTGCGGGGTGCCGAGCGGGGCGGACGGCTTTGTGGAGATCGCGCGCTGGGGCCGCATGAAGCTGGAGTTTCTACGCCGTTTTCTGCCTTATACCAAGGTGCACTGATAATGACCCATGGTATCAGTTGTCTTTGGCGCCGCGGTTGATCCAGACTCGGAACAGGTGCCGCTCCCGCTTCGTCACTTCCTCTCTGCGGTCGTGGGGCATTTTGAGAGCGCGATTGGCCCGGCCTTCGATCAGAACCATCAGGTTGCTCAAGTAGGCGTTGCCCGGCACCACCATGGGGCCGAACTTGGTTCCTTTCATGAGGCCTTCGTAAGTCCTCATGTCGAAGCCGCTCTTTTCGAACCCCTTGCCCCCCGGGCGATGGCAATCGAGGCACTTGACCTCGATGACCGGGAAAATGTCCTTCTTGAAGCTCGGGTGTTCGGCGAGGGCGTTCGAGGGCCAAGTCATCGCAATAAGCAGGGGCACCCAGGTGACGGCCGCCAGAAGTCGGCCGAAATCGACTTTCATGACCTACCTCCTGCCGAACGCTTTTCGGCTATCGGGTTACGATACCAACCTGCCTCCCTGCCGGGAATCATACCAAGGGGCACTGATAATGACCCATAGAGACGGCTTTCCAAGGCTTTCGG
>CAZWEZ010000025.1:0-41615 GCA_964632795.1 uncultured Thalassospiraceae bacterium | reverse complement strand
CCGCCCCCTCGCCCCGCAGCGCCCGCAGCGCGGCGGCGCCGACGGCCTTGGCGGCGGCTCCCTCGCGGGCCGGGTCGCCGGCCCCGTCGGGGACGAAGCGGAAGCCGTCGAGACGGCCCACGTAGTGGCCCTCGACCGTCACCCCGCCCTCGGCGTCGACCGCCGCCAGCAGGTCGCGGCGCTGCTTCATGCGGCTGACCAGGACGGCGGTGCGGTGATCGACGAAGCGCTGGGTGAGGCACTCGTGGAGGGCGTCGGACAGCCGGTCCTCGATTCCCCGGGTGCGCTCCTGCCAGTGGCCGGCGTCGTCCACCCAGTCGCCGCGGTAGGAGACGTAGGTCCAGGTCCGGATGTTGGCGATCCGCTGGACCAGGGTCTCGATGTCGCCGTCGGTGCGCTCCAGGCGGGCCACCTGGTCGGCCACCCAGTCCTCCGGCAGCCGGCCGCCGCCGCTTCCGGTTCCCATCAGGTGGCGGTAGACGCGGCCCAGCAGGCGGGCGTGGGCGTCGCTCATCACATGTCCGAAATCGGGGATCCGGCAGACCTCCCACAACAGGCGCACGGCATCGGGCGTCGCCGCCAGGGCGGCGACTTCCGGGTCCTTGGCCAGGGCCTCCAGCACCAGCTCGTCGTCGGCCTGGCGCGCCTTGAGCAGGCCCGGCCGGGCGGGGTGGACGGCCAGGCTTCGGCTCAGCGCCCCCAGCGAATCGAAGCGGAGCCGGGGGTTGCGCCAGTAGATGTGGTCCAGCGGCTTGAAGCGGTGGTTCTCGATACGCTCGGCGACCTCGGGGTCGATCGCCTTGGCGTCGCCGGTGGTGCCGAAGGTGCCGTCGTTCATGTGGCGCCCGGCGCGGCCGGCGATCTGGGCCAGCTCGGCCGGACTCAACGGCCGCGGCCGGCGGCCGTCGAACTTGCCCAGGCCGGCGAAGGCGACGTGGTCGATGTCCATGTTGAGCCCCATGCCGATGGCGTCGGTGGCGACCAGGTAATCGACCTCGCCGGCCTGGTACATGGCGACCTGGGCGTTGCGCGTGCGCGGGCTCAGGGCGCCGAGCACCACCGCCGCCCCGCCGCGCTGGCGGCGCACCAGTTCGGCGTTGGCGTAGACCCCGGCCGCCGAGAACGAGACCACCGCGCTGCGCGGGGCCAGCCGGGTGATCTTGCGGCCCCCGGTGTGGGTCAGGGTGGAGAGCCGGGGGCGGGTGTCGAACCTGGCCTCGCCCACCAGCTCGCGGATCAGGGGGCGGATGGTGTCGGCGCCCATGAACATGGTCTCCTCAGTGCCCCGGGCATGGAGCAGGCGGTCGGTGAAGACGTAGCCGCGGTCGGAATCCGCGCACATCTGGATCTCGTCGACGCCGAGGAAGGCCACCGGGCGCTCGACGGGCATCGCTTCGGCGGTGCACAGGAAGTAGCGCGCCCCCTCGGGGACCACCTTCTCCTCGCCGGTGATCAGGGCGACCTTGTTGCTGCCCTTGAGGCGCACCGCGCGGTCGTAGTTCTCGCGCGCCAGCAGGCGCAGCGGAAAGCCGATCATGCCGCTGGCATGGGCCAGCATGCGCTCCATGGCGAGATGGGTCTTGCCGGTGTTGGTGGGCCCCAACACGGCCAACACCCGGGCGTCGGAACCGGAGGTGGGGGGACCGGGAAACATGGCCAGAGGATCGCCCCTCGGGGCCCCGATTGCAAGCCCGGCGGGGAGTCTAGAGCATTTCAGAATTGATCGCGCTCAGGCGATCAATCCGCGTTCAAACGCCACGCAGGCTTACGCCCGCTGGCGCGGCGGATTGCGGCATTCGCCGCAATCAGGGCGTATCGAGATATTGGTGACTGTATATAGTTTATTGGCGGCGGGTTAACCCGCCGCCAATAAACTATATACAGTCACCAATATCTCGATACGCCCTAGTTGTCCCGCTCGCGGACGTGGATCATGGGCACGAAGGCGACCGGCAGGGCGGCCTTGGCGTGGAGCTTGCCGTCCTTGCCCTTGGTCCCGACGTACAGCATCTGGGTCTGGTGCACGGGGCCGATGGGGATCACCATTCGGCCCCCCGTCTTCATCTGCTCGACCAGCTTACGCGGGACCTCGAGCGGCGCCGCGGTGACCATCACGGCGTCGAACGGCGCCTTCTCGGGCCACCCCGCATAGCCGTCGCCGAAGCGCACCTCGACGTTGTCGTAGCCGAGCCGCGCCAGGCGCCTGGCCGAGGCGGTGGCCAGCGGCTCGACCGCCTCGATGGTGAACACCCGGCCCGCCACCGTGCCCAGCACCGCGGCCTGGTAGCCCGAGCCGGCGCCGATCTCCAGCACCCGGCTGGCCTTGTCGAGGTCCAACAGCTCGGTCATCAGGGCGACCATGTAGGGCTGGGAGATGGTCTGCCCGTGGCCGATCCCCAGCGGCCGGTTGATGAAGGCGATGTCATTATCGCCGGACTGCACGAACTCCGGGCGGGGGACCTCGGCCATGGCCTTCATGACCGGTTCCGAGAACCGCGCCCGGCCGGTCCACGACCGGGTTTCCATGGCCTGGTCCTGGATCTCGTCGAGCAGCCGCCGGTGGGCTTTCTCGAGGCGCGTTTCGTCCATGGGTACCATACGTTAGATTCTATCCACTAGCTTGCGAAGCTCAAAGGCTTGCGTCAAGCTCGGAAGAGCGGCGTAACGAGGGGGTTGCGCCGGGCGGTGGTTTCACACATATCTCCGGGCATGATCCAGTCCACCCCAAGGGAGCCCACGAGGACGCCATGGCCAGCGAAAAATTCACCTTCCAGGCGGAAGTCGGCAAAATTCTCGAGATCGTCGCCCGCTCGCTCTACAGCCACAAGGAAATCTTCCTCCGCGAGCTGATTTCCAACGCCTCCGACGCCTGCGACCGGCTGCGTTACGCGGCCCTCACCGATCCCGAGCTCGGCGCCGGCGAGGGCGTCTTCAGGATCGAGCTCGACGCCGACAAGAAGGCGCGCGCCCTGTCGGTCTCCGACAACGGCATCGGCATCGGGCGGGACGAGCTGGTCGAGACGCTGGGCACCATCGCCCGCTCCGGGACCCAGGCCTTCCTCGAGCAGCTGAGCGGCGACGAAAGCAAGGACATGGCCCTGATCGGCCAGTTCGGGGTCGGCTTCTACTCGGCCTTCATGGTCGCCGAGCGGGTCGAGGTATTGACCCGCAAGGCCGGCGAGGAGGCGGCCTGGCTGTGGGTTTCCGACGGCCGTGGGGAATTCACCATCGAGGAGGCCGAGCGCCAGGAACGGGGCACCACCGTCACCGTGT
This sequence comes from uncultured Thalassospiraceae bacterium, assembly GCA_964632795.1. Lineage (GTDB taxonomy): Bacteria > Pseudomonadota > Alphaproteobacteria > Rhodospirillales > 2-02-FULL-58-16 > CAZWEZ01. Next base: position 38,342 of record CAZWEZ010000025.1, on the reverse strand, counting down.
ACCTCGACAAGAAGGAGAAGGAGTTCCTGGAGGCGACGCGGATCGGTCGCATCGTCAAGTCCTATTCGGACCACATCCCGATTCCCATCGTGCTCAAGGACGGCGACAAGGAGGAGGTTCTCAACACCGCCTCGGCGCTGTGGACCCGGCCCAAAAAAGAGATCACCGAGGACCAGTACAAGGAGTTCTACCACCACGTCGGCCACGCCTTCGACGACCCCTGGATGACCCTGCACAACCGCATCGAGGGGGTGCTGGCCTACACCAACCTGCTGTTCGTCCCCTCGACGCCGCCGCTCGATTTGTTCCAGCCCGAGCGCAAGCCCAGCGTCAAGCTCTACGTCAAGCGGGTGTTCATCACCGACGACTGCGAGGGGCTGCTGCCGTCCTACCTGCGGTTCCTGCGCGGCATCGTCGATTCCGAGGACCTGTCGCTCAACATCAGCCGCGAGATGCTCCAGCACGACCCCAAGCTGGCCAAGATCCGCACCGGGCTGGTCAAGAAGGTGCTGGGCGAGCTCAAGAAGAAGGCCGACAAGAAGCCCGACGATTACGCCGTCTTCTGGAACAACTTCGGGGCCGTGCTCAAGGAAGGCATCTACGAGGACTTCGCCAACCGCGAGCGCATCCTCGCCATCAGCCGTTTCCGCTCGACCGCCGGCGACGGCCTGGTTTCCCTCGCGGACTACGTCGGGCGCATGGTCGAGGGCCAGGACGCCATCTACTACATCACCGGCGAGGACTCCGAGGCCATTACCCGGAGCCCGCAACTGGAGGGCTTCAAGGCGCGCGGGGTCGAGGTCCTGCTGCTCGGCGATCCGATCGACGAGTTCTGGATCCCCGCCGTCGGCACCTTCGCCGACAAGCCCTTCAAGTCGGCCACCCGGGGCGGCGCCGACCTCTCCAAGATCGCCGCCAAGGACAAGGACGACGAGGACGCCGGGAAGGACGAGGACGAGGCCGACGGCATCGATCCGCTGATCGCCGCCTTCAAGGTGGCGCTGGGCGACGCGGTCAAGGATGTGCGCGCGTCGGAACGGCTGACCGACAGCCCGGTGTGCCTGGTCGCCGGGGAAGACGACATGGACATCCACATGGAGCGCCTGTTGCGCCAGCACCGCCAGTTCGCCGACCAGGCGGCGACCCCGCGCATCCTCGAGCTCAACCCGGGTCACCCGCTGGTCCGCCGCCTGGCCCAACGGGCCCGCGACGGCGGGGGCAAGGATCCGGCGCTCGATGACGCCGCCCATCTGCTGTTGGATCAGGCGCGGATCGCCGAAGGCGAACCGGTCGCCGACATCGCCGCCTTCAGCCGCCGCCTGGCCTCGGTGATGGAAAAGGGCCTCGGCTAGTGGTCTAAGTCTAACATATGGTACCCATACGACGGCTCTCCGAGTTCACCCGGCCAGGCGCGTGGCGCGCCGTGATGGCGGCCCATCACAAGCGCCTCGCAACGCCGCCGGTGAACTCGGAGAGCCGTCGTATGGGTACCATATGTTAGACTTAGACCACTAGGACGAAAGAGCCGGCCGGGCGCCGGCGGCGGGGCGTTCGCGGGAGCGGAAAAAGGGATTACACTCCCCCCATGTCGGCGCTCAAGCCCCCACCTTCCCACGCCCGCGCCGCCGCCGCCGGGGCGCCCGGAGCCCCGGCCTGATGGCGGCGTTGTGCCGGGACTGCGCCGAACCGCTGGAGCCCCCGCCAGAGGACGGGCGGTGTCCGCTCTGCGGCTCGCCGCGCCTCATCGCCCACCACGAGCTGGAGCGGCTGGCCATCGGCCACCTCGACTGCGACGCCTTCTACGCGGCGGTCGAGAAGCGCGACAACCCGGAACTGATCGACAAGCCGGTCATCGTCGGCGGCGGCAAGCGCGGCGTGGTCGCCGCCTGCTGCTACATCGCCCGCATCCGCGGCATCCATTCCGCGATGCCCATGTTCCAGGCCCGCAAGCGGTGTCCCGACGCCGTGGTCATCCGCCCCGACATCGAGAAATACCGGGCCGTCGGCCGCCGGGTGCGGGCGATGATGGAGGCGACCACGCCGCTGGTCGAGCCGCTGTCGGTGGACGAGGCCTTCCTCGATCTGTCGGGCACCGAATCGGTGAACGCGGGAAGCCCGGCCAGGACCCTGGTCCGCCTGGTCCGGCGCATCGAGAGCGAGGTCGGCATCACCGCCTCGGTCGGGCTCAGCTACAACAAATTCCTGGCCAAGGTGGCCTCGGACCTGGACAAGCCCCGCGGCTTCGCGGTCATCGGCCGCGCCGAGGCGGTCGGCTTCCTGGAGGACCGCCCGGTGGGCCTGCTGTGGGGGGTCGGCAAGGCCCTGGCCCGGCGCCTCGCGGGCGACGGCATCGCCACCATCGGCCAGCTCCGGGTCATCGACGAGGCGGCGCTGGTCGCCCGCTACGGCGCCATCGGCCACCGTCTGGCCCTGTTCGCCCGGGGCCGGGACGACCGCCCGGTGGAGACCGCAACCCGGGCCAAGAGCGTGTCGGCCGAGACCACCCTGGAACGGGACGTCGCCGAGGTGGAGGTCCTCAAGGGCCACCTGTGGCGGCTCAGCGAGAAGGTGGCCGGGCGGCTCAAGGCGGCCGGCCTGGCCGGGGGCGTCGTGGTCCTCAAGTTGAAGACCGCCGACTTCCGCCTGTCGACCCGGCGGCGGCGGATCGATGGTTCGACCCGGCTCGCCAAGGTCCTCTACCGGAGCGCGCTGGAGCTGCTGGAGAGGGAGGCCGACGGACGGCGCTTCCGGCTGATCGGGATCGCCGCCGACGAGCTGGGCGACGCCGCCGACGCCGATCCGGCCGACCTCTTCGACGGCGACCGGGAACGCCTGGCGCGGATCGAACAGGCCATGGATTCGGTGCGCGCCAGGTTCGGCAACACGGCCGTGGTCAAGGGCCGCGGCTGGTGTCGGCGTTGATTGCCTTCTCATTTTCGCCGTGGTAATACGCTAAGGAGCGATGAAACGATGAGCGAGACATCGAAACCCGACTCCAGGAACCCCGGGGCCGATCGCCGGGCTTCATCGGCCGATCGCCGCGCCGGCAGCGACGATGGAGATCACCGCGCCGGCGGCCCACGGGTCGAACGCCGGGCCGGCGGCTCGGCCCGCCCCGACCGCTATCAAGAGCCCTCCCAGCTGTCCCGGCGCCACGTGGTCGGGGCCACGGTGGTGATCGTCCTCGCCCTGGCGATCGGCTTCGGCGGCCAGTCGATGTGGCTGTGGACCATGCTGGCGACCGGCGAGCAGGCCGCCACTCCTGCGGTCGCCAAGGAGTCGATCAAGAAGGTCCAGGAGGCCGTCGAGGCCGCTAAATCGGCCGCCGAGCTGGCCGCCGAGGCGGCGGCGCGGGCGGCCAGGTTCGGTTCTTCGCCGGCCACCGTACCGGCGACGACGGCGACATCCGCGCCCTCCGACATCGACTGCCCCGAATTGCCCCAAGTCAGGTGGTGGGAGGCCGCCACCCACCAGTCGCTGATCGGCTACATCAAGCTCGAGCACGGCGGGGACTGGGCGCCCTACATCGAGAAATGGGAAAACCAGAAGGCCGTCCTCGAGGACCTCCACCGCCAGGGCAGCAGCGCGTTGATCCGCAAGGAGGGAATCTCGATCCGCGACGACGACCTCAAGGACTACATCGGCAAGATCAAGACCCGCATCGAGGTGATCAAGTGCCTGGCCGCCAAGTTCCCGCCCGGATAGCCTGACGGTCAGCCGTCTCTCAGCCGGCGGCGGCGAGGCCGCCGGGGTGGTCGTGGTCGTTGCGGTCGTAGATGTTGGCGGCGGCGCCGACGATCAGCGGATTGGGTGCGGTCACCATCTTGGAGTTCTTGTCGGGATAGGGAAGATTGTAGAGGAAGTGGCGCATGCAGTTGATGCGCGCCCGCTTCTTGTCGTCGGAGCGGATCACCGTCCACGGGGCGATCTCGGTGTCGGTGTTGTAGAACATCGCCTCCTTGGCCTTGGTGTAGTCGTCCCATTTGTTCAGCGACTTGAGGTCGACGGGGCTCAGCTTCCACTGCTTGAGGGGATCGGTGCGCCGGGAGTCGAAGCGGCGCAACTGCTCCTGGCGGCTGACCGAGAACCAGTACTTGAACAGCCGATTGTCGTCCTCGACCAGCATCCGCTCGAAATCGGGCACCTGATGGAGGAACTCGCGGTATTGGCTGTTGGTGCAGAACTCCATCACCCGCTCGACGCCGGCCCGGTTGTACCACGAGCGGTCGAACAAGACGATCTCGCCGGCCGTCGGCAGGTGGCGGATGTAGCGCTGGAAGTACCACTGGCCGCGCTCGGTCTCGGTCGGCTTGTCCAGCGCCACCACCCGGGCGCCACGGGGATTGAGGTGATCCATGAAGCGCTTGATGGTGCCGCCCTTGCCGGCGGCGTCGCGGCCCTCGAACAGCATCACGATCTTCTCGCCGGAGTCCTTGACCCAGCGTTGGACCTTGAGGAGCTCGATCTGCAGCTCCTCCTTGCGCCGGTCGTACTCCTTGCGCCGCATTTTCTGCTTGTAGGGATAGGGACCGTCGCGGAAATCCGGCTTGAGCGGCGGCTTTCGCGCCTTTCCCCGTAGCGCTCTGTTTTCGGTCATCGCAGTTCGCCCCTTGGGATCGAGTTTTATCGACGGAGGATGAAGGATAGGCGGCAAGGCCGGGGTCGGGTCAAGCCCGGACGTCGGTGGTCGAGCCGCGCGGCCCTTGCGATGGTCCGCCATCACGGCGGACCGCGCTCCTAGTCGAGGGACCTGCATGGTCGTCCTAAATGCCACGAACTTAGGAACCAGGACACTAGATATTGGTATAAAGGGCGTCATGGCCAAGACCGCGCACCTGATCCGCCACGGCCAGTCGACCTTCAACGCCGCCATCGCCGAGAGCGGCGTCGACCCGATGCACCGCGACGCCCGGCTGACCCCTCTCGGCCACCGCCAGGTGGCGGCGGCGCGCCCTGCCATCGCTTCGGTTCCCTACCGGCTCGTCGTCACCTCGCCGTTGACCCGGGCCATCGAGACCTGCCTCGGCCTGTTCTCCGGGCAAGCGGTGCCGATCGTCGTCGAGGCGCTGCACCGCGAATACCAGGAGGAGAGCTGCGATATCGGACGTTCCCCGGAGGAACTGGCGGCCGAATTCCCCGCGCTGTCCTTCGCCCACCTCGACGACCCGTGGTGGCGGGTCGGAACCGAGGGCGCCACCGGCGTCCCGGTCGAGACCTTCGAACAGATGCTGGACCGGGTCGCCGCCTTTTCCGAGTGGCTGGCGGGGCGCCCCGAGAACCCGGTCGCGGTGATCGGCCACTCCTGCTTCTTCTACCACCTGTGCGGCCGCTCGCTCGACAACTGCGAGGTCCACGCCATCGAGCTCTGAGCGTCTGATTAATTGGTGACTGTATATAGTTTTTTGGGGCGGGTTAGCCGCCCCAAAAAACTATATACAGTCACCAATTAATCCGACGATCAGACGTTGTCGGCGAGCACCGTGCCGATGAGGTAGAGCGAGCCGCAGATCAGCACCCGTGCCGGGCCGGATTCGGATGCGGTAATGGCTGCCAGGGCCTCTTCGACGCCGGGGGCCGGCGCGGCGGCGATGCCGGCAGCCGTGGCGGCGGCGGCCAACTCTTCGGCGCCGATGCTGTTCGCCTCGCCGGGGATGGCCACCGCCCGGAGCCCCGTCACCCGTCCCGACAGCGCCCCCAGGAAGAGATGCGGGTCCTTGCTGTTGAGCATCCCGAAGACCAGGTAGAGGGGCCGTCCCCGCCACCGCCAGGCCTGGGCGGCCAGGGTCCGGGCGGCGGCCGGGTTGTGGCCGCCGTCGATCCACAGTTCCCAGTCCCCGGGCACCATGTCGACCAGCGGCCCGCTGACCAGCCGGTGCAGGCGGCCCGGCCAGCGGGCGGTCTCCAGGCCGCGGGCGAGGGCGGCGTCGGGCACCTCGAAGCCGGTCAGCAGGCCGCAGCACGCCGCCGCCTGGCCGGCGTTGCGGACCTGATGGGTGCCGGCCAGCACCGGGCGGGGCAACGACAGGATTCGTCCCGAGGCTTCGAAGCGCAGGCCGTCCCGGGTTCCGCGGACCGCCCAGTCGCGCCCCTGGCGATACAGCGCCACGCCCAGGTATTCGGCGTGGGCGGCGATCACCCGCGCCGCCCCGGGGGACTGGGCGGTGGTCACGCAGGCAACGCCGGGCTTGAGGATGCCCGCCTTCTCGCCGGCGATCTCCTCGATGGTGTCGCCGAGGAACTGCTGGTGGTCCACCGACACCGGGGTCAGCACGCTGAGCAGCGGCCGCTCGATCACGGTGGTGGCGTCGAGCCGCCCGCCGAGGCCGGTCTCCAGCAGCACGATGTCGGCCGGGGTGCGGGAGAAGGCAACCATGGCGGCCGCCGTGGTGATCTCGAAGAAGGTGATGGGATGGCCGGCGTTGACCTCCTCGCACTCCTCGAGGACCGCCGACAGGGCGTCTTCGGAGATCAGCTCGCCGGCCAGCCGGATGCGCTCGTTGAAGCGCACCAGGTGGGGCGAGATGTAGACGTGGGTCCGGTAGCCGGCGGCCTCCAGCATCGCCCTCAGGAAGGCGATCACCGAGCCCTTGCCGTTGGTCCCCGCGACGTGGACCACCGGCGCCAGCCGCGCCTGGGGATTTCCCAGGCGCTCCAGCAGCCGTTCGATGCGCTCCAGGGACAGGTCGATGACCTTGGGATGGAGCCCCATCAGGCGCTCGAGGACGATATCGCTACTCAGCGGGAGAATCCTCGATGGCCGGGGTTTCCGCCGGCGCCGCCCCGCCGGCCTCGGGGACCGGGATGGCGAGGACCTCGGCGGCCGGCTCCCGGTTGCGCAGCAGCGACAGGATGCGGATCAGGGTGTCGCGCAGCTCGTGGCGGCGGACCACGATGTCGACCATCCCGTGGTCGAGCAGGTATTCGGCCCGCTGGAAGCCCTCAGGCAGCTTCTCGCGGATGGTCTGCTCGATGACCCGGGGGCCGGCGAAGCCGATCACGGCGCCCGATTCGGCGATCGCCACGTCGCCCAGCATGGCGAACGAGGCCGACACCCCGCCGGTGGTCGGATCGGTCAGGACCACGATGTAGGGCAGGCCGGCCTCGCGGACCTCCTCGACGGCGATGGTGGTGCGCGGCATCTGCATCAACGACAGGATGCCCTCCTGCATCCGCGCCCCGCCCGAGGACGGAACGACGATCAGGGAGGCGTCCTGGACCACCGCCAGGCGGGCCGCGGCGACCATCCCCTCGCCCACCGCCACCCCCATCGAGCCGCCCATGAACGCGAAGTCCAGTGCCGCCACGACCACCCCCATGCCGCCCAACCTGCCGTGGGCGACGACCAGGGCGTCGGGGTTGCCGGTCTGGCTCTGGGCCTCCTTGAGGCGGTCGGTGTACCTTTTCTTGTCGCGGAACTTGAGGGGGTCGTGGAGGGGGTTCTTGAGTTCGATGGTCTGGTATTCGCCGTCGTCGAACAGCATCTCGAGGCGCTTCACGGCGCCCAGACGGAGGTGGTGGCCGCAGTGCTGGCAGACCCGGAAGTTCTTGTCGAGATCGCGGTGGAAGATCATCTCGCCGCAACCCGGGCACTTGTGCCACAGGTTGTCGGGAATCTCCTTCTGGCCGCCGACCAGCTCGCGCAGCTTGGGGCGGACGAAGTTCTTGAGCCAGTTCACGGCCCCGCCCTCCCCCTGACGCCGGCGGCCAGGTCGCCGACCAGCGACAGCACCGCGCCCGCCAGTCCGGGGGTCGCCCGGCCCTCGGCGTCGAGGTTTGCGGCCAGCCGATCGACCAGCGCCGAGCCGACCACCGCGGCGTCGGCCACCGCCGCGATCCCGGCCGCCTGCTCGGGGGTCCGGATGCCGAAGCCGACGGCGATCGGCAGTTCGGTGTGGCGGCGCAGGCGTTCGAGGGCGGCGGCGACGTCGGCGAGGGCGGCGGAGCGGGTGCCGGTGATGCCGGTAATCGAGACGTAGTAGACGAAGCCCCCGGCGTTGGCCAACACCCGTTCGAGGCGCGCTTCGTCGGTGGTCGGGGCGGTCAGGAAGATGAAGTCGATACCCGCGGAGATGGCGGGCAGGCACAGCTCGCGTTCTTCCTCGGGCGGCAGGTCGACGACGATCAGGCCGTCGACCCCGGCGTCCCTGGCCTGGGCCAGGAAGGCGTCGACTCCGTAGACGTAGATCGGGTTGAAGTAGCCCATGAGGACGATCGGCGTCTCGGCGTCCCCGGCGCGGAAGCCGCGCACCATGTCCAGCGTCCCGGCCAGGGTGGCGCCGGCGCGGATGGCTCGGTTCGAGGCCATCTGGATCGACGGCCCGTCGGCCATCGGGTCGCTGAACGGCATCCCCAGCTCGATGATGTCGGCGCCGGCGCCCGGCAGCCCGGCGAGGATCTCGGCCGAGGTCTCGCGGTCCGGATCGCCGGCGGTGAGAAAGGTGACCAGGCCGCCGCGGCCCTCCTTACCGAGTTCCGCGAAGCGCCGTTGGATGCGCCCGTTGGCGTTCATCCGCCGTCCCCGGCGAAGGCGGCCACGGTGTCGAGGTCCTTGTCGCCGCGCCCGCTCATGCAGACCACCACCGGATCGTTCTTGGGCATGTCCTTGGCGACCTTGGCGACGTGGGCCACGGCGTGGGCCGATTCCAGCGCCGGGATGATGCCCTCGAGCCGGGTCACCAGGTGGAAGGCCTCGACCGCCTCGGCATCGGTGATCGAGACGTAGGAAACCCGCCCGACGTCGTGCAGCCAGGCGTGCTCGGGGCCGATCCCGGGGTAGTCGAGGCCGGCCGAGACCGAATGAGCCTCCTCGATCTGGCCGTCGGCGTCTTGGAGCAGGTAGGTCCGGTTGCCGTGCAGGATGCCCGGCGAGCCGGCGCTCAGCGAGGCGGCGTGCTTGCCGGTCTCGATGCCCTCGCCGGCCGCCTCGACGGCGATGATGTCGATCTCGGCCTCGTCGAGGAACGAATGAAACAGCCCCATGGCGTTGGAGCCGCCGCCGATGCAGGCGACCAGGGTCCCGGGCAGGCGGTCCTCGGCGGCCTTCATCTGCTCGCGGACCTCCTCGCCGATCACGCTCTGGAAGTCCCGGACCATGGCCGGGTAGGGATGGGGGCCGGCCACCGTGCCGATCAGGTAGTAGGTGGTGTCGACGTTGGCCACCCAGTCGCGCAGGGCCTCGTTGAGCGCGTCCTTGAGGCTCCGCGAGCCCGAGGTCACCGGCTTGACCTCGGCCCCCAGCATCTTCATCCGGTAGACGTTGGGGGCCTGACGGTCGATGTCCTTGGTCCCCATGTAGACCGTGCACGGGAGGTCGAACAGGGCGCACACGGTGGCCGCCGCCACCCCGTGCTGGCCGGCCCCGGTTTCGGCGATGATGCGGCTCCTGCCCATGCGCCGGGCGAGCAGGATCTGGCCGATGCAGTTGTTGATCTTGTGGGCCCCGGTGTGGTTGAGGTCCTCGCGCTTGAAGTAGATGCGCGGCCCGCCCAAGCGCTCGCTCAGCCGTTGGGCCAGATAAAGCGGGCTCGGCCGGCCGACGTAGTGGGCGAAGTAGTAGGCCATGTCGGCGGCAAACGCGGGGTCGCCCTTGGCCGCCTCGTAGGCGCGCTCCAATTCCAGGATCAGCGGCATCAGCGTCTCGGCGACGAACCGCCCGCCGTGAATTCCGAACCGCCCATTGTCATCGGGCCCGGCGCGATAGGTGTTCAAAGTCTCCATGGGGCGGCTAATAAACCACAAAGCCGGGGAAAAACGGAAGGATTTGTTGGCGCGGGGGGGGGCTAACGCGTGATCGGCTCGACATGCGTTCGAGGGACCGGAAGGCGGCCGACCCACCGCAAGCGGGGGTGCATATGTCGGTCAGCGCACTTCGGTTTGTTGACCCGAAGCGGCCATATGGGGGTAATGGTTGCGACCCTGCCGATAAGCGATAAACTGCTCCGTTGGCAATTTTCCACGGTTCCGAATGTCTGGCGATTCACTGACCCGCAAACTCACTGCGATCCTCTACGCCGACGTGGCGGGATACAGCCGACTCACGGGCGCCGACGAGGCCGGAACGCACCGCCAGCTTTCGGCCGGGCTCGACCTGATTTCCGAGCGCATCAAAGCGGCCGGCGGGCGTGTGGTGCACTATGCCGGCGACGCGGTGCTGGCGGAGTTCGCCAGTGTCGTGGCGGCGGTCGAGACAGCGGTGGGTATCCAGCGGGCCCTCGGGGAGATGGGTGCCGAGGTGCCGGACGACAAGCGCCTGGCGTTCCGCATCGGGGTCAATCTCGGCGAGGTCATCGTTGACCGGGACGACATTTATGGCGATGGCGTCAATGTGGCGGCGCGCCTGGAAAGCCTCGCCGAGCCCGGCGGCATATGCATCTCCCGCAAGGTCCTCGAAGAGGTTCGCGACAAGCTGGAAGTGGGTTACGAGTTCCTGGGCGAGCAGGCGGTCAAGAACATAACCGAACCGGTGCCCGCCTATCACGTGCGACTGGAGCCCCAAGCCGCCGGCATGGTGACCGGCGAGGGGAGGCCGGACAGGAGGCGCCGACAATGGACGGCACTGGCGGCCGTGGTGAGCGTGTTGATCGGCGCGGCGGTTGTGATCGGTTGGTGGCGCCCGTGGGCGCCGGACAGGGAATCGGCATCCGGGACATCGCCAACCTTTCCCCAGATTGCACGCCCGACACGGCATTTCAAAGTACAGTCGTCGGCCGAACTGGCGGATGCGGACGCGCTGACCATCTATGATCGCATCCGCGACGATATGGCGGCCGTCTACCGACAGTCGGGCAATAACCACGCCGGCGTTTACCAGACTTGGCGCCGCTACAACCTCACGCCATACGTCTCGGCCACGCACGGCAACCGCTACGTCAACAACTACGCCAACCCGAAGGCCAAAATCTATGGCCAGTTCGAGAACGCGGGCACGCTACCCCAGGGCTCGGTCCTGGCCAAGGACAGCTTCGAGGTGACCGCCCACGGCGACGTCCTCACGGGCCCCCTTGCGCTGATGGAGAAGATGCAGCCCGGGTTCAATCCGGAGAGCCGTAATTGGCGCTATACGATGATCATGCCGGACGGCAGAGTGTTCGGAACGACAAAAGGCGAAAGGTCGGAGCGCGTCGAGTTCTGCGCTGAGTGTCATCTCGCGGCGGGCGACGCGAACGACCATCTCTTCTTCATTCCGAAGAAGCACCGCGTCCGCTTCCTCGAACCGACGGAGGCGGTGGAATAGCCGCCCTCTGCAACCCGACACACATCCGCCTGGTTCCTCGCCGCGTCGAAGGGGTGATTCGACCGCTAAGGACGCTGAGGGCACAGAGGAAGGCACAGAGAAGGAAAAAAGGTCACCGCGAAGGCGGCAACCTGGGGATAGTCTGGCCGCCGTGGGTGAGGACGGCGAGGGCGTCCCCGCGCGCGGTCTCGGGCAGTTTGCCGACGGCGGCGGCGACGGCCTCCTCGAGGGTTTCGAAATAGCTGGCGCCCATGATCTCCACCTCCTCTTGCGCGAGGCCCTGGGAGACCACCGAGAAGTTCCAGTTGGCCAGGCGGTAGCCGATCACCACCGCGGCGATGGCCTCGTTCTTTTCGGCGGCGGGGATGGCGCCAGCCTCGATGCGGGCCTTCAATCGGCGGGGGTCCTCGGCGCAGAAGCCCGGGTACGCCCGGTAGGTGCTGTGGCCTTCCCGGCAATAGGCGAGCAGGATCAGGGTGCCCCCCGGCTCGACCACCTTGTCGGCGCTGTAGACCCCCTTGCTCCCTTGCCACAAGTCGATCTCGTAGGGGAAGGCGTTGGAGACCACCACCGGGTAGCGGCGCCCGACGGCGACCCCGTAGGCCCGGTCGCAATGGCGGACGCCTTCGCGGAAGGCCTGGATCTGGTCGCCGGCGACGCAGGCGGCGACGGAGCCGTCGGCACCGACCACGGCGTTGACGATGAAGTGCAGGGGCACCTTGTCCTGGACGAACTCCTCCAGCACCCGGCGGATCGGCGCCTCGCCGTCGGCCAGGACGTTGGCTTCGACCGCCAGCCCGTGGTGGTGGAACCGGGTCACCGTCTCGCGGTTGCAGACCCCCGGCAGGATGATCTTGCAGCCGCCGCCGTAGCCGGCCTCCATATGGGGCGTGACCTGGCCGATGGCGACCCTGAGGTCGGCCTCGGCGACCGTCCGGTTGACGTGGGCCGGCAGGCCGTTGCTGGCCTCGCCCAGGTAGACGAAGCGCTCGGCGGCGTCGGCGATGGAGTTCTCGATTCGGTAGCCGCCGACGATGTCGGCGCCCAGCCGGGCGATGTGTTCCTCCCCGCTCATCGCACGATGGGTGCCCAGCGCGGCGACGAAGGTGATGTCGTCGGCCGCCACCCCGCCCCGGCGCAGCTCGTCGAGGACCAGCGGCGCGATCAACGCGACCGGAGTCTTGCGGGTCAGGTCGTCGAAGACGATGGCGACCTTCATCCCGGGCCGCGCCTGTTCGCCGAGCCGCAGGCAGCCGATCGGCCGTTCCATGGCGTCGCCGACCAGTTTCGCGCCGTCGGCGGCGGGGGGCGTGTGCGGCAGGCCGACGACCTCGCCCAGCCATTCCGCCGGGACGCGCAACGGCAGCGTGGCGCCGCCGTAGTCCAGGTCGATGACCGTGTGTTCGCTCATCCGTTATAATCCAGGGCGATGATCTTGTCGGGGGTTACGGCGATCAGGACTCTCACCGTACCGCTTCGCGCGATTTCGGTCTTGCGGCGCGCGTCCTCGTCGCTGTCTGCGTAGCGGCGGGTGATGCGCCACAAAATTTCGTCCCGCCAGGGGCTGTCTTCCTCGATGATTTCCGCCGTTCCGTAGACGGTTATGGTCCGCGCGTCGGGGTATCCGCCATCGACGCAGATGCTGATCCGCTTATCGCGCCGGAGGTTATGGTGTTTCGCGCAACCGGCGCTCATTCCGATGTAGATGCGGCCCTCGTCGTAGAGGTAATAGGTCGGACTCAGTTGCGGCGCGCCGTCGCTGCGGTTGGTGCCGACGACCACATTCCGGGTCTCATGGAGGAATTCGTCGATCTGGCTTTCGGTCATTGTCTTGACAGGATACGCCATGGTGCTTCTCCAGATTCCTACAGTTTAGCGAGCAGTTCGCCGGCCACCGACGCCGCTTCGTCGGGGGCCAGGCTTTCGATCCTGCGCCCGCTCAGCTCGCCCAGTGCCTCGGCGGCGTGGTCGGTGAAGCGGACGGTGCCGTCGTCGTCGATGCCGCGGATGCCCTCCCAGGCCAGGGAGTCGGTGTTACACGCGATGGCCTCGTGCAGCGTCCACGGGGGCGGCAGGTCGAGCCTCACCCGGCCGCCCTCGACCATCACCGGATAACCGCCGATCAGGCCGCCGGGCGCCGGGACGTGGGTGCGGACCGGCGGGCCGCCGGCCAGGGCCGGCAGCAGGACGGCGGCGGCCGAGGCGGTCAGCATGTTGAAGTCCAACTCGTAAGGGATCGGGAAGGGGCGCAGCAAGGTCTTGCGGGCGAGCTCCGAGACGTCGCGCCCCGCCGCCACGGCCTTGAGCATGAACGGCGGCGAATCAGGGGCTTGGGCGTCGTTGTAGACAAAGTACTCGAGGGCGTGCTGGGCGACCAGGGAGACCTCCACCCGGCCGGGATCGAGATCCAGTTCGCCGCCCACCTCGAAGCGGACCTTGGGCACCACCTCGGCGACGTTGCCGACCCCGCAGGTGGGGCCGGCCCCGGTGCGGTGCAGCACCGCGTTGACCACGTCGGGGTAGGACGCCCCGACCCACGGACACTCCAGCCCCGAATCCACCCACGCCCGGCGCACCGCCAGCATGGGCGCCAGGTGGAAGGCGATCCAGCCGCCGAACGGCATCCGGGCGACGATCGGCGATGCCTTGTCGAGCCGCCACCACGCCAGCATGGACGGCGCCGCCACCGCGACATCGGGACGGATGGCGGCCAGCCGCCTCCCGGCGTCGGCGGCCGCGACGTCGAGCTCGGCGAACCGGATGGCCGGGAACCGGCCCTCGATGGCGGCGCCGATGCGGGCGTTGTTGATCTTCCTGCGGGCGCTCTCCGGGGACCGCCCGGCAAGCACGATGTCGTCGAAGAAGCCGTCCCGGGCCAGCCGTTCGAGGATGTAGCCGGTCAACTGGCCGGCCGAGATCAGCAGCAGCCGGGGCACGGTCCCTATTCCCCGTCGTCGTCGGGCGGTTCGCCTCGGGCCGCCGGCGCGCCGGGGGCGTGGGCGGCGAGGACGGGCGCCGCGGGGGCCGGGTGTGGGGTCTCGGAAACGACCCGCGCCGGGGGCGCCCGGCCCGTCTTGTCCTCGCCGAAATAGAGCGTGGTGTGGGGGAAGGGGATTTCGATTCCAAGCTCGTCGAAGCGTTTCTTCATGCGGCGGTTGAACTCGCGGCGGATCCCCCACTGTTGGATCGGCGCGGTCTTGAAGCGGACCTTGATGACCACCGCCGAATCGCCCAGCCGATCGACGCCGAGCACCTGCAACGGCTCCAGGATCAAGGGCCCGAACGCCGGGTCTTCCTGCATCCCGGCGCCGATCTCCTCGAGCACCTCGGTGACCCGGTCGGTGTCCTCGCGGTAGGCCACCCCGACCTCGAGCACGGCGTAGGAGAAGTCCTTGGTCATGTTGGTGACGGTATCGACCGAGCTGAAGGGGATGGTGTAGACGCTGCCCGACAGGTCGCGGAGCCGGATCGAGCGGATCGACAGCGCCTCGACGATCCCGGCGTGGCCGGCGACGGCGACCACGTCGCCCACCGAGATGGCGTCCTCGAACAGGATGAAGGCGCCGGTGATCACGTCCTGGACCAGCTTCTGGGCGCCGAAGCCGACGGCCAGGCCGACCACCCCGGCGCCGGCCAGCAGCGGCGCGATGTTGATCCCCAGCTCCGACAGCACGATCAGCGTCACCAGCACCGCCAGCACCACCAGCACCGCGTTGCGTATCAACGGCAGCAGGGTCCGGGCGCGGGCGCTGCGCTCGATGACGTTGCCCTCGGCGTCGGTCTTGTTGAGGTAGTGCTCGACCGCCGAGTTGATCGCCTCCCACACCACCAGGGCGAGGACCAGGATGGCGGCGATGGAGAACGCGCCGTGGGTCAGGCGCAGCCCGAACGGCGTCTCCAGCCAGCCGAAGACGTCGATCCCCCAGGCCTGGAACAGGGCCAGCGCGGCCAGCACGTAGACCACCGTCCTCAACACCATGTGGAGGACCGGCAGGTAGCGGTTGGCGCGCTCCTCGATGGTCGGGAACCGGGCCTTGACGTCGTCGCCGACCGCGAACCCCCGCTCGATGCCCCGGCCCAGCAGCACCGCCGCCAGCCGGGCCGCCGCCAGGATCACCGCCGAGACCACGGTGGCCCGCAACAGGAACTCGAAGCCGCCTTCGATGTCCAGCGCCCACACCGCGTACATGCCGATGGCGTAGAGGATCGCCAGCACGTGCCAGATGTCGGCGAACCGCCGGCGCAGGCCGCGCAATCCCAACAGCGCCCCGGCGTCTTCGCCGTCCGCCGCGTCCGCACCCCGGATCCAGGCGGCGACCGCCACCCGGTTCTGCTGGATGAAGAGGATCGCCATGCCCATGACCAGCAACCCGAGCAGCCGCAACAGGGTGGCGTGGCCGCCCGCCGGCAGCCCCAGCAGCAACGCCGCCTCGGCCAGGAAGTAGCCGAACACGCTCACCGTGGTCAGCCGCCGGCACCAGATGAACAGGTAGTTGGCGGTCTCCCCGCTCAGCGCCAGCACCCTGAGGTTGGGCGCCGCCGGGACCAGCAGCATGCGCACCGCGACCAGGATGGCGCGGGCGATCAGGTAGGCGTTGATGAAGGTCAGCACCACCACGTGGACGGCGGGCTCGGGCCGGGTCAGCGCCACCACCGCATAGGCGGCGCCGGCGAACACCGCGACCGGGATCACGTCGAGCACCGTGCGCGCCGCCAACAGCGGCACCCGCACCATCAGGGTCTCGGCCTCGCGGCCCTCCAGGGCGCGGCGCGGGCGCGAAAGCAGGAAGCCGCTCAGGCGTTCGCCGGCGATCCCGGCGGCGAGGATCAAGCCCAGCTTGACCAGCAGCCCCAACAACAGGCCGCGGGCGTCCGCATCGCCGGCCTGGTCACGGAGCCAGCGGCCCAGCGCCGGCAGGTCGCTGAGCGTCTCCGCGGCGCTCAGCAGCTGGCTGCTGGTCTCGCGCACGTTGTCCGACAGGGTGGCGATGAAGCGGGCGCCGAGGCTCTCCACGGGGGCCTCCTCGACGAGCCCCCGGCGGACCGCGATCAGGGCCCGGATGTGGCCGACCAGTTCCTTGCGCTTGGCCTCGTCCTCGATGTCGGCGGCCAGCGCCTCCAAGCGGTCGACGTCGGTGTCCTGGGCCGTAGCCGGCGCCGCCAGCAGGCACGCCAGGACGAGGGCCGCCACCGCGCCCAGTCTTCTCAGCAACCTGATCGCACCCATGTCCACCATCGAATCCCGGTGATCCCCGAGCGGGCGGCGAGATTAGCCGCCGCAAGGCGAACTGTCACACCCTTTGATCGGAGATCGGGAAGCCCTTGCCGGCGCCGTTCACAGGGAGCGCAGGAACCGGGGCCGCAGCCCCAGGCCGCCGCGCCGCGCGGCGGCGATCTCGGCCAGCAGCCGTTCGCGGTCACGGGGCAGGGTGCCGGCCAGGGGCAGACAGTTGGAGGCGTGGTTGGAGCGGAAGATCACCGGCTTGGGCGGATCCAGCAGCGAGATCAGGTATTCCTGCTCGGCCAGGATGGCGTCGTCGTCCTGGCCCCGGAAGGGTTCGCCGAACTTGTCCAGGAAGCGTTCGACGACGCCGGCCTCGAGGCTCAACTGGAGGGTCGACAGGTAGGTCGGCGGCACCCGGTTGACGAGGGCCGCCGTGCCTTCGACGTGGTCGCTCCAGCGCTCCCGCCCGCCGAGCCCGAGGACCACCGTCGCCGACACCTTGAGGCCGGCCTCGGCGGCCCGCTCCAGGGCCCGGGTCATGGACTTGACGGTCGCCCCCTTGCGGATCCGGCGCAGGATGTCGGGGGATCCCGATTCGATGCCCACATAGAGCAGGCTCAGCTTGCGCCGCCTCAGGTCCTCGAGCTCGGCCACCGTCTTGCGCGCCAGGTTGATCGGGGTGGCGTAGGACGACACCCGCTGGAGGGCGGGGAAGGTCGCCTTCAGCCGCTCCAGGATGGCCGCCAGGTCGGCGCTCGGCAGGACCAGGGCGTCGCCGTCGGCGAGGAACACCCGGTGCGCCTCGGGCCGCTCTTGGGCTGCCGCCGCGATGTCGGCGAAGACGTCGTCCAGCGGCCGGGCCCGGAACCGCTTGTCCTTGTACATCGAGCAGAAGGTGCAGCCGTTGAACGAACAGCCCAGCGTCGCCTGGATGATCAGGTTGGCGCCTTCCGAGGGCGGCCGGTAGAGGGGCATGTCGTAGGCGAGCATGGGGGCCAATCCAGTGTCGTGGATTTGGCTTTAAATGGCAAGCACTTGCCGGTAGTTAATAGAGTAGGGTTCGAGGATTTCACGGATGACAGTGTCCGCCGCCGGCCGCGTCCTTTCCGTCGACGATTTCGACGCCGTGCTGTTCGACCTGGACGGCGTGGTGACGGCCACCGCCAAGGTCCACTCGGCGGCCTGGAAGCGGCTGTTCGACGACTACCTGGCCACCGTCGCCGAAGGCCAGGGCTCGCCGTTCCGCCCCTTCACCGAGGACGACTACCTCCGCTACGTGGACGGCAAGCCCCGCTACCAAGGCATCCGCAGCTTCCTCGAATCCCGCGACATCGCGCTCCCCTTCGGCGAGGCCGGCGACCCGCAAGACGCCGAGACCGTGTGCGGGCTCGGCAACCGCAAGAACCGCTACTTCAACCGCCACCTGGACGAACACGGAGTCGAGGTCTTCGAGACCTCGCTGGCGTTGATCCGGGCGCTCAGGGCCAAGGGCATGCGAATCGCCGTGGTGTCGTCGTCCAAGAACTGCGAAAAGGTGCTCGAGGTTGCCGGCATCGCCGAGCTGTTCGATCTGCGCTTCGACGGCACCCACGCCGCCGAACTGCGCCTCGAGGGCAAGCCCCGTCCCGATACCTACCTGGCGGCGGCCGAGCGCCTCGGCGTCGAGGCGGCGCGCGCGGTGGTGGTCGAGGACGCCATCTCCGGGGTCCAGGCCGGGCGCGCCGGCGGTTTCGGGCTGGTCGTCGGGGTCGACCGCACCGGCGAGGCCGAGGTGCTGAAGGAGAACGGCGCCGACATTGTGGTCGCCGACCTGGGAGAACTCAGAGCCTGACCGAGGAGAGGCCCGTGACCAAGACGATTTCCGAGCTGCCCGACGCCCTCGAACACCGCGACGAGATCGCCCGCCGGCTGGCCGGCAAGCGGCTCGCCGTGTTCCTCGATTACGACGGCACCCTGACCCCGATCGTCGCCAGGCCCGACCTGGCGGTGCTGTCCGACGCCATGCGCCAGGTGGTCCGCGATCTGGCCGGGCGCTGCACGGTGGCCATCGTCAGCGGCCGCGACCGCGAGGACGTCCAGAAACTGGTCGCCCTGGACCAGTTGATCTACGCCGGCGACCACGGTTTCGACATCTCGGGCCCCGCCGGGCTGAGCATCCGCAAGGACGCCGGGGCCGACTTCGCCGACCTGATGGACGACGTCAAGGGGCGCCTGCACCGCGAACTGGACGGCGTCGAGGGGGTCCTGATCGAGCCCAAAATGTCGTCGGCCGCGGTCCACTACCGGCTGGTCGCCGAGGCCGACCACGGCCGCGTCCAGGCGGTGGTCGAGGCGATCCTCGCCGACCACGCCGAGCTCAGGGTGACGCCGGGCAAGATGGTCTACGAGATCCAGCCCAAGCTGGACTGGGACAAGGGCCGCGCCGTGCTGTGGCTGCTCGAGGCGTTGGAGCTGGACAGCCCCGACGTGGTGCCCCTCTACCTGGGCGACGACGTCACCGACGAGGACGCCTTCCGGGCGCTGTCCGGACGCGGCCTCGGGATCTACGTCGGCGAGAGCGAGGAGCCCGCCGCCGAGCGGCCGAGCGCCGCCGACTACATCGTCGCCGACACCGCCGCCGCCGGACGCTTCCTGGAAACCCTGGGCGCCTGAGGAAAGGCTAATACCAAGGAGAGATGATAATGACCCATGGAGACGACTTTCCAAGGCTTTCGGTTAGGAGCGCTCGCCGCGGCGATGCGGGGCATCGGAAGGCGGGCGCGACGCTGTCCGAAAGCCTTGGAAAGCCGCCGTTTCGGTCGCGCCCGCGCCCCGTCGGAGGGCGTCGGCACGCCTTGACAATGCGCCGCATTGCCTGCAACGTGCCTCCTACCCGACGGGGCGCGGGCGCGATCTCCATGGGTCATTATCATCACTCCTTGGTATAACGCCATGCCGACATGGAGACTGGTTTACGAAGGTTTCGACCCCGAGGGAGAGGGCCTGCGCGAATCCCTGTGCACGCTGGGCAATGGCTACTTCTGCACCCGGGGCGCCTGCGAATGGGCCAAGGCCGACGACGTCCACTACCCCGGGACCTACATGGCCGGCGGCTACAACCGGCTGACCACCGAGGTCGCCGGGCGGATGGTTGAGAACGAAGACCTGGTCAACATGCCCAACTGGCTGCCCCTGACGTTCCGCATCGACGGCGGCCCGTGGTTCGACGTCCGCAAGGTGGAGGTCCAGTTCTACCGCCAGGAGCTCAACGTCAAACGCGGGGTGCTGCGCCGCACGCTGCGCTTCCGCGACAAGCAGGGCCGCGAGACCTCGCTGGCCAGCCGCCGCCTGGTCAACATGGACAAGCAGCACCTGGCGGCCATCGAATGGACGCTGACCGCCAAGAACTGGTCGGGCACCGTCCAGGTCCGCTCGGCGCTCGACGGCCGGGTCACCAACTGGGGCGTCAAGCGCTACCGCGAACTCGACGGCCGGCACCTGGAGCCCATCGAGTCGGGGCGCGCCGGGAACGACGGGATCTACCTGCTGGTCCAGACCTCGCAATCGCGCATCCAGGTCGCCGAGGCGGCCCGCACCCACCTCTACCAGGACGGCGAGGAGATTCCCGCCAAGCGGCGCATCCTACACAATAAAGGATACGCCCAGGAGGACCTGACCTTCGACATCGCCCGGGAAGACCCGGTCCGTATCGAGAAGGTGGTGTCCTTCTACAGCTCGCGGGACGACGGCATCAGCGAACCGTGCATCGAGGCCAGGACGGCGATCGTCCGCGCCGGCACCTTCAGCGACCTGCTCCACGGCCACATGCTGCTGTGGGACCAGACCTGGCGGCGCTGCGACATCCAGCTCGAACGCCAGCGGAGCACCCAGCTGGCGCTCCGGGTGCACATCTTCCACCTTGCCCAGACGGTGTCGCCCAACACCATCGAGCTGGACGCCGGGGTACCGGCCCGCGGGCTCCACGGCGAGGCCTACCGGGGCCACATCTTCTGGGACGAACTGTACATCTTCCCGTTCCTCAACTTCCGCACCCCGGCGATCACCTACACCCTGCTGCGCTACCGTTTCCGGCGCCTGGACGAGGCCCGCGCCATGGCCGCCGAGGCCGGTTTCCGGGGCGCCATGTTCCCCTGGCAGAGCGGCTCCAACGGCCGCGAGGAAACCCAGGTGGTCCACCTCAACCCCAAGTCGGGGCGCTGGCTGCCCGACCTCAGCCACCGCCAGCGCCACGTCAACGCGGCCATCGCCTACAACATCTGGCAGTACTTCCAGTCCACCGGCAGCCGCGCCTTCATGTCGATCTACGGCACCGAGATGCTGCTCGAGATCGCCCGCTTCTGGGCCTCGATCGCCCACTACAACCCGGAGCGCGACCGCTACGAGATCCACGGTGTGATGGGCCCCGACGAATACCACGAGAAGTACCCCGGATCGCCGGAGCCGGGGCTCAACAACAACGCCTACACCAACGTCATGGTGGCTTGGATCATGGACGTCGCGCTCAAGGCGCTGGACGACCTGCTCGGCTACCGCCGCCAGGAGCTGCGCGAGTCCCTGCAGCTCGGCGACGAGGAGATCTCGGTGTGGGCCGACATGAGTTGCAAGATGTTCGTGCCCTTCCACGACGACGGCATCATCAGCCAGTTCGAGGGCTACGAGAACCTGGAGGAGCTGGACTGGAAGGCCTACCGCAAGAAGTACGGCGACATCCACCGCCTCGACCGCATCCTCGAGGCCGAGGGCGATACCGCCAACCGTTACAAGCTGGCCAAGCAGGCCGACGTGCTGATGCTGTTCTACCTGTTCTCCGAGGAGGGACTGCGCGCCATCTTCAGCCACCTGAGCTATCCCTTCGACGACAAGATGGGCTCCAGGAACATCGACTATTACGCCAAGCGGACCTCCCACGGCTCGACGCTTTCGAGCGTCGTCCACTCGGCGATCATGGCCCGCTACGATCCCACAAACTCGTGGAAGATGTTCCGCCAGGCCCTGGAAAGCGACATCTACGACATCCAGGGCGGGACCACCGCCGAGGGCATCCACCTGGGCGTCATGGCCGGCACCGTGGACCTGGTCCAGCGCGGCTTCATGGGGGTCGAGATCCGCGACGAGGTGCTGTTCTTCAACCCCCTGCTGCCCGAGAAGCTGGACGGCCTGGCGGTCCACATGCGGTTCCGCGGGATGTGGCTGGACGTCAAGCTGACCACCGGCAAGCTGGTCATCTCGCCGCGCCCCGAGGGCCCGGACATGGTGCGGGTCGGGGTCGGCGACAAGATCTACTACCTCAAGCCCGGCTACAGCCGCGAGTTCAAGCTGTAGCCCCCTGAATAATGGTGACAGTATATAGTTTTTAATTAATTGGTGACTGTAGTTTTTCTGCGGCGGGTTAAGCCGCGAAAAAACTATATACAGTCACCAATTAATTAAAAACTATATACTGTCACCATTATTCAGGGGGCCGCCAGGCGAGCACCCGCGCCGCCCCCGAGGCCTCGGCGATGGCAGCCAGCCGTCGGGGGGCGGCGAGGTCGGCGAGGGTCGCGCCGTCGGGCAGGCGCAGCAGGTGGGCCGGGCAGCGGCGGCAATCGGAGCTGCCGAAGCCGGGCGCCGGCACCGTCACCTCCGGCCACGCGCGCACCGCTTCGACCAGGGAGCACTCGGCGCCCCCTGGCAGGACGATCACCAGCTCCACCCCGAAGGCGTCGGTCAGGACGTCGACATGCCAGCGCAGCGCCTTGTCGGCCCCGAGGTGGCGCCGCACCCGGGCGCGGATGCCTCCCGGGCCGTTGGCGCTGCCGGCATAGAGGTAGCGCCCGACGGGCAGCAGGACGCCACCGAGGGCCGGGATCGCCGGCCGCAGCGGCCGCGCCACGCGGACGATCAGGCCGTAGGCCCCGGGGCCGCCTGGCAGGGACTCCGCGCCGGCGGCGCCATTGTCTCCATTGACCCGGCTGATGGCGACAGGCAACATGACGGAAGACATGCCATGGGAAAGCCGGTGCGACAACCCCAAGACACCGACGGCGCCGTGACGGCCCCCTCCCGGCGCGGGAATGCCCAGCCCGGGCTGCTGAGCCGGTTGTTCGGTTTCGCCCGTGGGTCGCGGGCCGGGCCCATCCAGATTCGAATCGCCCGGCTGGTCGTCGAGTCCGAACAGGCGGCGCCCGCCATCGACTACAGCCGTCAGGTGGCCGCCTCCCTGGACAAGGGGAAAGGCGTCAAGGCCCGGCCCCTCAACAAGACCCTCGAGTTGAGCCCCATCGGGAATCCGGTCGAGCACATGGCGAGGGCGGAGGCGACCGCCCGCAAGTGGCTGGCCGCGGCCGACGCCGACCTGTTGATCTGGGGCGAGGTGCCGGCCCCGGGAACCACCCTGCACCTGCGGTTCATCCCGGCGCTGGCCGACGCCGAGGACCGGCCGGGGGCGTTCAACCCCTTCACCACCCTCAACCTTCCAGTCGACTTCGGCCCCGAGTACGCCCCCATCCTGCTCGCCGTGAGCCTGGCCGCGACGGTACCCCGCAGCGAGGAGAAGAGACGCCGCCTGATCGAGGGGATCTCAAACGCCCTGTCCGCCGCCATGCCGGCGGTCAAGGCCCTGCCGGTCGACCTGACGACGCGGGAGCGGGCCGCCATCCAGGTCTGTTTCGCCAACGCCATGACCACGCTGGCCGGCGTCCGGGGGGGCACCGACCTCCTGCACTCGGCGGCCCAGACCTACCAGAAGGCGTTGGAGAACCTGTCGCGCGACGACCATCCCCTCGACTGGGGGATCGCCCACAAGCACCTGGGCGAGATCCTTCAGTCGCTGTCCGAACGCGACAACGATCCCGAGACCCTGGAGAAGGCGGCCGACGCCTTCATCGCCGCCGCCAGGATCCTGACCAGGAAGGAGTTCCCGCGCGAGTGGGCGGCGATTCAGAACCGGCTGGGGCAGGTCCTCTACCGGCTGCAAGTGAAGACCGGCGACACCGAGGTGCTCAAGCACGCCCTGACCTCCTTCCAGTCGGCGCTGCAGGTGATCACCCGCGCCGATGCCCCGCTGCGCTGGGCCGAGGTGATGAGCAACTTCGTCCTCGCCACCCACGAACTGGGCGGACACCTGAAGAGCCCCAAGGTCCTCGAAAAGGCCGTCGAGGCCTGCCGCTCGGTGCTCGAGGTGCGGACCCGGGACAAGATCCCCCACCAGTGGGCGACGGTCCAGAACAATCTGGGGTCGTCGCTGTTCATGCTCGGCAAGCTGACCGGCAAGGCCGAGCACCTGAACAACGCCGCCGAGGCCTTCAGGCTGGCCAACCAACACTACACCCAGACCGGCGCCGCCAAGATGGCCGCGATCACCGAGAAGAACCTGTCCCACGTCGAGCGCCTGCTGGAGAAGCTAGCCCCCAAGCCGGTGCCTAAGGTGCGCTGGGAAACGGACGCCGCGCCGGCCAAGGACAAAGACTGATCAGCGGGTCAGCCGGCGGCCGGCGATGTAGACCCGGCAGTTGGAATAGCCGTCATTGTAGAAGTGGTAGGTCATCCCGGGCAGCGCCCGCCCCTTGGGGTCGCGCAGGTTCCAGCCCAGCTTGGCGATGCCGGTGACGCCCTGGCCGGCCTCTCCGGAATAGCCGATGGTCGAGCGCATCGGCAGAAGCTGGTTGAACTCGCCGCGCCGGCAGGCCGCCGACAGGTTGCGGTCCAGGGTCCCGACCCGCCAGTAGGGCTGCCGGCTGGCCCCGTACTTGCCGGCCGTCGCCTGGCCGGCGGCAAGGACGGCCACCGCCCCCGCCGCCAGGAAGGGAACAAGCGATGACGAATGAAGACGCATCAGGATTAAGTTCCCCTGGCCTGGTCGCTTTCTCGAGGTTTCATCGAATCACCTGGATTCGATCCCCGTCCACCGGCGCCCGGCCCACCACGGAATTCGGCGAAGAACAAAAAAAATTTGGCGCGCCCGGAAGGACTCGAACCCTCAACCTCCTGATCCGTAGTCAGACGCTCTATCCAATTGAGCTACGGGCGCCCGCGCCGTCGTTTCGCGACCGCCGCCCTCTGGGGCGGCGAGGAAGGGAGGCGACACTACTTCACGGCCGCTACGAAGGCAAGATCGTCCTGAGCCTCCCGCCTCCCCGGAATGGGTTGTTGAAATCTTACCTTGTCGCGCCTATGGCCATTGATTAATATCTCGAAAACCATAATGGGGAGGGGGCTATTCCCACTCTTCGACAATAGTGATCATGGTTTTGACCGCGCTTGATTCGGCTTTTAAAAGGCTAAGTAGCCAAATGGTTATTTCGAGGGTTCGTACGTTGTTGTTGGGTGCGGTGCTGGTACTGCCCGCCTGCACCTTCATGGATGATTCCCTGTGGCCGTCGCTGGACGGCGGGGATCCGACCGGCGCCGACGAGCAGCAGGCCGCGCCGCCCGTCGCCCAGGCTCCGCAACCGGTACTGCCGGGCACCGCTCCGCAGGCCGTACCGCCGGTTCTCGGCACCACCGACTTCCAGCCGCCGGGGATCACGCCGGGCACCGCGACCGGAACTTTCGTCGGCAAGAAGGTGGTCGAGTTGAGGGGCGAACTCGGCCGGCTGCAGGGCGCCATATCCCAGCACAACCGGTTGCTCCAGGAATTGCGCGCCAGGATGGTCCAGGACACCCAGCGCTACCACGGCACCGTCGCCGCGGTGAACGCCCGCCTCCAGGTCGGCACCACGCCGGGCAACCCGATCCTGGTCCAGCAGTTCAACAGCGCCCAGGCCGACCTCGAGCGTGTCAGCGCCTCCACCGGCTCGATGAACAAGCTGGCCACCGCGGTGACCGCCGATTCGACGATGTCGGCGTTCCTCGCCGAATCGACCCGCGCCGCCTTCGGCGTGTCGGGCGCCGTGGACCAGGACCACAGGCAACTGGCCATCCTCGAGGACGAGGTCAACCGCACCGTCGTCCTCATCGAGCGCCTGCTCAAGGAAATCACCGACGACATGCGCCGCCAGATCAACTACGTGGCCACCGAGCGCTCCAACCTGCTGTTGCTCTCCAGGGGTGTCAAGAGCGGCGAGATCTACGGCGCCAGCCTGATCAACCGGGCGATGGCCTCGGTTGCCGGTCCGATCGGCGACCGAGGGGTCAGGGCCGCCGACACCCGCGGCCGGCGGCCGCTGGTGGTGATCCGCTTCGACCGCCCCAACGTCCCCTACCAGCAGGCCCTCTATAGCGCCGTCAGCCGGGCCCTGGAACGCCGCCCCGACGCCGTCTTCGATCTGGTGGCGGTGGCCCCGGCCAGCGGCGGACCGGCCAGGGTGGCCCTGAACTCCAACAAGTCGCGGCGCTTCGCCGAGGACGTCCTGCGGTCGTTGATCGAGATGGGGCTGCCCCCCGGGCGGGTCGCCGTCTCCGGCAAGACCAGCGAGGCGGCCCAGGGCAACGAGGTCCACCTGTATCTGCGCTGAGCATCGGCGCCCATACGCAGCTACCGGAACCGGCGCCCTTGGGCGCCGGTTCTTGGTATTAACCGGGCGTTTACCGTTGCTTCCTATGCTCGCCCGATGAGCGATCAGGTCGCCACCGGCGCCATCATCTACCGTTCCGCCGATCGGCTGTTCCGCCGCCACGGCCGCGACGCGATGGTGGTCGCCGAAATCCGCGCCGCCTGGTTCCTCGGACAGGGCGACATGAACGCCTATCGGATGTGGAAACGGATCATCCTGGTGATGGACACCATGTTCTCGACCGCCCCGCCGGAGGGCACGCCGCTCCATTGATACCCTGTGCCTTCCACAGACACGACAATATGATCGAGGAAACGTGACGCCGCCGCCGTTCGCATATTGAGTCTTTCGCCTCCAGTGACTACCTTTGCTTAAGGTGACGGATATTGACGAAGCCCGCTCGGGCTCGATGGGTGCGCAATGATGAAGAAGACATTTCTCCTCTCCCTGGTCGCGGCGGCCTTGGTCTGGGCCTCGGGAGGCGACCGGGCGTGGGCCGGCGCCGCCGGGCTCGACGCCTTCTACGGCGAGTACGTGGGACGCACCATCTCGTCGTCCCAAGAGGGCCTCTCGGAGCGCGATCTCTCCGTCGCCATCCGGCCCGAGGGTAAAGGATTCACCATCGACTGGACGACGATCACCCGCCGGACCGACGGCACCGCCAAGCGCAAGGCCTATTCGATCAGCTTCCATCCCAGCGGCCGCGACAACATCTATGGAGCGGCCATGAAGTCCAACATGTTCGGCGGCCGGGTGCCGCTCGACCCCCTCAAGGGCGAGCCCTACGTGTGGGCGCGGATCGCCGGCGATACGTTGAGCGTGTACGCCATGCAGATCACCGACTCCGGGGGTTACGAGATGCAGGTCTACGACCGCACCCTGACCGAAACCGGTCTCGAGCTGAGGTTTTCGCGGGTCCGCGACGGCCAACACCTCAAGCTGATCACGGGCACCCTGAGCAGGGTCGGCGATTGACGGAAGGTCAGCCGAAGGTCGTTACGTAGAAGGCGACCAGGGCGATCAGCCCGAGGCAAATGCCGCCGAGGATCAACACCAGCTTGATGAACGAATGGATAGGGTCGGACGGTCCCTTTTTTTTCTTGACCACGCTTTCCGTGCGGGCCGTGCGGTCGGCTTCGGGCTTCTTCTTCATCTTGACCGAGGGCGTGGTTCTCGGTTTGTCGACGTGCTTCACCTCGTTGAAGATGACCATCGATAAGGTCTTGCCGGATTCCACGTCGTGTTTCTCCTGGATCACCTTGACGCCCGTCAGGTGTCGGCTTTCGAGGAGCAGGTGGGCCTCGTGCAGGGCCTGGGCCTTGTCGTCATAGACCGAGTCTATGTTCCAGTTGCCGCTCTTGTAGGCGTAAACCTCGAACGTGATAGTGCCGGCCATTTTATTCCTTCACCTTGCAGTTGGCGGCGCCCAGAAGACGGTCGACGGTGCCGCCTCCTCCCCTCACGGGAAGGATGATGCTCCGATACAGGATGGTGTCGCCGCGGGCATGGGTGAACTCGCCGCCCAGGGTTATGGGCACCTTCCTGCCCAGAACCTCGTCGTAGTAGCGGACCGCCTGTGAAAGCAGGGTTCCCTCCGGGGTCTGCGAAACCGGCCGGCCGACGAGGTCTTCGGACAGCTCGCCGGAGAAGGAATCGCCGATCCGTTCGTATTCGGGTTCGCCGCCGCCGTCGGGGACCTTGAGGACATAGGTCAACGGCACGATGTCGTCCAGGTCCTGGCGGAAAATGTCGTCGAGGGATGGGATTTTCTCTTCCTGCTGGGAATTCCGCCAGTGAACCAGCAGGCGGTGGACCATCCTGCGTTCCATCCCGGTCGGCGATTCTGCCATCGTATCTGGATCCTGTTTTCTTCAACCGCGCTGGAGCCGGCGTTCATGTGAAGGGGGAACATCCCCGGTCATCAGGACGAATTCATACGCTCCGGGATTTAAAATCGCAATGCCGGCGCGGGCCTCGATGGAAATCGCCATCAGGCCCCCCGCCGTTCTCATGTTTTCCATCCCTCGGACACGAACCGAGCAATAGCTAACGTTACAACTAACCGAGTCGCAAGAATAATAAAAAAATGATGCGTTTCCAGTACCTATTCGAGGCAAGGGGCTCAGGTGATCCGCTGGCGGACGGCGGCCGAGACGAACTCGCTGAACACCACGACGGCGAACACCGCCAGCAGCATCAGCGACACCTCCTGCCAGGCGAACAGGTTGATCGAGGCGTAGAGCTGGATGCCGATGCCCCCGGCGCCGACGAAGCCGAGCACCGTGGATTCGCGGATGTTGATGTCCCAGCGATAGATGGTGGTACCGTAGATCACCGGCAGAACCTGGGGCAGGATGCCGATCCACAGCACCTGCAGGCGCGAGGCGCCGGTGGCCTCGATCGCCTCCACCGCCCCCTGGTCGATTTTCCAGGACCACCTCATTTGTTGCATTTGCGGTGGCGCGAATCAATGACGGCATTAGTTTCGCGCCGCGATCAGGGCGGCGGCCAGCTCGGCGAAACCGGCGCCGCCCCGGGCCCGGGTCACGTAGGCCGGGGTGTCGGACATCCGGCTGGCGAAATCGACGACGTTGGCGACCCCCACCGCGTTGGGGAAGTAGGCGAACATCGGCGCGTCGTTGGGGGAATCGCCGGCGAACACGAAACGCTGGCGCTGCTCCTCCAGGTCGACATCGAAGCATTCGCCCAGCAGCAGGCGGCTCATCGACAGCTTGTCGTAGCTCCCGAACCAGCAGTTAACGTGGATCGAGCTGATCTTGGCGGTGGCCCCGGCCCGGGTCACGATGTCGACGATCCGCTCGACCTCCGCCATCGGCAGCGGCTCCACGTCCTCGCAATAATCGATGGCCAGGTCGGTCTCCCGGTACTGCTGGTCCGAAGCCACCGCCGTCCCCGGCACCCGGCTCAGGACCTCGTCGCGCAGCGCCTCGAGCCGGCGGCGGTCGTTGGTGCGCTCCTCGGGTCCGCTCAGGAAGCGCTTGTCCATCCGCCGCGCCC
This sequence comes from uncultured Thalassospiraceae bacterium, assembly GCA_964632795.1. Classification (GTDB taxonomy): domain Bacteria; phylum Pseudomonadota; class Alphaproteobacteria; order Rhodospirillales; family 2-02-FULL-58-16; genus CAZWEZ01. The sequence goes on along the minus strand of CAZWEZ010000025.1, from coordinate 9,391 downwards.
GGCGCCGGTAGCGGAAGTAGAACGCCCCGTTCTCGCCGACCACCCCGTCCACCGGCCACATACGGGCGATGTGGTCGCACCACCCGGCCGGACGCCCGGTGATGGGGGTGACCAGGAACCCGGCCTCGTGCAGCGCCTCCAGGGCCCCGTAGGCCTCGGCCGTCAACCGCCCGTCGGTGGTCAGGGTATCGTCGATGTCGCACAACACGCCCCGGATCCGGCGGCGGGCCTCGACGGGGAACGCTTCCAGCGGCTGCATGCCGATCTCCCGAAGTGCGCCCGGGTTGTTCGGGGGCACAGCGGCAGAGTCGCCCACCCGGCGGCCGCCGTCAAGCCGCCGGCCGCCGGTTGTCCAGCATTGTGCATGGAAATCCAGCATTCCTGGATAATTCGCTCCGGTCGTGGAAACCGATCCCCTTCCAGGGGTCCTGTATTTCCCGAATGGCGGGGAAATACTAATTTTATTTCAAGGGGATGCGGTATTTTCCACAGGAATCTTGTACCCCCCCCGGGGAATGGCACACATATTGAGTGCTTCTTGTCTTGACTGTATTGGCCGGGCGGTCCGGCATACCGGCCGCCCTTGATACGACACAGAGGGAGAAACCATCATGACTGAGGATACTAGTGTGAACCAGAGCGGCAAGTCCGGCGGCGACGCCTCCGGTAGCGCCAGCGCGTACTCCGGGGCCAGCGGCGGCCATGGCAGCGGCTATGGCAGCGGCAGCGCGTCCGGTTGGGGCGGCACCTTCGCCTCGGGGACCGGCACGGGTGTCGGCGGCGACGCCGGGGCCGGAGCGGGCGCGGTCGGCGCCGCCGGCGGCGACGTCTCCGACAACACCTCGATCGGCTCGATCAACGTCAGCTCGTAACCGGGAGTGCCGTGTCACGGGAGCGCCGCCCGCCCCACCGGGTGATGAGGCGGCTCTCCGCATTTCACTCGATTGTAGGAGAAACTCACGATGACTGACGATACTGGTGTCAACCAAAGCGGCAAGTCCGGCGGCGACGCCTCCGGTTCGGCCCGCGCTTCGGCGGGGGCCGGCGGCGGCCATGGCAGCGGCTACGGCAGCGGCAGCGCGTCCGGTTGGGGCAGTACCTTCGCCTCGGGGACCGGGGTCGGGGTCGGCGGCGACGCCGGCGCAGGAGCGGGCGCGATCGGCGCCGCGGGCGGCGACGTCTCCGACAACACCTCGATCGGTTCCATCAACGTCAGCTCTTAATTCGGGTTGACCGAGTTTCGGGCCGCCGGCCTCCCGAGGAGGCCGGCGGCCTGAAGCGACGCAACCCAAAGCCAAGGAGTATCGAACCATGAGTGACGATACTGGTGTCAACCAGAGCGGCAAGTCCGGCGGCGACGCCTCCGGTAGCGCCTACGCGGGCGCCAGCGCCCATGGCGGGGGCGGCAGCGGAGTCGGAACGGCCAGGGTGTGGAACGTCGATCCCATCGGCACCGGGGTCGGGGTCGGCGGCGATGCCGGGGCCGGAGCCGGGGCGATCGGCGCCGCCGGCGGCGACGTCTCCGACAACACCTCGATCGGTTCCATCAACGTCAGTTCCTAGGCTCGTGCTTCGGCCACCCAAGCCGATCGCGTGATGGGGAGGATGCCGTCCCGGCATTCTCCCCTCGCCATTCCGCCATGAGTCCGAAGATCGCCCTGTTCGCCAGCCACCACAACGCCCAGGCCGCGGAGATCGCCCAGGCGGTGGCGGCCGAAGGTGCGACGCCGCTGGTGTTCGACATCCAGGTCGGCGGCGAACACGCCAACCGGCTGGCCGTCTCCGGGGACGGGGCATCGTGGGCGGGGACGGACTTCTCCGACATCCGGGCCATCCACATCCGCGGCACCGCGCCGCGCACGCTGCCCGCCGTGCCCGCGGTGATGAACCCGGCGTCGTTCGCCGAGATGCGGGCCCGGTTCCTCCGCGAGCAGGAGTTCCAGGGGGCCACCTACGCCTTCTTCGAGAGCCAGGCGCGCCGCGGCAAGCTGGTGGTCAACCCCCTGAGCGGGGCCTACGTCGACCACAATTCCAAATCGCAGTTCTACGACAAGCTCGCCGCCGCCGGGTTCCCGGTGCCGCGCTCGCTGAGCACCAACTGCCCCGAGACGGCGGCGCGGTTCATCGCCGAGGTCGGCGAGGCCGTCGCCAAGCCGGCGATCGGCGTCGGCTCGACCCGCATCGTCGAGCCCGCGGACCTGGAGCGCCTCGACGAGCTGAGAGCCTGTCCGGTCCTGCTTCAGGAACGCCTCCGGGGCGACACCGTGCGCATCCACGTGATCGCCGACACCGTGGTCCTGGCGCTGAGGATCATCACCGAGGGCGGCGTCGATTCGCGGACCGGCCGCCAGGAGTTCGAATACCTCCGGTTGACGGGCGAGGAGGAGGCGCGGATCGTCCGCGCCAACCGCTTCCTGGGCCTCCACTACGCGGCCTGGGACGTGATCGTGGACGGGCGCGGAGAGGCGAAATATCTGGACTGCAATCCGGGTCCGTATGTTATGTGGATAGGACCCGAGTTCAGGGCGGCGGTGTTCCGCCAGCTCGCCGTCTACATGGTGGGCTTCGCCCTGTCGGGATCGCTGGAGGAGGCATCGAGCCGGGTGGTGGCGTGGCGGGAATGACCGATTTACCGGGCCCCAGGATGACCGCCGCCGGCCTGACCGACATCGGGCGCCTGCGCGACCTCAACGAGGACGGCTTCCTGATCGAGGACGAACTGGGGCTGCTGCTGGTGACCGACGGCATGGGCGGCCACCAGGCCGGCGACGTCGCCAGCCGGATGGCGGGCGAGGTGTTCTCCGATTTCATCTACGAATACGACCCCGAGATGTTTTCGCCCACGGCCGCCGGCGAGGGGCCGCTGTCGGCGATCGCCGGGGCGGTGATCCAGGGTGCGGTCGCCAACGCCAACCGCCAGATCCACGACGCCAACCGCCACGACAACCTGCTCGAGGGCAGCGGCATGGGAACCACCGTGGCCGGCCTGTGGGTGATGGAGGAGGAGGCGCGCGTCGCCGCCTTCCACGTCGGCGACAGCCGCCTCTACCGGTATCGCGGGGGGCGTCTCGAGTGCTTGACCCGGGACCACTCGCTACACCAGGAGTGGCGGGACGGCGGCTGCCGGGGCGAGCCGCCCAAGCGCAACGTCATCACCCGGGCCCTCGGGCCGTGGCCCGAGGTGACGGCCGATGTTTCGTTTCACGAGCTGTCGAGCGGAGATATGTTCCTGGCCTGCACCGACGGCCTGACGACGATGGTCGAGGACGACGCCATCGAACGCCGGCTCGACGGGGCGCCGGATCTCGAGGCGGCGTGCCGAGGGCTGGTCGAGATGGCCAACGACAACGGCGGCAAGGACAACATCACCGTCGTCCTCGGCAGATATACATAGGAACCTCGGCAGAAATCCCTGAGCCTGTTGCGGCTTGCCCGCGCCGGCCCGGCGGGGCTTATACCAAGGGGCACTGATAATGACCCATAGAGACGGCTTTCCTCCTACCCGGCGGCACGCCGAGGTGATCTCTATGAGTCATTATCAGTGCTCCTTGGTATAACGGAGCGATGGAGCGGATCGGCATCATCGGCGCCGGCGCCTGGGGCACGGCGCTGGCCATGGTCGTCCGGCGGGCCGGCCGCCAGGTGGTCCTGTGGGCGCGCGAGCCCGAGGTCGCGGCGGCGGTCAACGGCGACCACATGAACCCCCTGTTCCTGCCCGGGGTCGAACTCGACGGCGCCATCCGGGCGACATGCGAGCCCGGCGAGGCGTCCGACGCCGAGGCGGTGCTGCTGGCGGCCCCGGCCCAGCACCTGCGCCAGGTCGCCACCGGTTTGGCCGGGGACTGGAAGGCGGGGGTGCCGGCGGTGATCTGCGCCAAGGGCATCGAGCGCGACACCGCGTCGCTGATGAGCGAGGTCCTCGGCGAAGTCCTTCCCCAGGCCCCCGTCGCCGTGCTCTCGGGTCCCACTTTCGCCGCCGAGGTCGCCCGCGACCTGCCGGCCGCGGTGACCCTGGCCGCCGCCGACGACGGCCTGGGGGCGGCGCTGTCGGAGGCGCTGGGCAACCCCAGGTTCCGGATCTACCGCACCGACGACGTGATCGGCGCCCAACTCGGCGGGGCGGTCAAGAACGTGCTGGCCATCGCCTGTGGCATCGTCGAGGGGCGCAACCTCGGCGACAACGCGCGCGCCGCGCTGATCACCCGCGGGCTGGCCGAGCTGGCGCGCCTGGGGGCGGCCAAGGGAGCGAGGCCCGAGACCCTGATGGGGCTGTGCGGGCTGGGCGATCTGACCTTGACCTGCAACGCCATCCAGTCGCGCAACTTCTCGCTCGGCGTCGAGTTGGGCGAGGGCGCGGCCCTGGACGACATCGTGGCCGGGCGCGCCTCGGTGGCCGAAGGGGTATTCAGCGCCGCCGCCGTCACCGACCTGGCCCGCGGGCTCGGCGTCGAGATGCCCATCTGCCTCGCCGTCGATGGCATCCTCAACCACTTCGCCGACATCGATTCGACCATCGCCGGGCTTCTCAAGCGCCCGTTGCGCCCCGAGTGAGCATAGGGCGCCGCCGGCGTGAACCAGGAATCTGTTGCTTGGGATAATCGCGACTCGGTAACTTGAGGACATCGCCAGTTTCCAAACGGGAGATTTCGGTCATGAGCAAAGCCAAGTCAGCCAAGGCCAAGAAGCTCAGCGAGGCGCAGATCGCGGTTCACTGGAAGGAGGAGGACTACATCCATCCCTCGGCGTCCTTCATCGCCCAGGCCAACATGACCGATCCCGACATCCATCAGCGGTTCGGCCTCGACAAGTTCCCCGACTGCTTCAAGGAGTACGCCGACCTTCTGGACTGGTATTCCTACTGGCACACCATGCTCGATACCTCCGACGCGCCGTGCTGGAAGTGGTTCGTCGGCGGCCGGATCAACGCCTCCTACAACTGCATCGACCGCCACCTGGCCAAGTACAGGAACAAGGCGGCGATCCACTTCGTGCCCGAGCCCGAGGACGAGGCGCCCATCGCCATCACTTATCAGGAGCTGTTCGTGAGGGTCAACGAGTTCGCGGCCCTGCTCAGGGACTTCTGCGGGCTCAAGGCCGGCGACCGGGCGACCTTGCACATGCCGATGACGCCCGAGCTGCCGATCACCATGCTCGCCTGCGCCCGGCTGGGGGTCATCCATTCCCAGGTCTTCGGCGGCTTTTCGGGCCAAGCGTGCGCCGACCGCATCGTGGATTCGGGGAGCGACGTGCTGATCACCATGGACGCCTACTACCGGGGCGGCAAGCTGCTCGATCACAAGCTCAACGCCGACATCGCCGCCGAGACCGCCGCCGGGCTCGGCCGGAAGGTGGGCAAGGTGCTGATCTGGCAGCGCTTCCCGGGCACCTGGTCGTCGGCCAGCAAGCCCGTCAAGGGCCGCGACTTCGTGGTCAACGAGGTGCTCGCGGACTATGCCGGGGCGCGCATCGATCCGGTCGCGCTGCCGGCCGAGGACCCGCTTTTTTTGATGTACACCTCGGGCACCACCGGCAAGCCCAAGGGGTGCCAGCATTCGATCGGCGGCTACCTGGCCTACGCCGCGGGGACCTCCAAGTACGTCCAGGACATCCATCCCGAGGACGTCTACTGGTGCATGGCCGACATCGGCTGGATCACCGGCCATTCCTACATCGTCTACGGGCCGCTGGCGCTGGGCGCCTCGAGCGTGGTCTTCGAGGGGGTGCCGGTGTACCCGGACGCCGGGCGGCCGTGGCGGATCGCCCGGCGACTGGGGGTCAACATCTTCCACACCGCGCCGACCACGGTGCGCATGCTGCGCAAGGCGGGCCCCGACGAGCCGGCCAAGTACGACTACCACTTCAAGCACATGACCACCGTCGGCGAGCCCATCGAGCCCGAGGTCTGGCGGTGGTACTACGAGGTGGTGGGCAAGGGCGAGGCGGTGATCGTCGACACCTGGTGGCAGACCGAGAACGGCGGCTTCTTGTGCTCGACCCTGCCGGCGCTGGAGCCGATGAAGCCGGGCAGCACCGGGCCCGCCGTGCCGGGCATCCACCCGGTGATCTTTGATGAGGACGGCGACGAGGTGCCCGCGGGCTCGGGCAAGGCCGGCAACATCTGCATCCGCAACCCGTGGCCGGGGAGCTTCCAGACCATCTGGGGCGACCGCGAGCGCTACGTGGCGACGTATTACGCCAAGTACTGCAAGGACCCGAAAAGCAAGGACTGGCGGGACTGGCCGTACCTGACCGGCGACGGGGCGATGCAGGCCGAGGACGGCTACTACCGGATCCTGGGCCGCATCGACGACATCATCAACGTCGCCGGCCACCGACTGGGGACCAAGGAGCTGGAATCCGCCGCCCTCACCGTCGCCGACATCGCCGAGGCGGCGGTGGTGCCGGTAGTCGACGAACTCAAGGGCCGGGTGCCCGACATCTACGTCTCGCTCAAGCCCGGGGCCAAGGGGGGCGAGGCGACCAAGACCGAGGTGGTCAAGGCGATCGACGACACCATCGGCAAGATCGCCCGGCCCAGGAACGTGTGGGTGGTGCCCGACATGCCCAAGACCCGCTCGGGCAAGATCATGCGCCGGGTGCTGGCGGCGATCTCCAACACCCTCGACATCGGCGACGTGATGACGCTGGCCAACCCCGACGTGGTCGAGGAGATCCGCGTCCTGGTCCAGGGCAAGAAAAAGGTGGCGACCAAGAAAGGCCCCGAGGACATCGCCCGCTTCGGCGACGACGGATAAGGACCCTCAGGGGCGGCGGGTCTCGAGCAGGCGCTGGACCCGTTGCAGGTTCTTCTGGATCACCGCCACCGTCTTGGCGCGGCCGTGTCCGGTGTAGACCTCGATCGCCCCCTCGAGGCACGAACAGGCCTCGTTGAGCAGCCCGGGGTTGCCGTTGCGCTTGGCCAGCGCGAAGGCCGCCGCGCCGAGGTTGTTGGCGGTCTGCGCCCACAGCAGCGGCGTCGCCTCGCGGCCGCGCACCTCCAGCGTCTTGCGGAAGGTGGCCACCGACTGTTCGAGGATCGTGTTGCCCCCGACCTGTTCGCCCAGCGCCATCATCACCACCCCGATCTGGTTCATCACCTCGGCCCATTGGCCGGGCATCGCGGCCCGCGTGTAAACGCCGAGCGCGGCCTCGAAGGCGGCGCAGGAGTCCTTGAGCACCGCCGCCTTGCCCGTCCGCCGGCCCAGCTTGTACAGCACCATGCCCAGGTGGACGTGGGCCAAGGCCCAGTCGTTGGGGTGTTCGTGGCGGCCCAGCGCCTGGGTCGCCGCCCGGTAGGCGGCGGCGGCGGCAACCAGGTTTTCGGTGTCCTCCTTGTTGCGCTCGGCGGTCGCCTCCAGCGCCGCGGCCAGGTGGTTCTGGGCCATCGCCCAGGCCAGCGGCGCCTCGTCCTTGAGCAGGTTGGCCAGGGCCGCCTTGTAGATCCACACCGCGCGTTCGATGCGCGCGGTATCCCCGGTCAGCCGCCAGATCACCGCGAAGGCGTTGCCCAGGCAGGTCAGCACCGAGGCGGCGCCGGACTGGCCGAGGTCCGGGGGCGGCGCCTCGACGAAGCGGTCGGCCCGGTCGGCGGCGGCGATCAGCATCTCGCACAGGCGCTGGCGCGGGCCCTGCTTGACCGGGCCCAACGCGGCCAACACCGAGATATGGACGATGTCGTCGAGATCGTTGTCGAATTCCCCCGGCAGCTCGAGGGTATCGCCGAGGCCGAAGGTCCCCGGCTTGCCCTCGGCGTCCGCGACCGCGGTCAGGAAGCGCAGCTTGACCACGCCGTCGTCCGCCACCTCGCCCCACAGCAGGATTTCGGCCTTGGCGGCGGTCAGCCACTTGCGGCCGGTCTCGGCCGCCGCCACCAGCCGTTCCACCAGCCCCCCGGAACCCGACACCTTGAGCGCGGCCTTGGTGCGGCGGACCTGGATTCCCGAACGCACCGACAACTGATCGACCAGATGGGAGACCACGGCGCCGTCCCGATCGCCGTCGAAGTCGGCGACGAGAACCGCCGCCGCCGCCGGCGCCGCGACGTCGCTGGGCACGAAGGCATCCTCGCCGCGCCGTCTCGGGGCCTCCGGACGAGCGGTCTTGGAAGGAGCAAGCCAGCCAATAAGCGAACCAAGGAACGACATCCGAGCACCCGGGTTTCAAACGCCAACCACGTCCCGGAACGGGGATCGCGCCCCCCCTTATGGGTCCCCGTTCAGGAGGGAAAAGATGCCCCACTTGAGGCTTCCGGGCAACGGATTTCCGAAACGGCGGCTAACCGGGCGGTACCTAGAGCATTTCAGGATTGATCGCGCTCACGCGATCAATCCGCGTTCAAACGCCACGCAGGCTTACGCCCGCTAACGCGGCGGATTGCGGCTTTCGCCGCAATCAGGGCGTATCATGCTTCAATATTGGTGACATATTGGTGACGGTATACTTAATTAAGGTTAATTAGGTATACCGTCACCAATATGTCACCAATATTGAAGCATGATACGCCCTAGCGTTCAGCGGTCCTCGCCGCCGTCGCACCAGGAGGACCGACGGCCGCCGTCGTAGGGGCGGCCGAGCCCGGCCTCGAGGAGGGCAGTGGTGATGTCCCGGCCCTCGGCGGTCGACATCCTGGCGACGACGCGCCCGGCGTACTTGCCGTACTGGATGTCGCGCAGGACCACCTCGCCGCCTCCGATCTGGTGGCGGACGAAGTCGCGGGCCCGGCGGGCCAGGGCGCGTTCGCGTTCGCACGCCCCGCCCAGCTCGGGCGTATCGACCCCCTGCAGGCGAACCCGTATCTCGACCTCCTGGCCCAGCCAGATGCGGGCGCGGACCAGTATCGTGTCGCCGTCGATCACCTCCAGGACCCGGGCCGGGATGGGACCGGGGATCGCCTCGGTGCCCCCCCGCCGACCGTCGGAGCGAGCAAAAGGACCGGCAAGGTCGCCGCCACCGCGATCCACCCGAAGAGTCCCCCACGAAAGTCCATTCGCCGATTCCAGCTACTTGTAATGACTGTTGCCCGTAATATTGTTCCCGTATGAGGTGCACGCAATCAAAACCTCTGCGAAACCGGGGTTTCGAAATCGGCGAATCATAAACCAAAAGTGGCAGGATTGGAACAAAAAAAGAACTTGTGGCGGAAGGCGTATCAGAAGTCGATGCACCGGCCCTTGCGTTCCCAGTCGCCGTAGCGGGTCGGCTCGGGGCCGTCGGGGCCGCCGATCTCGGCGACCTTGTTCGTGGCGCCTTTCGGCTTCTTGCTGCGGGCCGGGTCGGGGGCCGAATCACGGCCGCCATCGACGGCGCGGGGGGGAGGCTCGGAACTAATACCAAGGAGCACTGATAATGACCCATAGAGACGGCTTTCCAAGGCTTTCGCCCTTGAGCGTGG